>JBGSWA010000283.1:0-5496 GCA_041752645.1 Gillisia sp. | reverse complement strand
TAGGTATCTTTGCTTTTTTAAAGTAAATCTATGCCTAAAGACTGTCTTACCTATAAAGAAACCAATTATTTTACTCCCCTTATCAGCGATTACCTGGATAAAAAGGAGACCCTAAAACCCTTTTATAACAGGTTTCCCAACCTCGATAATTTTAAGGCCCAGATGGAGGAGAAACAGGCATTTTTTAAGCCTGAAAAAAGAGCTGTTTTGGTGAGGGAATTAAAACTCCAATACCAAAAACTGGAGGTTTCTGATGCTGTATTGACAAATATCGAATCCCTTTCACAAGAAAACACCTTCAGCGTTACCACTGGGCATCAACTCAATTTATTCACCGGTCCGCTTTATTTTTTATATAAAATTGTTTCTGCCATCAATTTAGCTTCAGAATTAAACGAAAAATATTCAGAAGCTCATTTTGTTCCGGTGTATTGGATGGCCACGGAGGATCACGATTTTGAGGAGATCAATTTCTTTAACCTCAAAGGGAAAAAATTTCAATGGAACAGCCATCAGGCAGGAGCCGGGAAAGATGCGGTTGGGAATTTAGACACCGAGGGTTTAACGGAAGTTTTTGAGCTTTTTTCAGCAGAAATTGGGAACAGCCGAAATGCCGAGAGATTAAAAAACCTGTTTAAAAATGCCTATTTGGATCATTCAAATCTTACCGATGCCACCTTTTATTTAGCCAATGAGCTGTTTAAGGATTATGGTTTGGTGATCCTGGACGCCGATAACCAGCATTTAAAACGAGAATTTTTGCCCTATATGGAACGGGAACTCACCGAACATATCTCCTATAAAACCACCGGAGGGCTCACTGAAAATTTAAAAGAACTGGGATACGGAGTGCAGGTAAACCCCCGGGAGATCAATTTGTTTTACCTGGCAAACGGGTTAAGGGAGCGCATCATAGAGCAGGAGGGAAGGTATTATGTCAATACCACCCAATTATCCTGGAGCCCCCAAGAGATCCTAAAGGAGCTCCATAAACATCCAGAATGTTTCAGCCCGAATGTGATGCTAAGGCCGCTTTATGAAGAAGTCATCTTGCCCAATTTGTGTTATATAGGCGGTGGGGGAGAACTGGCATATTGGTTTGAATTAAAAGAATTTTTCAAGGCGGTGCAGGTTCCTTTTCCGATCTTATTGCTACGGAATTCGGCCTTGATAGAGACCGACAGGCAAAATCAAAAACGACAAAAACTCGACATTTCACAGGCGGAGCTTTTCCTGAAACAACACGAGCTGATCAACAGAAAGGTGCGAAAAATTTCGAACATCGATATAGATTTTTCCCCTCAGAAAGAACATCTGATACAACAGTTTCAGCAAATGTACACCTTGGCAGAGCAAACGGACAGGACCTTTTTAAATGCCGTAAAAGCCGAGGAGGTAAAACAGTTAAAAGGGCTGGATCATTTGGAGAAACGACTTTTAAAAGCACAAAGGCGTAAGCTCAAAGATGAGGTTTCCAGGATAACGGCACTACAGAATGAATTGTTTCCAAATAAAAGCCTGCAGGAGCGACAAGTCAATTTTTCGGAGATGTATTTGGAATACGGAGAAGATTTAATTCCGGCACTCATCGAAAATTTAAATCCTTTAGAATTACAATTTAAAATTATCAGTTTTGAAAAAGAATAAAATGCACACCATAGATATGGATCTGGTTGAAATGACCCTTGATGTCATGAAATATGCCATAGACCGTATTTCAAATGTTACCCCGGAACTGGGAGCCCCTAAAAAAGAAGAAGATCTTTTAAGAATAGTGGGGGAGACCGTCACTCCCAGGGGTATTGGGGGAGAGGCTGCATTTAAGCTTTTTCGTGATGTTTTGGTAAAGGCTACCGTTCCAATAGATCATCCGAGGCATTTGGCTTTTGTTCCGGCAGCACCTACACGGGCCGCAATCATGTTCGATTTGGTAACCTCCGCATCCAGTATTCACGGCGCCTATTGGATGGAAGGTGGCGGCGGGATCTTTTGCGAAAATCAGGCAATGAAGTGGCTGGTTTCCTTGACAGGAATGCCTAAAGGCACCTTTGGAGTGTTTACCAGCGGCGGGACTGCGGCCAATCTCTCAGCCATAGTAGCTGCCCGTGAAGAATGGAGAAGCCGAAGGACAGATAATACCGGGCTAAAAGGTTTGTTGATCACCTCTGATGCGACTCATAGCTCGGTTCAGGCGATGGCAAAGGTAATTGACGCAGATATGTTACTGATTCACTGTGAAGGGGAGAACCTTACAGGAAAAGAGGTTCAGACCACCATAAATCAACTGGAAGAAAAGGACCGGAACCGACTTTTTGCCGTGGTGGCGACAGGAGGAACCACAAATGCCGGAATTATAGATGACCTGGATGGAATTGCCGGGGTATGTGAAAAGGAAAAGCTCTGGTTTCATATTGACTGCGCTTACGGAGGGGGAGCACTCGCCGCAAAATCAGTGAGGCATTTGTTTGACGGAATTGAGAGGGCAGACAGTGTAACCATAGATCCGCATAAATGGTTGTTTTCCCCTTACGATTGTGGGGCCGTGATCTATAAGAATATGGAATTGGCGAAAAACGCGCATTCCCAAAAAGGCTCCTACCTGGAAATATTCAAGGATGAGGGCGCAATCGGCTTTAATCCGGCCGATTATCAAATTCAATTAACGCGAAGGGTAAGGGGAATGCCTCTCTGGTTTTCCCTAGCGATGCACGGGACCGATAAATACCGGGTTGCCATTGAACGCGGAATTGAATTGGCCCAGATTGCCGCCAAAAAAATTGAGGAGAGATCTTATCTCGAACTGGTAAGGCCCCCGAGTTTATCGGTGGTTTTATACCGCAGAAAAGGATGGACCCCGGAGCAATACCGGGAATGGACCTATAAAAACCACCGGGATGGAGTGGCCCTGGTGACTCCGACTAAATGGAAAACCAACGGGGAATTTGAAACCGTTTCCCGTTTCTGTTTTATAAACCCCGATACTACGGAAAAAGATATTGATGTAATCCTCGATACTATGGAATGACCAGATAGAAGAAATTATTCTTGATATTTGAGAAACAGACCCGGGGGAAGAGTGAACAAAATGAGAAGATAAACCTTGAATCGGAAGGCAAATGACCTAAATTTAAAAGGCTGGCTGAGAGATCAGGCAGCCTTTAGATTATGTAGGGTTTAAGTGAGTTTATTCAGCGGAAGGAGTACCGGTTTCAGGTGCATTCACTAAAAGGCGTTCTGGCCTGTTTGCAATCTCCCAGGCGGTAAGAAAGATCAACCTGGCACGTTTGGTCAACAGTTCATATTCAATTTTATCGGGGGTGTCTGTCATTTTGTGGTAATCTTCGTGAACACCGTTAAAGTAAAATATAATGGGAATGTTGTTTTTTGCAAAATTGTAATGATCACTTCGGTAATAAAAACGGTTGGGGTCATTTTCATCGTTAAAAGTATAATCCAAATCCATATTCATGTATTTTGAATTTACTTCTTCGCTTAAATTGTGCAGTTCGGTGCTCAGTTTGTCGCTTCCTATCAAATATACATAATTGTTATTTCCTTGGTGAGCTACGTCACTTCTTCCAATCATGTCTATGTTGAGGTTAGCAACGGTTTGTGCCAATGGAAATATCGGGTTATCCGTATAATATTTAGATCCGATCAAACCTTTTTCTTCCCCGGTTACATTTAAAAATAAGATGGAGCGTTTTGGGCCAAAGCCACTTGCTTTTGCTTCCATAAATGCCTCGGCAATTTCCAGGATCGCAACAGTTCCGGACCCATCATCATCGGCCCCGTTAAAGATGTTTCCTTCTTCATCAATTCCCACGTGATCATAATGGGAAGAGATCACAAGGATTTCCTCAGGTTTTTCACTTCCTTCAATAAAAGCCACTACATTTTCAGAATCCTTAATATCACCGCTAAAAACAGATGCCGGAACTTCCTGAAAATAATCTTCATTCCCAAGCGGAGAGGGAATGTTGAGTTTTATGTATTCGGTGTTGAGGTCTTCAGCAGCCTTTTTCTGTCCGGGCTCACCAGTTTCGCGGCCTTCAAAATTGTCACTCGCAAAAATGTAAAGATGTTCCTTTAATTCATTTGCTGTAATGGTGTTAGCAAAATCCATTTCATCGACATTGACGAGTTCTTTGGATTGCTGTCCCATACAGCTATAAAAACTTATGGAAAGGGCGAATAAAAATATTTTGCTCATAATTTATCAGTGGTCTATTTAGCGATGGAAGATACAAGTTTTGGGCCAAAATTTTTATTTCGACATTCAAAAAGCGGTAGTTTAATTCGATATGTTATTTTGGAAAGTTTTGAAATCCCCGAGCTTTCCTGAAAAGTTAAGCTCAGTTGAAAAATTCAGGATTGCAAATCAAAATTCTAGGATCATTTCTAAAATTTACAAAATTTGCCGATAATATTAATTTGGTCGATTTAATGCTTTGTGAATTGCAGTTTTTGTCAAAGGTTCCATCACTGAATACCCTTTATGATTGGGATGAACCCCGTCTTCGGAGAATTCTTTTTTTAAGCCTTTCTTTTCATCCACCATCTCCCTGTAATAATCCAGGTAAACATGGCCATTATCCAGGGCATATTTCTTGAGCCATTGGTTGGTCTCTTCAATTTTGTCAGCCGGGGCAAGTCCCTTTCTCCAAGGGTAATCGAATACTGGTAAAACAGAACATATGATCACTCTAATATCGTTTGCTACAGCCAGTTGTGCCATGGCTTTGATATTGTCGGTTATCATCTTTACTGATGAAAACCCCGTATTTCCTGCGATATCGTTTGTGCCGGCCAAAATGACCACCGCTTTTGGGTGAAGGTCTAAGATATCCGGTGTAAACCGAACAAGCATTTGCGGGGTTGTTTGTCCGCTTATTCCCCGGCCTATATAATTATTATCAGAAAAAAATTCAGGACTGGCAGCAACCCAGCCCTCGGTAATTGAGTTTCCCATGAAAACAATTGTATTTCCAGAGACTTCACTTTTTAGTTTTTCATTCTCTGCGGAATATTTTTTAAGATTTGCCCAATCCTGGCTCATCAATTTTTCGAGTTCGTTTTCTTGGGAATAAAGATTGAGCATTGTAAATAAGCAGAATATTGGCAGTAAAAATTGTTTCATAGGGAAGATCTTTATTATTTAGCATAAAGATATGAAATTCAGAGGGATCCCAAGGGTACATTAATTGGGTTAAATAACCCCTAAAAAAAATAAGCTAAAAAAACCCCTTAATTAATTGTGAGAAATTATAAAACCTTGTTATATTTGCACCCGCCTAAGCAAAGCATTGCTTTGAAAAGGCAAAGGAGAAATGGCAGAGCGGTTTAATGCGGCAGTCTTGAAAACTGTTGAGGGTCACACCTCCGGGGGTTCGAATCCCTCTTTCTCCGCTAGTTACCTATCAAATAAACACAAAAAGCCCTAAAACTAACAGTTTTAGGGCTTTTTCATTTCAGATGATATCAATTAATATCATC
>JBGSWA010000282.1:0-11688 GCA_041752645.1 Gillisia sp. | reverse complement strand
AATTGTAAATCACTTTTCTCAACATTGTGGTAACTAATCGAAAATTCAAACCCGCTATTTGTGGCTTCACCAATGTTTAAATCAGGATAACCATTGTATCCTAAAAACTGTGGTAAAACACCGTTGGATGATGCAAGGATGTCACTACGGTTATTATTATATATATCTAAAATGATTCCAAAGCGATTACCCAATTGAGCCTCAATACCAAGATTTGCTTTTAAATCTTTTTCCCAGGTAACACTTTCATTTGCTCTCCTGCCTTCTGCCAAACCAAATGCATTTGTATTGCCTGTGCCCAATACATACGAGCCGGTAGCAGGATACCTTTGATTAAATGCAAAACGCTGACCTCCTATATACTCATTTCCTACCTGACCATAGGATGCCCGAATTTTTAAGAAATTGATTACCTGACTTGAAACAAGAAATTGTTCTTTAGAAGCAACCCAACCCAAAGAGAGGGCAGGAAAAAAACCGTATCTGTCTCCGGGAGGAAAACTTTCCGCCCCCATATATGAAGAAGAAAATTCTACGATATATTTTCGGTTATTTACATACGTAAACCTTGACCCTAAACCATTGGTTTTATAGGGAAAAGCTTGATTAGCCGCATCTGTATTTGGGTAATTGCGATTAATATCGTTATTATCACTGTTGAACAATACCAATCCGGAAAATTCATGCTTTCCAAAAGTCCTTTCGTAATTCAAAGAGGCCTGTACTGAACTATTTCTAAAACGGTCAAGGACAGAATTGGATTGAGTCAGACTTGTATTTTGTCCAAAAGGTGTATAAACAGTATCCCCGTTGGAATTTAAAGAAACACTGGAGCGTTGATATCCTTTTCTTTTATTTGAAGAAGAAAGATAATAACTATTAAACGAGACGGCTATACTGGAACTTAAGCCTTGTGTAATAAAATCCAGTTTTTCAGTAAGTTTTAAATTGGATTGAAGGTTTGTTCCGGTAGAGGTAGAAAAGCCTGTACTAATTACATTCCCCAATGGATTACCGTTATAAGTAGCATTTCCACCATAGGTACCATTTGGATTATAAACAGCGAAGGCTCCGGGAGGAATCCTGTCTATTAAATTTAAATTTCCTCCTGTTGTCAGATCTCCGGGATTAGCTTTTTCTTCAACACTTCCACCAATGTTAAGCTGGGCTGATAAATTTTTACTTATTGTAATATCCAGGTTTGCTCTGAAATTAAACAAGTTATACTTTGAATTGCTGCTTTCTTCATTTTCGTCCTTAAAGTTATTGTATAATCCCTGAGATGTTAACCCATTTAGCATTGCGAAGTACTTAACTGTACTATTACCGCCTTTAAAATTCAAATTATAATTTGCAAGTGGAGCCGATTTTCTAAATACCTGATCATACCAATCCACATCAGGATGAAAAACAGGATCATTCCCATTTCTGTACAAATCCAGATCTGCTTGAGCGTAGAGGGGTGGTAATCCATCATTTACCAAGGCTTCATTGTACAAAGTCGCATAATTACCCGCATTTAATATTTTGGGCAAAGCTGTAGCTTGCTGTATCCCATATTGGGCACTAAAACTTACCACTAAGGGTTGGATAATTCCCTTTTTAGTAGTTACCAGCACCACTCCATTGGCACCCCGCATTCCATAGATGGCTGTTGCAGAGGCATCTTTCAAAATGGTTATGTCTTCTATCTCTTCCGGTACCATTTGGGTAAAATCACCAATAAAACCATCAATTATTATTAAAGGTGTCTGATTAAATCCAAAAGTATTAGCCCCCCTGATAAAAAGTCCCGGGTTGTTTGCGCCTGGTTCATTCCCCCCCTGATTTACAGTTAACCCAGGAAAACGGCCATTAAGGGTATTTCCTATATTATTGGTAAATGCAGTTCTCAATTCAGTCCCTTTTCGGGTGCTTATCGAACTCGTAATAATATCTTCCTTTTGAACACCAAAGCCAATATTTTTCTCTTTATATCCTGCCTTAGCTAAAACAACTGTATCATCCACCTGAACCTGTGCATATAACTGTCCTACTAAGATTGTAAGAACCCAGACAAGTGCTATTTTAAAAGATTTAATATAATTTTTCATGGACAAGTCATTTTCATTTAATAGTTTGGAAATTGCAGGATTATATTACAGGAATTACCAACCTGGATTTTGTTTTAAGTTTCCCTTTAGTACTTCATTATTATCGTAGGGGAAATAATAATATTGATTAGGGAATGTTCTTCTTTCAAAAACAAATGGTGTATAGCTAAATTCGGTAGGAAAAGGAGTTGCCATATTAAGTCTGTTAATTTCAAGTCCCCAAAAATCACCTTGCATCACACCATCATTTTGAGCAATACGCCAACGTCTGAGATCACTTAATCGATGATCTTCGAAAGCGAGTTCAATATCCCTCTCGTTTTGTACCCTTAAGCGAAATTGATCCTTTGAAAGACCTAAAGGAAGGTTTGGCATCCCTGAACGGTTTCTAATTTGATTAATTGCTGAATAGGCTTCGCTGGTTGGGCCGCTAAATTCATTAAGTGCTTCGGCATAACTAAGCAACATTTCATTTACTCTGAAAATAGGATTATTAAAATTCTGTCCACTTTGTGTAATAGCATCAGGAATATGCTTTAACAACCAAAATCCACCCTTGCATCTGGCCTTGTCAGAAACTGAACCTTCCCAAATTTGTACACGTGTTGCACCTGAATGTAACCTTGCACCGGTATAACACACTGTTTGATGGAACCTTGGATCTAACTCTGCATACTTCTGTACCAAATCATTGCCACCGGCGGGATTCCATGTTTGGGGTGTTCCATCTCTTTTTTCGTATTTACGTACAAAATTGAATATAACCGTTGGGGCAGTCCAAAAACCACCACTATTAGGAACATAATCACTTCGAGGAAGTACATACTGTGAAGGAAACTGGGAGGCATTTTTGGGAGTATTATATATTTTACACGATAATATTATCTCCCGGTTGTCAGGTATCTCCCATGCCGTTCTGTAATTACCATCCACCCTTTGTCCTGGCGTTATAACGGGTATCCTTTTTGCAGGGTCATCAATTAAGGCATAACCATTTGCAGCGCACCAATCCAACGCTGCTTTTGCCGCATCAACTGCTAATTTCCACCGGTTATTATCAAAATTTCCAAAACATAATAATTTATCATCTTCCGTATTTCCAAAACTTATTGGAGGATTATTCGTATTGAATAAAGGACTTGCCGCATAAAGCAATACTCTGGCTTTTAAAGCTAATGCTGCCCCTTTCTGTGCCCTGCCTGTAAAAGAAGAAGGTTGTACTAAAGGCAATTTATCAAAGGCTTCATCACAATCTTTTATGATTGCATTTACACCAGCTTCAAGCGTACTTCTGGGTACCTTGGAATCCTCGAAGGTTACAATACGTTTATTTACAATTGGAAAGCCTCCATACCTCTTAAACATTTCAAAATTATTGAGAGCCCTGATAAACAATGCCTCCCCTTTTACCATGTCTTTATATGCTACACTTGCATCTGGTACTTCATCTATTCGCTCAAGTAAAATATTTGCAACCCGAATGCCCATCCATCGAAGATGATAACGATAATCTTGCGTCGGTACAATATTTTGAGGGGTTAAACCTCCGTTATTCCATGCTTGCTCCGCTGCAAAACCCTCGGAAGCTTCTGCTTCATCGGTAGTGCCAAACAAACTAGAGCTCATATTAAAACTAAATCCACCGTTGCTTGAAGGCAAATTACCTCCAAATCCTACATCAGCGCCTCTGAATGGGAACACTGAAATCATGCCAAACTGATAAAGGGTGGCTACATATTTTTCCGTTTCAACCTGTGCTGAAAATACAATATCCTCATTCAGATCAATACCGGGTGGTTTATCTAAAAAATCTTCTATTTTAGTACAAGATCCTATTAATGTACTTATTATGATTCCTACAATAAATAAATGATTCCTTTTCATACAAGCAATTATTAATATATTAAAAAGTAATATTAGCACCCACGTTTACCGTACGCACCAGTGGATAGGGTTCAAAATTCGCACCAAGATTTGGTGTCTCAGGGTCAATTCCCTGTAATACATTCGTCCAGGTTATCAGATTATTAGCATTTACATATACCCTTAATGATTTAATTTTTCCTTTTTTCAAAACATTATCAGTAAGCGTATATCCCACTTCCATATTCTTGAGCCTTACATAGCTGGCATCCTCTACAAAGAAGGTTGAGGTTTGTGTATTGTGGGTAAATCCATTGGTTCCGTTACCTACCGAAAGTCTTGGAAAATTTATGGGCAAACCGGCATCAAATCTTTCCTGACTCCAGCTTTCCAATAAATATTCAGCGGCAGATGCCGGATTAACATCATAGAATGCCTGAACTGCAAGACGACTATAATTAATGGAAACATTTGTAGCTCCCTGAAATAATACAGATAAATCAAAGCCCTTCCAATTAGCTCCAAGAGAAAATCCAAAAATTGTTTCAGGTATTGTTGGCTTACCAATAGGTACTTCATCCAAAAAATTAATGATACCATCTCCATTTACATCACGATATTTTATGTCGCCGGGTTGAATCCTATTAGAACCCACAAAAGTGGACACAGGTCTTTTAGGATCATTTACCTCTTCCCAGGAATTATACAAGCCTTCAGATATGTATCCGAAAATTTGTCCAAACCTCTGACCGGTCCGTTGTTGGTAAGGAAAAAGCCTGGTAATTTCATCCTGAAATAAAATGATATTGGTTGCATAAGACACATTTGCCTTTACCCAATAATTGAAGTCTTTAATTTTATTTCGATAGGTTACATCTACTTCATAACCTTTATTCTTCATTCTACCTAAATTCTGAGCAGGCAATGCGGTACCCACCAAACTTGATACTGTTTGTGGAACAGCGAGGATATTATCTCTTTCTTCACTAAATATATCAACAACAACCATAATTCTATCTTTCCAAAGATTAGCCTCTATACCAAGATTTGTTTTTTGCGCTCGTTCCCAGGTAAGGAATGGATTATTCGACCTTCCTTCCCGAATAGCGTTGTATCTGGCATAGTTACTGCCTACTTCCCCGAAGTAATAAAATCCTGCGGTAGAATTAGGGAAAGTTCCATTGGTTGAATAAGCGGTAGGTCTGTATAAAAAGCGGCTATTCGGGTTCGTTAAAAAATCTCCGCTTAACTGATCATTTCCCACTTCTCCAAAACTTCCTCTTATTTTCAGAAAGGTTAATATGTTATTTCTTGGAAAAAACTTTTCAGCAGTTGGCACCCAACCTAAAGAAAAGGATGGAAAAAATCCAAAACGTTCTCCCGGAGCAAAGTTTTCAGTACCATTATAAGCGCCACTTAATTCAGCGAGGTATTTGTTTTTATAATCATAAACAACCCTGCCAACGTAGCTCTGATAGCCATTGGGAACCCCAAAAGCGAATGATGGATCAACTGTTTTTAACTGATTGTACAATAATAGTCCGGTAACTGTATGGTCTCCAAATGTTCTCTTGTAATCAAGAGCCAGTTCAATGGTTGTTCTTTGACTTGTATTTGGATTAGAGCTTGAAAATAATAAAGGTTGATCATCTCCCTGCTGGGCAAATAAAACCGAATTGTCAGGAAGTCTGTCCGCCCGATAGGTAATGAGTTGCTTGCGGTAAATATCCAACTGACGGCTATAATTTTGGTAGGCAACAATCCCGTGAATATTTAAACCATTTGTAATAAAATCAAGCTTATGATCTAATCGAACAGATCCGTTTAGTAAATTTCTGAAATCTCTTTTATAGCCTTCTGCAAGCAAAAAAGTATAAGGATTATTTCCACCCGTCCCATTAAGACTTGTTACAACCCGGTTACCCGTTTGACTGGTAGAAGGAGCACCCAAAGGATTAGCCAAAGCGAGCCAATTCATTATTGTAGAGGTATTGGCATTGTTGCCGGACCTATCTTCCAATTGAGTCGATAAATCAATGGCAATTTTGAATTGTTTTGATACATCAAAATTCAAATTCGAACGAAAATTATATCGCTTATATCTTATTTGTGCATCAAACCCATCAGATATTTCTGTATTTTTAAATAAGCCTTCCTGACTGAAATAAAATATTTTACTTTGTCTGTTCCTCCTCTTATGTTCAGGTTGTATTGATGCTGCAAGGATGTTTTCTTGAGCATTTCATCGTACCAGTTTACATTAGGAAAAAACAATGGATCCTCACCCGACTTATATTTATCAATATCACTTTCACTGAAACGAGGTGTAAAAGTACCTCCTGTTAAATAGCTATCGTTTTCGAGCGCCTTATTAAATGAAGTAGCATAATCACCACTATTCATCCTTTCACGGATACTTGTAAAACTATTGAATGCGGTGTTGGTTGTAAAACTTACAGTAGGTGCCCCTGTTTTACCTCTTTTTGTGGTAATTAATATAACACCATTTGCTCCTCTGATACCAAATACTGCAGTGGATGAGGCATCTTTAAGAATCGTTATATTTTCAATTTCGTTGGGATCGATATTATTAAAAAAATCGACCTGAATTCCATCAACTAAAATAAGAGGACCCTGATTACCCGAGAAAGTACCAATACCCCGTATTAATATCCGTGATTGATCATTACCCGGTTCGCCACTACCCTGTACTGCAAACAAACCAGTCATACGACCTACTAAAGAATTACTGATATTGGCTACCGGAGATTGGGTGAGTTCTTTGGTTCCCACCGATGACTGAGAACCCACACTTGTAAGCTTTTTCTGTCTTCCATAGCCTACTACAACTACATCTTCCATTTTTTGGTAATCAATATCCAACGAAACTTCAATACGTGTTTGGGTACCCACTGTAACCTGCTTTTCTAAATACCCGGAGTAAGAAAATATCAAAACGGCCTTTGAGGTAGATAAGTCGATGGCAAATTCTCCCGTTTTTGATGTAATAACTACATTCCTGGTGTTCTTTTCAGTAATGGTAACTCCTTCAAGGGGATCATTGGAAGCCCCTGATACTAACCCTGTTACTTTTTGTTGTGCGTTTACACTACCAAATAAGAGTAATATTGCACCAAAAACCAATAGATGGAATCTGTAATTTTTCATATGGCATTTAATTTTGGCAAAATATCTATAATTCAATATAATTGAATATAAATTTTACATTATCAAAGATATAGTTGTTTTTTAAACTACCAAAAAATATTTTTTATAGAAAAAGTCATTCATATTTTGATTCATCATAATCTGCTTTTTAAGCAAAAGGCTTTCACTATTATTTTTATATTTTATTCAGGGTCTTTTTTGGCTCTATATTCCAAACCTTTTAAGCCATTCCGATCAAAACCCGGGTACCAATCCTTCATTAAAAGCCTTCTTTACTTTCATTTTTTCAGGTGAAAAGCCCCTTTTCCATTTAGATATCACAAAGGGTCCACTGATTGCAACCAGCTTTTACATAGTGGATGGGTTAAAAAATATTTACAGCATTGCGGAATCTGCAGATTTGTTTTACCTTATATATGACCCTAATCAGGAGATAATATAAATAGCTTCCTACAAAAGAATTTTAATTGTACCCTCTGAATATAAAAATTATAAATTATTGAACTCTAATCAATAATTTCATAATATTGAATTCAAATTTTCAATTTTTATTAGATGATTCAAGTTATAGTGAGGGCCATAGACATACTGGAATTTATTGCAAGCCATGAAAATAAGCCGGTACAACTGATAAAAATTGCCGAGCACACCGGACTTAGCCAACCTACTGCAGCAAATATTGTAAAAACGCTTGTTGATAAAAATTATCTGGAACAGGTAAGTAGAAAAGAAGGCTACAAGCTTGGTATGGCTTCCTACAAGCTCACAGGTAATACCTCCTATGAGCAGGATTTAACTGCCACTGCTAAAGATATGATGGAGGGTATTACCAGGCAGTTAAATGAAACCTGCATATTGGCGATTCTAAAGAACAATAAGCGGATGATTATACACAGGGTAGAATGCAATCACACCTTAATTGTGAACCCCATACCAGTAGATAGTGTATACAAAACAGCCACAGGCAGAGTCCTGATCGCCTACCTAACTCCAAAAGAATTGGATAATTTTTTAAAAGCAGAAGGATTTCCCCCAAAAAACCTTTGGCCCGGTGGACAAACCTTGGCAGGAATGCAAAAAGACCTGGAAATTTTCAGAAACCAGGGTTTCGTAGTTTACGAATCTATTCATCATACCATGGGTATTGCAGTCCCGATTACCATAAAAGGAAAGGTGGTAGCAGCTTTAAGTGTATTTGTGCCATCAAGCAGATACATTTCGCAAAATCAGGAAAATATAAATAAGCAGCTGAAAAAAGCTGCAGTTGCCATTTCTAAAAAATTGGAGTAACGCAAGCATAGATGAACAAAAAGCGAATTTGAACCCCGGTTTCTTTCTTGTAAAAATCCAACTAACAAAGCTATAAAGTTCGAAAAGAGGATTTTGGACACAAATCAGAAGCGTCGGAAAATAATATTGTCCAAATTCCTATTTACTTGTCCATATTCTCCATTTCTCCTGATTCAAGGGGTTTTTTGAAAAATTTCAGGCAAAAAAACACCCCACTCTTTTTAGAAATGGGGTATATAGTAGGATATGTCTTTTTTTAGCCCAGACTATTGGTAGCGTTCAGGTCTTCGAAAGAATGCTTCAAACGATCCATCATGCTTTCTTCGCCTTTGCGCAGCCAAACCCTTGGGTCATAAAACTTCTTATTGGGTTTGTCGGCGCCATCGGGGTTGCCAATCTGTGCCTGCAGGTAGCCATGCTTGTCAGCTTCGTAAGCGCGGATGCCATCCCAGAAAGCCCATTGTATGTCAGTATCAATATTCATTTTTACCACCCCATAACTGATGGCTTCGCGAATTTCTTCGGTGGTACTGCCCGAACCGCCATGGAAGATAAAATCAACCGGATTGGGGCCTGTGTTATATTTTTCGGAAATGAAAGCCTGCGAATCGCGGAGAATCTTGGGTTCTAATTTTACATTGCCCGGCTTGTACACCCCGTGTACATTACCAAAGGAGGCGGCCACGGTAAAGTTGGGACTGATTTTGCTCAGCTCTTCATAAGCGTAGGCTACTTCTTCGGGCTCGGTGTATAATTTCTCTTTAACTACATGGGTATTATCCACACCATCTTCTTCGCCGCCGGTTACCCCAAGCTCAATTTCGAGGATCATACCCATTTTGGTCATGCGCTCCAGAAAAGGCTTACATATCGCAATATTTTCCTCGATGGGTTCTTCGCTCAGGTCGAGCATGTGGGAGGTAAATAAAGGTTGTCCGGTTTCGGCAAAATGCTTTTCGCCTTCGGTGAGCAACCCTTCTACCCAGGGAAGTATTTTTTTGGCACAATGGTCGGTATGCAAAATGACGGTGACGCCATAAGCCAAAGCCGCCTGATGTACATATTTAGCACCGGCAATAGCCCCGGCAATAGATGCAGCTTCATTGGTGTTTTTTACTCCTTTGCCAATAAAAAACTGAGATCCGCTATGCGAAAACTGAATCAGCACCGCTGAATTGACGTCTCTTGCGGTTTCCAACACCGCATTGACGGTATTGGTACCGGTTACGTTTACGCCGGGAAGGGCGAAATTATTTTCCTTACAATAAGCAAATAGGTCTTTTGCCTCCTGTCCCCAGAGTACGCCGGGACGAAATTTTGGTGTTGATTCCATGTTGATGTTTAGATACAGTGACTAAATAAAGGAAGCAGCAAAGAAGGCTTCCAAGCCGCTAAGTTAAAGATTGCCGGGGAAATGGATTCAGGTTAATAATATTTAGGATAGATTTTTACAGACCATAAAATGGCTGAATTACAGGAAAAGCCTTTATTTGAATGGTAAAGAAGGGATAAACTGTATTTGGCAGGCCATCTATAAAGGGTAAAACCTAACCTAAGGAAGTTTGCAACAGGTCAATGGCTTTACGCCGTAAATGGGGTATTTCGATCTGTTTTGCCCCCATCCTGTTAATGGTTTTAAAAAAAAGGCAACTCCCTATCCTTTTTAAAGCCAAACCCCTAGTTTTATAAAGTCAAAATTTTTAACAGAATTCTTGAACTCCCATGTTTACAATACAACCAATAATTACACTATTTACCGGACAGCCAACCTTGCAGAAAAAATAAAAATCCAATAACCATTCAAAAAACTAAGGGATAGACTTCATTCAGCCAATCTTAAATCAAAATTCTACTTATGAAGGTAAACGCTATTTTTCTTCTTTTTGCTTTGGTCTTTGCAAAGCCAGTATTGGCTATTGAAAAGCCATTTAATACCCATATTCAACTTAATTTAGAAACCTTAAACCTTGACGCAAATTCCCTAATTATAGAGGTAAAATTATTTCACAGCTACCTGGGAGCAAGCTATCATGTTCTCCAAAAATTTAAAACAACCGCATTAAATACCAGTATAGATATTCAATTACCAGAATTTAGTTTTGGAAGTATTCAAGTAAATCAGTTTGACAAAACATTATGTACTACAGGAATCATAATATTTAATGGAGAAACCTTAAGTGGAAGGGTGAATGAATTTAAAGATTTCATAGAAATAGAAGGAGGTGAAAATGAATTTATGCAGCAAAATTACTTTCTGCCATTTGCTTTATCTGCAAATATTTCAAATCATCCATCTTTTAAAACAAAAATGGTTCAACGTACATACGATTTACATATTGGCGAAGACCAGTTGCTGGAAGACATGTATAAAGAATATCTCAGAAATGTACTATCCTTAGTACGTCAGTATCCGAATAGTCTTCATATTCTAGACAGATTATATAACCGTGCCGACAATATAACCTTGAAAACTCTCGATACGACTCTTACCATTTTTAGTGAACAAGTGCTAAATACGGTACTTGGTAGAAAATTAAAAACTTACATTGCCAATGGCAAGTGGCTCATTAATAAACCTGATTTGAATACAGTACCTCTAGTTTCAGTAACCGAAAAAGAATTATCCCTCGGGTCTATCATAGATTCTACCAAATATACCTTCATTGATTTTTGGGCAAGTTGGTGTGTGCCATGCAGAGCATTCAGTACTAGCCTTGCTCAAAAATATGCAGACCTTGATACCAATTCCCTTCAAATCATATCCATTAGCCTGGATGAGGACACTAATAAATGGAAAAAAGCTTTGACTAAGGATCAATTGCCCTGGCTCAATTTCATTGCCCCCTCCTACAAGGTTTTTAATGGCGACATTACCCAATTGTTTAATATTCAATTTATACCGCAATCTTTTTTGTTCGATAAAAAAGGGAATATCGTACAAATGAATCTGTCCATAGAGGAGCTAATGAAAATTGGAAAAGAATGAAAAAAGTAAAAATCAGCCTTGCGAATGTTCAAGGAAAACTTAGCAGAATGGGAATGAAACAGGTACTTAGAGGATTGGTGCCTGAAGATGATGAAGGTGGACAATGCTCTGGAAACTGTAAATATTTACCAGATCCAAATTCCACTGTTTTTGCAATAGGCGATTGCGTGGCAAATACCAATCCCATGCAAACAGGATGTGCTTGCAAAAGGCATGATAACATTTTACAACCAGGTTGTCAATAAATAAATGGGAGGTTGGTTAATTTTATTTTGCCAACCTCTCATT
>JBGSWA010000281.1:0-5123 GCA_041752645.1 Gillisia sp. | reverse complement strand
GTTAAAAAAAGAAAAGGTATGGATGCCTTGGTTTGCAGATAATTATAAGGGGATTTTAAAATATAAAGGGGAAGACGGTAAAATTAATGCGCTGCTATACTGGAAAGGGCATAAGAGATTTTATGAGGGCACTCAAAGTATCACAAAAATCCAGCAGGGAAAAATTATTGAAACAAAATTTTCAATTGTAAAACCCTTTAGAATGATTTTGCTCGAATATAAAGGTCTAAAGGAAATTGACGAGCACAAGACTAAAATGGTTTGGGGGGTAAAGGGATATCTTGCCTTTCCTCTTTCAGTTCTTGCCCTTATCCAGCCTGTTGATAGGGCCTATGGCAAGGATTTGGAATTGGGCTTAGAAAAATTAAAAACAACGCTGGAGGCCAGGTATAAATCCAAAGAAATCAAGATCTTATAAACCTATTTATATTTTTATCGATCAGCTCAGTTTTGGTCAGAGGCGCCAGTAATTACAGGGCACAAATTGCGGGGATACAAGCGGGGAGGATATCTCCCTGGGGTGAGCTGCTTCGGATTATCTTTTTAACACCTTATATTCCTCATAGCAACCATTTATTGCATCCAGGATTTGAAGGTCATTGGCATTGCGCATAAAATCTTTGGAGTAATTGCATCTGGCAAGGATCTCATCTATATCCACCTGATTCATTTGGAGCACTGCCCCTAAGGTCTGGCGGTCAAATTTTGTCAACAGCAATTTTCGGATCTCATCATCATCCTTCATTTGGCGAAGCTTCCGCATTTGCTTTGGGTTATTTCCAAAGATGTTGTAGAGGGCATCTGCAGGATTAAATATAGCTCCAAGGGCTTTGGCTGTGGCATTGGGGGAATAATCCCCTCCTTCATAGGCAGAATTCAGACCGGAAATACTGTAGCGGTAATTCTCGTATATGGGAATATTTTTAACGTCAATCTCCAAATACCCGGTCAGCTGAATAGGTTTTATCAGGACTTCTTCCAAGGCGATTCCAAGCTCGGTCATTTTTACCTTTACAACTCCATATTTCAGCCAGTCATTGGTGACTCTTACCTGGATCGTTCTAAACCCCAGATAGGAAAAATACAGGGTGTCGTTGACCGTGGCAGGTAGCTTAAAGTCCCCTGAATCGCTGGTGGTTGTACCCTTAACCTGGTTTAAATTCACAATGTTCACGTTTTCCAAAGGGAGGTCGTTCGCTGCGTTTAAAACCTTTCCGGTTACAATGTCCTGATTCTGGGCGAACCCGCTAAAACCAATGAATAATGAAAGTATAAGGGATAGAAGTAATTTCATAAAGGTAGTATGCAATGGGGAATTAGTATAGTAAAAATTGTACCAAAACCAGTTCCCCTGCTTTATTTTCTTATGAACGTCTTAATTTTCTCCTGTTCACAGAACTTTCTATATTTTTTTTCCTGCTTCCTCCTTTCCCTGGAGTTTTGCTATGGTCTGATTCGCCGGCTCCGGATCTCCTTCGTCCACTGGATTCTGAGGATCTCGGTGCTCCTTTGCTTTTGAAATCTCCCCGATCTCCCCTCTCACTTCGTTTGCGTCCTGAAGAGCGTCCGCCTCCACCGCCATCCTGGGAAATTTCTACGCTAATACGCCTTCCCTTATGTTGAAAATCCTGAAAAGTTGAAATTACTTTCTCGCTAAAGGAGGAATCTGTATTGAAAAAAGAAAAACTCTCTTTTACATCTACTCTTGAAACATCATCTCTTCCAAGATCCAGGGTGGCTTTTAGGAAATCCTTTAGGGTCATCCAATCAAAATCGTCTTTTGATCCTACGTTTATGAAATAACGTGTACTGTCTCCACCCCCGGAGTAACTTTCCTCCCCACGGGTATTGGTGGGGCCTTTGGAATTTAAATTCGTGGCATTTTTGTAGTAATTATAGAACCTGGTAAATTCAACTGAAAACACCTTTTGAATGAGCTCTTCCTTGGAAAAATCCTTCAGCACATCTTCAATACTTGGCAGATAAGGTGCTATATCCGGGTTGATCTCAGTGCCTTTAATATCATTTGCAAGGTGAAAAAGTTGAATGCTGCAAATTTCCTTTCCATCGGGAATATCCTTGTGTTCAAAGGTTTGTTTGATCATTCGCTCAATCCCCTTTATTTTGCGAACCTCACTCTTGGAAACCAGTACCATGGAAACCCCACTTTTTCCGGCCCTTCCGGTCCTTCCACTTCGGTGGGTGTAGATCTCTATTTCATCCGGCAGTTGGTAATTGATCACGTGGGTGATATCGTCCACATCAATTCCACGTGCTGCAACATCTGTAGCTACAAGCATTTGTATTTGACGGCTCCTGAAACTTTTCATCACCATATCGCGCTGTCCCTGGCTCAAATCGCCGTGAAGTGCCGCTGCATTGTATCCGTCGTCAATGAGTTGTTCCGCAACTTTTTGTGTATCGCGTTTTGTCCGGCAAAAGATAACCGAAAAGATATCGGGATTGGCATCAGCCAGACGCTTAAGGGCAGAATAACGATCCCTTGAGTTGATCAGGTAATATTCGTGTGATACGGAAGATGTTCCTTGGTTTTTGGTACCCACGGTAATTTCAACCGGGGTGCGCATAAATTTTTTGGCGATGGTAGAAACCTCCTTGGGCATCGTGGCTGAAAATAACCAGGTGCTCTTCTCCTTAGGGGTATGTGATAGAATGGCGGTAATATCTTCAAAAAAGCCCATATTCAACATTTCATCGGCCTCATCCAGGATGCAATATTCAATATTGGAGATATCCACCAACCTGCGGTTGATCATATCCTGCATTCTCCCGGGAGTTGCTACAATAATTTGTGCTCCGCGCTTGATCTCACGTGCTTGTTCTGTAATACTCGCACCTCCGTAAATTGCAACGGTGTGCAATCCGTGGATATGTTTTGAATAGTTTTTAAGCTCGTTGGTAATTTGCATACACAATTCCCTGGTTGGGGAAAGGATTAAACCTTGGGTATGTTTCTTTTCGGCATCTATTTTTTGAATGAGCGGAAAACCAAAAGCAGCTGTTTTCCCTGTACCGGTTTGGGCAAGTGCCACCATATCGGTGTCTTCTTGCAATAGAATAGGGATTGCTTTTTCCTGTACCTCACTTGGGCTTGTAAAGCCCATATCTTCGACCGCTTTAAGAATGGCAGGATTTAACCCTAATTGTTCAAATTTATCCATATAAAATTTTAATAAGTTGCAAAGGTAAGCATTAGTTTACAGCTTATTAAATAATTTTTTAAAGTATTGAAAATGAGCTATTTCGTGAGAAAATAGAGCAGATCCCGAAAAGCCATGCCCCTGTGGCTTAAAGCCGATTTTTCATCTAAATTCATTTGGGCAAAAGTTTTCTCGCTTCCATCGGGTTGAAATACAGCGTCATAGCCAAACCCGGCTGTCCCTCTTTTTTCCCTGGTAATTGTCCCCTTGCAAATCCCTGGAAACAAATATAGGCGATGCTTAAAATCAAGGGCAATCACCGTTTTAAATTGAGCCTTGCGGTTGGGGTTTCCCTTCAGGGCATCCAGCAGCTTATGGTTGTTGGCCTGCTCGTTTTTATCTTCCCCTGCATACCGGGCGGAGTATACCCCCGGCTTTCCGTTTAGGGCCTCCACCTCCAGACCGGTGTCATCTGCAAAGCAATCCAAATGATAGTTCTGCCGGACGTACTGGGCCTTCAGGATGGCATTTTCCTCAATGGTTTCGGCGGTTTCCGGGATTTCAGAAAAACACCCCAGGCTATCCAGGGATATTATCTCAAAAGTATCAGGCAATAAAGCCTGTGCCTCTTTTAACTTGTTTTTATTGTGAGTTGCAAATACGAGTTTCATCTGTTTATTTTATTTTTTTTATCGGTAAAATGGGGCATCCCTAGAATCATTTTTTTAGGGCTGAGAAATTTTATGCCTCCCCCGAGCTGCCCTTGGATTTAATTTTTTTATTCTCATCGATGGTGATAGGGCTCATTTCTCAGAATGGTAAAGGCCCGGTAGAGCTGTTCGGTAAAAAACAAACGCACCATTTGATGTGAAAAGGTCATTTTGGACAAGGAAAGACTTGCATCGGCGCGGGCGTAAACTGCCTTTGAAAATCCATAAGGCCCCCCAATTACAAATACAAGTTGCTTTAATCCGCTGTTGAGCCTTTTCTGAATATATTCTGAAAAGGCCTCAGAGGTAAATAGTTTTCCGCCTTCATCCAGTAGTACCACAAAATCTGAGGTGATCAGCTTGCCCAGGATGAGTTCCCCTTCTTTTTGTCTTTGCTGATTTTCATTTAAATTCTTCGCTTTTTTTATATCCGGGAGCAACTCAAATTCAAATTTATTGTAAAACTCAAGCCGGTTGATGTACACCTGGATTAAATTTTGAAGGGCCTGATCATCAGTCTTTCCAATTCCAACTAATTTTATGGTCATTTATTTATAACTTTTACTTTGCTACATTTACAAAAATAACCATTGTAATGATCTCACAGGCACAATTTGAAAAGGAAATTGAATTAATAATAAGCAATGCCATCCGGGAAGATGTAGGCGAAGGGGATCACAGTTCCCTGGCCTGTATTCCAAAGGCTGCCCGTGGCAAGGCAAAATTGCTGGTTAAAGATAACGGGGTCATTGCCGGGGTGGAATTTGCAAAACGGGTTTTTGAGGCTGTGGACAAAGATCTCAAAGTAGATGTTTTAATTGAGGATGGGAATAAAGTCAAAAAAAAGGATATTATTTTTTATGTGGAAGGTTCCTCCCAATCTATTCTAAAGAGCGAGAGACTGGTTTTAAATGCGATGCAGAGAATGAGTGCCATTGCTACCAAAACCCAGGAATTTGTAGAGAGGCTGGAAGGTACCAACACCAAAATCCTGGACACCCGGAAAACCACCCCTGGAATCCGAGCATTGGAAAAATGGGCGGTAAAAATTGGAGGTGGGGAAAATCACCGGTTCGGATTATTTGATATGATCATGCTAAAGGACAATCATATAGATTTCTCGGGGGGGATCACCCCGGCGATCAATAAAACCAAACACTATTTAAAGCAGCACAACCTGGAGTTGAAGATCGTTGTAGAGGCCCGGAATCTCAACGAGATCAGGGAAATTTTAAGCGCTGGAGGAATTTAT
>JBGSWA010000280.1:0-3096 GCA_041752645.1 Gillisia sp. | reverse complement strand
TTCCAGGTGTCTTCAGGAAAAAGGGAGATCATATCAAGATCAATGGTGCCGGATCCTTCAAAAGTTATCTTCAGTCTTGCCTTAGCATCTGTGCCCGATCCGACAATCTGGGACTCATAGCTTTTCCATTCCTTAGGATCTGGAGAAATACTTGTTTCTCCCAATACCTGGCCACTTGTATCGATGAGCTGAAAATTGATCTTATTGATCCCCTGATTATTGGCTGCCATGACAGATATGCGATATTTTGCATCCTGCTTTATCCCCATTCCGCGGAAACCTTCATTTATAAGCTCATATCCCTTGCCATCTTTAATAGTAAAGTGGGCATAACTTTTATTACCTGTACTGTCCTTATGTTTTACAATTTTAATAATCCCCGAATTCTCATTGAGAGAATGCCTGTCACTGTTTGGTTCCAACCATCCAATTTTTGGTAAATAAAATTCAAAAGAGCGGTTTTTCACCATTTCTGCGTACAAGCCTCCATCAGCAGCAAAATTAATATCTTCAAAAAAGATCCCATACATCGTAGGCTGTATTTTTGAAGTGGATTCATCTATTTTAACTTCCAGCTTAATTTGCCCAAACCCGATATAAACGCTAAAAAGGAAAAATAATAACCCTATATTTTTAATTGCTTTTTTCATGAGTTGATGTATTTATGATTTCTAATATTCATTTTAATTTTAAACTTTTTTTTAATTGAAGAGATCCTGTTCCAAAATTTTACGGATAGAATTCATTATTTCAGAACATCTTCTTTGAGTTTTGGCCATTTTTCATCATCCCATCCCAGCTCTGCGACCTTAAGTTTAGGGGCACCCTTATCATTTGCATCATAGGCGTGAAAAAACATATAATCTGTGCCGTCAAATGTATAGGTACTGTTATGCCCTGCACCATACCAATTTTTGTTGCCTTCAACCAGTAAAGTTCCTCCCCCCTCCCTCAGGGGTATGCCTTTTTGGTCTACATAAGGTCCTGTAACCCCCTTAGACCTTCCCACCACAATTTTATAGGTGCTCTTTTCTCCCCTGCAGCACAAATCCCAGGAGAGGAACTGGTAGTAATAACCGTTTTTCTTAAAAATAAAAGGTGCTTCCAGGGCGGCATTGCCCGGATCAGAATCCGGCAAGTCAAAGGAGCGTTCGCGCCTGGCAATAGTGTGCCATTCTTCGGGATATGCAATCGATTTTAAACTGCCGTCCATTTTCACCAATTTTAACCCATCCCAAAAGGACCCAAAGGCAAGCCAGGGAATTCCTTCATCATCAAAGACAAGGTTGGGGTCAATCGCGTTCCACATATCCCTGTTAGGGACAGATTGGACCACGATCCCGTGATCTACCCATTTATAATCCTCATCTTCCGGATTAAGGGTGGTATTGGTGGCAACTCCCATGGCAGAGGTATTCTTTCCAAAGGTAGAAACTGAATAATACAGATAATAGGTCCCGTTGTGCAGGCTAATATCAGGGGCCCAGATGTGATTCTCAAAATTGGGGACCACCCCGTCTGTCCATGCGGGTTTTTCAGCAAAAACGGGAGGTTCCCGCTTCCATTCCTTAAGATCTTGTGAGCTGTGCACAGAAATCCCCCTGCCCGTATTGTATAAATAATAGGTATCTCCCTGTTTGGCTACCACTGGATCATGAACTCGTATTTCCTGTGCTCCGGAAGAAAAACAGGTACCCAGAGAAAGCAGTGTGAAAAATACCCAATATTGACCTTTACTTCTTATCTTATTGCTTAATTATTGTTTTTATGGTCCTATGTAATTCGCAAATCTTCCCCAGGGTTTGTATCGTGTTTCCGTGCTGCTCATTTCATAGTTAACTTTTTATTTCTGAATACCCTCGGAAGTCATTATAATACGTTTTAAGGTTCCATCTGTATTATAGTATAACCGATCTATGGCAACCGATCTTCTGAAGCTGCCTCCGTTTGGATTAATTCCCCCGGTATGATAGATATAGTAGTCTTTGCCTTTAAATTCCAATATAGCCTGATGATTCGTATTGCTGTTCCCTGCCAGTTCATTGAGAATTCCCTTATATTCCCAAGGACCTGTGATGGATTTACTCATTGCGTAGGCCGTTTTTTCAGGAAAGCCGGTGGCATAGGAAAGGTAATACCAATCTCCCTTTTTGTGAATGTAAGGAGCCTCTGTGAAATCTGGCAAATCAATGCTGTGTATCTCCCCATCCAGTTCAATCATATTGTCCTTTAATTTTGCATAATAGCAGGCTGTGTTCCCCCAGAATAAATACGCCTGCCCGCTGTCGTCCATATAAACAGTAGGATCAATATCATCCCAGCTTATATCGGTATTCTCGGTTGTCATATCATTTGTAATAAGGGCTTTTCCAAGGGCATCCTTGAAAGGGCCGGTAGGATTATTGGCTACCGCCACTCCAATAGCTTTCCCGTGTATTGAACCGTGGGTTACGGTAACATACCAGTAAAATTTTCCGTCCTTTTCAATAACTTCAGCTGCCCAGGCATCGCCCTTTGCCCATTTAAAATCTGATGGTTTTAGTGGCACCGGATGTTCCTGCCAGGTTACCATATCGCCAGACGAATATACGAGCCATTCATCCATCTTATAAAAATGTAAATCCTTAGGAGCCTGATCATGCCCGGCATAGAGATATACTTTATCCTTATGCACTATTGCAGCAGGATCCGCAGTAAATTTTTCAGTGATGATCGGGTTATTAAATTTTTCTCTTGTATCTATGGTGGAGTTTTCCTGCGCGCATGCAAGATTACCGGAAATAAATAAGATGGCAATTGATAAAATCTTCATGGGTTGTTTCATGATATTGTATTTATATATTTTTTCTGTCATTTCATTAATCTTAGCCCGTAAATTCCAGCGGTCCTGGAACCGGAATTGGCTTCAAAGCGAATGGTTAAAATTCCATTACTATTTTTCACTGATCTCCCTGGGATAATATAATCTACCTCAAAAAAATTGGTGCCCTTTGTTCCCTTTAAATTTTCCTCGGCTATAACTTCTCCGTTTACGAGAATTTTAAAATCCCGGCCGCGATCTTCCCCAAAATAAGTTATCCTGATCCTTCTGGCTTC
>JBGSWA010000279.1:0-2889 GCA_041752645.1 Gillisia sp. | reverse complement strand
TCATCTGCACACACAAAGGTATTTTTCTCCGGTTCCTTGTAATTGATAGGGTAGAGGTGCCGGGCCTGTTCTTTGCCCGAAGCATCTTTCCAGGTAATGGAAACCCCCTGGGTCATTTTAAGATGAAAATCGCGGTTGCGGTGATCGAGATCCATTCCCTGGTGCTGCGTAAAAGCTGAAAGCGCTTCATTAATGGCGGTTGCCGGAACACCGGGATAGGAGCTTACTAAAAATTTCCTAAGATCCTCCTCCAGCACTACCTTCTTTAAATCCCGCTGCAGGGAATTGCCCTCTTTATAAGTGTATCCCAACTCCTGAAGGCACTCTATGGCAGCCTTTTGCACCGTGATCTCGATCATTTGTGTCATAAAACTTCAGATAAGGTTTTCTCCACGTCTTTTACGCGGACTTCCCCGCTGATGAGTTTTGGCAATAAGGTGTCGCGGAGTTGAGTTAGGGTTTGGTTTTCACAAATATTCGATTCAATTAACTTTAATAATTCCTCTATTTGGATATTAAAGTTAAATAGCTCTTTCACTGGAGGTTGAAGAACTGGAAAAGCCCTTAATACTTTTAGAGTTAAGTACTGTTGTGTGGAACCAGCTAATTGAGATTTGATATATTGAGTGCTATATTTGGAATTAAAAAAAAGAAACATAAAATTTTTCATCTCCTTTTTTTCTGAAGTTTTAAAAAGTCCTATATTTTTTATGGCATAATTGGGTTCGCTATTGACTAAATGAAAAAGACCTACGGTACCTATCATTGTCATTAGGATGTCATCCTTTTCAACTTTACTTCTTTGATTTACTTTATGATAATCCGTTTCTGAAATTTTATATGAAGTAGAAAAGTCTATTTCATTGGTCTTAATATGTTTTGAGGTAATTAGATGATAACCCTCCTCTGTTCTTTTTGGTGAATCATGTGTTCCATCCTTAACTGAAATAATATCCTCCATTTTTTTTACTTCCCATCCCTTCGGAATTTCCCCCAATTCAGAATCTATAAATTCCCCTTCCTGAAAAGGCCCAAAATCAACAAACCAGTGTTTGTATAAAGCCATCGCCATTTCTTCCAGGGTTTTGTTCATCTGCAGGTTAAGCTCGATCTTATCGTCTAAAGCAGAGAGGATGGAGGCGATAGATTTTTGTTCGGGTAAAGGAGGTACAGTAAATTCTATTCTTTGAAAGGTGCCAAGATTAATATTATCCTGGACAGATCCAATTGAGTGAGTTTGAATCTGTTTTTTGAAAAATTGCATTAGGTACTCTACAAACTCAATATCACATTTGTCTTCATCTGCAACAAAACCTATAATACTGTCAGGAAAACAAGCAGGGTAATTAAGAATTGCCGTTTCTGCAATATTGGCGGCAATAGTAATACACATTGTATTTTCCGGCCATAGCTTGCTTTGTGCTAAGCCCGCTTCCGAATAGGTTTGTGTATGTTTAGTCAATCGGTGGTTAGCAGCCTTAACATCTCCAGTTTGTATAAATGGATATTTTCCACCATACAAGTGCGAAGCATCTCTGGGCCTATGTTTGGATTTCCCTCTTGCAATCGTACCTAAATCTGTAAGTTTATATGTTTTCCAGTTTTCCGGCATTTAGTCAATTATTTATTTTAAGGGTGAGTATATGAAAAATAGGCGTTTTTTTTGAAATATCAATCTTTCATTTAAATGCCAAGTTTGAAATGAGCCAAAAGCCTTGAATTTAGCACTGTCGCATATTTTTTATATACATTGTTCACCTTTCGTGCTTTACTTTAAATCTTTAATTGCTCTTTTGAAATTATCACTACTTTTAGCTGTATCAAAAATCTCCAATAATTCGTGCCAATATTCTTTTGAAACTGAACTTTTAATTCCCACACAAATAATATTTGCTAGATTTTCTTCGAAATCAGTCCATTTATCGCTTATTATAATTTCTGTTCTAGGGGAATTTAAATCTAAGTCTCGTTCTCCCAAAATGTCAATTACCAATATCAATGGAAATGGCCAAACTATTTTCACCTGATTGTTCTTCATTCTCCAAGTTTCTGGAAAAAGGCTAGACGGTATTTCGATTCCATGTAAAGATAATTTGGATTTGGATTTTGCTAAAGTATTAGATGAGTCATCAGTTCTAATTTCACCATCGTCACTAATTGTTATCGACTTAGAAGTTTCCTCAATAGAATTGATATCAATTTTCAATTCTCGTTCTAGAGTATAAGTCTGTCCTTCAACTTCTATATCTCTAGAATTTAATTCAATACTTTCTACTGGCTTATCTTGACTTTCCAAAATAGCAACTGTTGCAGAGCCAAGAATTCCTATATCAGCACGGTCAATATCAATTTCGATAAATTTTATGTTTTCATTTTCATTCCAAGAATAATCTTTCAGAGAGTAAGAAGTCATTTCTTTAAAACTATTCTCGTTCCTTAATTTTTTATGTGTAGTTGTTTCAATATTAATTTCGAATGGTGGGTTAGGAATTACATTTTCAACGTTTTGGATAAACTTATCATCTTTCATATCCTCCCAAGGATTCTTATTTTTTCTCAGTATTAGTCGAGTAGTGGTTCCTGGCTTCTCCCTATGCCCATCTTTAATCCAGAAGATGCTTTCTTGACCTTCAACAGTTAGATTTAACGGATTACTTGATTTGTGAGGTCCATATATTCTCTTAGTATCTACAATTAATACATCAGAAATCATAAAACAAGAAAGTATTCCAATTCCAAATCTAGAAGTTGGATAAAACTCCGCATTTGATTCTGCTTTAAGAGTATAAAAATCTTTTGACTTGTAGAATGAAGAACCTATTTTAGAATAATAATTATCTATAATATACTCATCCATTCCAGTGCCATTATCAATTACTTCTAAAATGT
>JBGSWA010000278.1:0-10177 GCA_041752645.1 Gillisia sp. | reverse complement strand
CGGTATCCAAAATAAAGTTTCCTTCTATTTTGTTTATTTTTGCGGTCAATTCAAAATGATTGGTTTCGGTATATTTCAGTTTGATGCGATAATAGCCTTTTTCTTCTAATAAATTTTTTAAAGACAACATTCTTTTTGTTTTGCCAAAGATAGGTGTTCAAAATAAATTATTTTTACAATTATGATTTTAACCGATACCCATACTCACTTATATAGTGAAAAGTTTGATCACGACAGGAAAGCTGTTATAAACAGAGCGCTACAGGAAAATGTATCCAGGTTTTTTATTCCTGCGATAGACTCTTCCTTCACCCGGGCAATGTATGATCTGGAAAGGGATTATCCCGAAAATATTTTTTTGATGATGGGTTTGCATCCAACATCGGTAAAAATGGATTATGAGGAAGAGTTGAAGAGAGTTGAAGAAGAATTTCAAAAAAGGGATTTTTATGCAGTTGGAGAAATTGGCATAGATCTTTATTGGGATAAATCGCTCTTAAAACAACAGCAAATTGCTTTTAAACAACAGATTCAGCTCGCTAAAAAGAATAAATTGCCAATAGTGATCCATTGCAGAGATGCTTTTGATGAGGTATTTGAAGTGTTGGAATCTGAAAAGGACGAAAATCTCTTCGGAATTTTCCATTGTTTTACCGGAAATTATGAGCAGGCCAAAAAAGCCCTTTCTCACAATATGAAATTGGGCATTGGGGGAGTAGTTACTTTTAAAAATGGTGGTATCGATAAATATTTAAATGAAATTCCCCTGGAACATATTGTTTTGGAAACTGACGCGCCATATTTGGCACCTTCGCCATATAGGGGAAAACGAAATGAAAGTGCATATATTAAATTGATCGCTCAAAAAGTTGCCGAAATTTATGAGGTGGAGTTGGAAGAAGTTGCTGCAATTACCACAGAAAACTCTAAAAATATATTTGGCGTGTAATACAAAGATTTAATTTTTAATTTTGTTCATTTGTTCAGCCAACTAAAAAATCTACGTGATTAACTTTGAAAAAATAAGATTTTTCCATGATCAGGAAGTGCAACCTGCACTTTATAAGTATGTTAACCATCCTATGGTCAAAGCTTTGCTTCAATTTACCTTTCCCGAAAAAACGTTTAAAGAAATTGAACAGGTAGTAGCATCGTGCCATTCTACCCATGATTTTCAAACTAAGGTGATTTATTTTTCGGTAAAAAAAGTATTGGAAAAAAGCTCTGAAGGATTAACCTATAGCGGATTTGAGAGATTAAAAAGTGGAGATTCCTATTTGTATATATCCAACCACCGGGATATAATAATGGATACAGGATTGATCAACTATGCTTTGTTTGAACAAGGATTGGTCATGACCGCTTCAGCTATTGGGGATAACCTTGTTCAAAAACCTTTTTTATTGCTGTTGTCCAGGTTGACCAGGAATTTTTTGGTGCAACGCGGTCTTGGGCCTCGTGAGATGTTAAAAAGCTCGCAAAACCTTTCAGAATATATAAGGCATTTATTTCTCGAAGAAAAAAGGTCTGTTTGGCTCGCACAACGTGAGGGACGCACCAAGGATGGCAATGATGTCACTCAGCAGGGAGTGTTGAAAATGCTTGCGATGGCAAAAGGAGATTTGAGTATTTCAGAATATTTTTCAAAAATAAAGATAGTGCCAGTTGCAATTTCTTACGAATTTGATCCTACAGATGCGCTTAAAATACCTGAAATAATGGCAAAGAGGATGGATGAGGAATACACCAAAACGGCTCATGAAGATTTTAATTCGATCCTGAAGGGTGCCTTGGGGAAGAAAGGTCGAATTCATTTAGAAGCTGGAGGGGTTTTGAAAGAGGATTGGTTTGAGAATATAGTAAAAGACGAGGGTTCGGTGAACGACCAATTAAAATCGATCGCATCAGGAATAGATCAAAAAATTCATAAAAATTATAAATTATGGCCTTCAAATTACATCGCCTGTGATTTGTTGAATAATAATGAGGGGCATAGGTCAAAGTATACCGAAAAGGAAAAAAGGCAATTCGAAAGGCGCTTAAGCCGCAGAATTGATCTTCAAAACTCTCTGGAGGTTAACAGCTTTTTATTGATGTATGCAAACCCGGTAATTAATAAAGAAAGTTTGGATGAAAGTCAACTCTAATATCTTATTGATATATACTGGTGGTACCATTGGTATGATCAAGGATTTTGAAACCGGCGCCTTAAAAGCATTTAATTTTAGCGAACTTCTTCAAAATATTCCCGAGTTAAAGCTTTTGGAACACAATATTGATACCATCAGTTTTAAAGAGCCTATTGATTCCTCAAATATGAACCCCAAATATTGGTTTCAGATTGCCCAGATAATAGAAGACAGGTTTGAAGATTACGATGGTTTTGTAGTATTGCATGGCAGTGATACGATGTCTTACAGTGCTTCAGCTCTGAGTTTTATGTTTGAAAATTTAACCAAACCTATTATATTTACAGGTTCGCAATTGCCAATTGGGGATTTGAGGACCGATGCCAAGGAAAATTTGATCACCAGCATACAAATAGCCGGCTTGCAAAAACAAGGACGGCCTGAGATTTCTGAAGTGGGATTGTATTTTGAATATAAATTGTACAGGGGTAATAGGACTACAAAAGTCAATGCAGAGCATTTTCAGGCATTTTCTTCCTTAAATTATCCGCCTTTGGCAGAATCAGGGGTTCATTTAGCTGTAAATCACAATGTGCTTTGGAAAACCAATAGGAGAAAGCGCACTAAATTGCATACCTATTTCAACGATGATGTCCTGATTTTAAAATTGTTTCCCGGAATAAGTGAAAGTACGATAGGTCATATTTTATCGAAAAAAGGCCTTAAAGGAGTTGTTCTTGAAACTTATGGCAGCGGAAATGCGCCAACTGATAGCTGGTTTATAAATTTATTGAAGAAACATATTTCCAATGGTTTAATCATTGTAAATGTTACCCAATGCATTGCTGGGAGTGTGGCTATGGGACAATATGAAACCAGCACACAATTGAAAAAAATAGGGATTGTTTCGGGAAAAGACATCACAACGGAGGCCGCTATGGTAAAACTTATGTATCTTTTGGGTAAGGATTTGTCTCCAAAGGTATTTAAAACTATCTTTGAGACTTCACTGCGTGGGGAAATGTTATAAAATTAACGATTCTTATTTGATGTTAAATTTTTTTTTTTGTTATTTGACATCCCAATATAATACTAATAGAGAGGTGGCCGAGTGGTCGAAGGCGCACGCCTGGAAAGTGTGTATACGTCACAAGCGTATCGAGGGTTCGAATCCCTTCCTCTCTGCAAAGTATTTTTAGTTTAAAAAAATATTTTTTATATCTTTAACCCTTTAACTAATTAATTAAGACAAACACTAATGAAAAGATTATTTTCAACTTTGGTAATCGCTTCGATTATGTTATTTGGAGCAACAAATGTAAATGCGACAAATTATGTTAACATAATGCCGGATAACATCGTGAATTTTGTTCAGGATGAAGAAGCTGCCCTCGAGGTACAAGAGGAAGAAACCCTTGGTTTTCACCAGGAACTTAAAAAACGTTTTATTGAAGGTGGTCCCGGTTTTATGGGAATTGTTCTTTTAACCTTGATTCTTGGTTTAGCAGTAGCCATCGAGAGAATTATCTTTTTAAATTTGTCTACCACCAATACCAAGAAATTGGCTCAGGACGTAGAGGATGCTTTGAGCAATGGTGGAATTGAAGCAGCTAAAGAGGTTTGTAGAAATACAAGAGGCCCTGTTGCATCCATTTACTATCAGGGGCTAGATCGTGCCGATGAAAGCATTGAGGCCGCTGAAAAAGCTGTAGTAGCTTATGGAGGTGTCCAAATGGGGCAATTAGAGAAAAATGTATCATGGGTATCCCTGTTTATTGCACTGGCGCCGATGCTTGGATTTATGGGAACTGTAATCGGGATGATTCAGGCTTTCGATAAAATTGAAGCTGCAGGAGATATGCAACCATCAGTGGTAGCTGGAGGTATTAAAGTGGCACTTCTTACAACCGTATTTGGTTTAGTGGTAGCTATTATTCTACAAATTTTTTATAATTACATCATTGCTAAAATTGATAGTATTGTAAATGATATGGAGGATGCTTCTATCGTATTGATCGATATGCTTGTTGATTACAAAAACAAAAAAAGAATCTAAGAGAATAATATTATGACCTTACATAAAATTTTAAAATACGTAGCACTCGTTCTTGGTCTAATAGGTATTGTCTTTTTGGTGAGAATCCTATTAGCAGACGATGGTTCTATAGTAGCCTCTGCAGATGTACAGGAAAGTCTAATAACTCCATTTTTATGGTTGGCATATTTTATTTTGCTCATCGTATTGGTTTTGGTTGCATTCTTTGTGATAAAAGGCCTGTTTAGTGGAGATATTAAAACGACCCTAATCTCCATTGGAGCATTCGCACTGGTTATTGTAATCGCATATGTGCTAACTGATGGAACTGAGGTACAACTTAAAGACGGGGGGATCTTATCTGCAAGTGCATCTCACTGGGTAAGTGCCGGATTGGGAATGTTCTATATTTTAGCTGCAGTTGCGGTTGGAGCAATGCTTATTTCCGGAGTGAAAAAATTAATAAATTAAACTATTATGGCTAAAAGATCAGCACCAGAAGTAAATGCCGGTTCAATGGCCGACATTGCATTCCTGCTTTTAATTTTCTTTCTGGTAACCACTACCATTGAAACCGACAGGGGTATAAGTCGTAAATTACCTCCAATTCCGCTTGAGGATATAGTGCCACCGATAATTAAGCAAAAAAACATCTTTACTGTTATTGTCAACAGGAACAATGATTTATTGGTAGAAGATCAACTTATGGATTTACAGGATTTGCGCAAGGCTGCAGTCGAATTTTTGGACAACGGTGGCGGAGTAGGCGAAGAGGCTTGTGTTTACTGTCAGGGAACTAAAGATCCTTCCTCCTCTGATAATCCTACAAAAGCTATAATTTCCTTAGTGAATGATAGACAAACCAAATATGGAACCTATATTTCTGTTCAAAATGAATTGGTTGGCGCTTATAACGATTTGAGGAAAAGGGAAGCTCAACGACTTTATGGTTTGGATTATTTAGAAATGGAAAGAAATTATAACGATCCAAATTACAATGGGAATAAGGATATTTTAAAGGTGCGTTTGGATGAAATTCAAGAAATGTATCCGCAGAAATTATCTGAAGCCGAGCCAAAGAGTTTGTAGGGTTAATAACATAAAATTTAAATAAGATATGGCTAAATTCACAAAGAAAATGGGTGGGGAGTTGCCTGCAGTAAATACGGCATCTTTACCGGATATTGTTTTTATGTTGCTTTTCTTTTTTATGGTTGCTACGGTGATGCGTCAAAATACATTGATGATACAAAACAAGTTGCCATTTGCAAATCAGGTTGAAAAGTTAGATAAAAAGGACTTGGTAATGTATATCTATGCCGGAAAGCCGAGCCCACGCTACCAACAGAAATATGGTACTGAAGCCCGAATTCAATTAAATGATAAGTTCGCTGAAGTAAGTGAGGTGCAACAGTTCATTTATGCTGAAAGAGAAGCAAAGAGGGAAGAATTAATTCCGTATTTAACCACTGCGTTAAAAGTAGATGTTGAAACCAATATGGGTTTGGTATCTGATATCAAACAAGAACTGAGAAAAGCTGAGGCTCTAAAAATTAATTACACCACCCGAATTGGGGAAGTAAATAAGAATTTAGAATAGTTTAACGTTACTGTTTTTAAAAACATCCCACCCGATAATTTACGGAACTGGGATGTTTTTTTTTTATAATATTGTTTGGGATTGCGAGGAAAAATTAATTGCTTGAATCATGAAACAGGTATATTTTATTATAATCGGACTCTTTATGTCCCTAGCATCTTTAGCGCAAGATAGAAATATCCCGGTTACAAAGGTGATAGACAGCCTATACAGGGAAGACCAGTTTTATATTGGGTTAACCTTTCATTTGCTCCGGGATCTTCCGGAATCTGTTTCGCAGTCTGGATTTTCCGGAGGCTTGCATTTAGGGTTTATCCGTGATTTTCCGCTCAATAAAAGACGCAATATCGGTTTGGGTGCCGGTTTGGGTTGGTCGGTTAATTCTTTTGGTCAGGAGTTATTTATAGGTGAGGATTCCAATAACAATACTATTTTCAGAAACCTGAATTCTGAAGGTATTGAATTTGATTCTAACAGATTTACCACTCAATTGATCGAAGTTCCGTTAGAACTGAGGTGGCGAACCTCTACTCCCGATTCTCATAAGTTCTGGCGGGTTTATACGGGCTTGCGCTTCGGCTATGTTTATTATTTTCAATCTACCTTTAAACAGGGTGAAAATCAGGTATTACAAACGGATGTACCGGAATTTGACAGATTCCGGATTGGTACAACCTTAAGCTTTGGCTACAACACCTTCAACCTTCACCTTTATTACAGCCTGAATCCTTTCTTTAAGGATGCAAAATTGAGTAATGCGGATATTGGAATAACCACTTTTAAAGTTGGGCTGATGTTTTACATTTTATAACCAAAAATTCAAAACAAGTATTTGCGGAAGAAGTCCAATAATAAATCCCAGAATTAATTCTACCCAATTGTGCGCTTTGGCCTGAAGTCTCGAAGTGGCCGTAAAACCCATTGCAAAAATCAGGAAGGCGATACTGTAAATAAGGTTTAAATGATAATACATACTTAGGGCTAACACGAACATAAAAATCCCTGAGAGCCCAACCATATGAAGGCTGATCTTCACTTTAAGCAAGGTTAGAGTGAAGCTTGTTAAAATGGAAAACAAGATCCCCACAAAAAAGTAATAGAGGGCAGGGTAGTTATAGATGTTCAGGATTTGATATAAATTCAAGCCGAGCAATAAAATATAGAAAAACAAAGGCCATCTTCGCTCCTTAACATCATTTAGAAGGGCAGATTCAGCTTTTCCCAAATTTTTGAGTAAAAAATAAAAAACAATTGGAATGAACATGGTGGTTATTGCCACCGCAAGAAGTTTAGCCTGAATAAGAGGAAGAGGAAAATACCTCGGAGAAACCACAAAATAGAATAAGGTGCCTAAAAATGGCATCCATATAGGATGAAAGATATAGGAAGCACTCTTTATTAAGGTCCGCATTTATATTTCTTTTCTCATTCTAGCTACTGGAATATCCAGTTGTTCCCTATATTTCGCAACTGTCCTACGGGCGATTGGATATCCTTTTTCCTTTAAAAGTTTTGCCAGTTTTTCATCGGTAAGGGGTTTGCGTTTATTCTCATCTTCAATAGACATTTCCAAAATTTTCTTGATTTCCCGGGTAGAAACGTCCTCCCCCTGATCATTCTTCATCGACTCTGAAAAGAAAACCTTTATTAATTTGGTGCCATAAGGGGTATCCACGTATTTGCTGTTTGCTACCCTGGAAACTGTTGAAACATCCATTCCTATTTCATCGGCAATATCTTTGAGGATCATTGGGCGCAAATTACGCTCATCACCCGTCAGGAAATATTCCTTTTGATAATTCATGATCGCACTCATGGTAATCATCAGGGTTTGCTGTCTTTGCTTGATTGCTTCGATAAACCATTTTGCCGAATCCAGCTTTTGCTTTATGAACATCACGGCCTCTTTCTGGGCCTTACTCTTTTCCTTGGCTTCCTTGTAGCCCTTAAGCATATTGTTATAATCGTTTGAAATGTGCATTTCAGGGGCATTTCTTCCATTCAGGGTGAGTTCCAATTCGCCGTCCACAATTTTAATGGTAAAATCGGGAATCACATGTTCTGCCATGCGGGTATTCCCGGTGAAGTGACCTCCAGGTTTCGGGTTTAAATGCCCAATAACTTCAATGGCATCACGAAGTTCTTCTTCTGTAATATCGTGTTTACTCAGTAATTTATTATAGTGTTTCTTACTGAAGTGATCAAAGGATTTTTCCAGGAGTTCAATGGCAAGGGAGACATTTTTATTAGGTTCCTTCCTTCGAAGTTGGATCAACAGACTTTCCTGAAGCGATCTTGCCCCAACACCTGCAGGATCCAATTCCTGTACCAGTTTTAAAATTCTTTCTACCGTGGATTCCTCTGTATAAACGTTTTGTGTAAAAGCCAGGTCATCTACAATGTCCTGTATAGTTCGGCGTATATAACCACTTTCATCCACACTCCCAACAAGAAAATCTGCGATTTCTTTTTCTATATCTGTAAGTCGAAAAGTGCTTAACTGAGATTGCAAATATTGTGAGAATGAGGTGCCAGCGGCATAAGGAACATGTTTTTCCTCATCATCTGCACTGTAATTATTTGCCTGAAGCCTGTAATTTGGAATTTCATCATCGCTCAGGTAATCATCAACATCAATATCCGTATCTATAGATTCGGTCCCATCATTTTCGTATTCATCATTATTGGAAAATTCATCATCAAAATCTTTTTCCAAATCCTCTTTTCCATCTTCCAGTGCCGGATTCTCCTCTAATTCCTGTTTAATGCGTTGTTCAAAAGCCTGGGTAGGTAATTGAATAAGCTTCATCAACTGTATTTGTTGCGGAGAGAGCTTCTGGGATAGTTTAAAATTTAGTTGCTGCTTTAACATCTATGCTCAATTTCAATTTGTTTTACAAAAATAAGCAAAAAAAAGAATGATTTCACAACTTTGGCATCAAAAGTGATGTGCTAAAATTTTGTTAAGATTTTTCCCTTCACATTTCAATCCCCTAACACCTCAAATTTTCGGGGAATTATTATTTTAAATTCCAGAGGTTCGTCCGTAATGGGATGTGTCAATCGCAGGCCAATAGCTGTCAGGTACAATCCTTTTCTAAAAAAAGGTTCAGCTCCAGACCCATGTTCTTTGTCTCCCACAATCGGGAACCCATGTTGTGAAAGATGGATTCTTATCTGGTGTGTCCGACCAGTATCCGGATAAACTTCAACCAATGAAAAATTTTCATTTTTGAAACTAAAAGATCTCAAGGTTATTATATTTGTAGAAGCCGATTTTTGATCTATTTCTTCTGAAAATATTCCGGTTTCAGGAGTTGTTCCGTGCACCAAAGCTGTGTAGGTTTTTTTTATTTCCTTAGTTTCAAAAGACTGGTATAATTTTGTTTGGGCAATCCTGGTTTTGGCAATCAACAACAATCCCCCTGTGGGATTGTCCAGTCTGTGAACCGGAAGGGGGTAAGGAAGGGCGTCAGGTTCTTCGGAAATTTTTAAATTGAGTGGCAACGCATTTTCAATGGTCTTAAAATAATTGCCACTGGTAGGATAACCTGGCGGTTTGTTCACCACCGCAAAATAATCGTCTTCAAAAATTACCTCCAGTTTCAATCGAAACACTTTTTTTGGCTTCATTTCCTGCTGAAGTAGTTCTATTTTTTGATGTTCCTCTATCCAATCTGATGTTTTGGCGATCTGGCCATCTATTAAAATTTCCTGTCTTTTAATTGCTTTTTTAATTCCACTTCGGGAAGCAATAGATTTAAAAATATTAACCGCATATTCCTGCAACCTTATTTTTTCCTGAATTGCTGGGACAATATGGGATTCCATGATTTTTAATAAATTTGGTTTTGAATTTGACATTCTTGATCAGCTATGATTTAGTAGGTTTTTATCAGTTGCAATATGAATTAAAAAAAATTAAAATAAAAAATGGGTTCCTTAAAATATCACAACAATTATAACACCTTATTTTTTCTTAAGGATTGTTTTGCTATATCAAAATTAAATTTAAGTGCTTTGCAAAAGCTTTGATAAGCTTTTGATGTTTATATTATTTCCAACCTAATCCGAAGTGAAATTTAAAATTCCGGTAACTATGATAAGTTCGGGATATTATTCGAAAATTAAAAAGTGCTAAAAACAGTACATTTTGAAGGTAAATTTAGATATAATATTTTGATGAATTGAAAATTCGGATAAAAGTTTGGCAAAAAAAGAAACCCTTCGGAACAACGTTTATACTAAAATACAAGGTGCTTGAATTAAATTAAATTTTTTTCCACTTCCAGGGTTGACGGATTTTAAAATATTGGACTTATATTCCACGGGCAGGACTTTTTACTAATATTCGCTGACAAATTGTATTATTCAGACTCACGGCATAAAGTAGCCTAACTTTCCTGAAGGATG
>JBGSWA010000277.1:0-4937 GCA_041752645.1 Gillisia sp. | reverse complement strand
CTTTTGAAAAAAATCATGAGGGTATTATAAGAATATTTCAGGCAATCGTAAATTCAAATCAAAAGGTGCATCTTCATCTGATAGGTGATGGTCCTTTGAAATCTAAGATTGAAAAGGATGTTAGTAATAAGGGATTAAACTCAAAAATCACATTTTATGGCTTTGTTAATAATCCCCTTTCTTATATAAAGGCATCAAATATTTTCATCCTTCCTAGTATAATCGAAGGTTTACCTGCGGTGATTTTAGAGGCCATGTCCTGCGAAATTCCAGTTATTGCTTTTAATGTTGGAGGAATAGGCGAAATAGTTGTGAATGGTAAAACTGGATGGTTGATCAAAAAAAACGATGAATCTGGATTTATAAATACTTTGGGGATAGTATTGGGAAATCCTGAAAACAATTCTTTAATGATAGAGACGGCAAAAAATATGGTAACTGATAGGTATTCAAATAATATTATTGCTGATCGATTTCTAAGTTGTTATAATGATGTTATTAACCTTCCGAAACCTTCATTTGGAAGCAAAATGAAGATTCTTCATTTTGTAACTAAACGACAATATAGGGGTGCAGAACTTTTTGCGGCATATTTGAGCACCGAATTGATAAAATTAGGACATGAAGTAGTTTTTGTAGGATTATATGAAAATGAAAAGGATGTTTTATCCGTTGAAAACGCGGATAACAGGGATTTGGTATCTGCTAAGAATGGTAAATTTTCATTTGATATCGTAAGAAAAATCATTAAACTCGTAAAGGAGGTTAAACCTGATGTAATTCAGTGTAATGGATCTGACACCCTTAAATACACGGTTGCGGCATCGTTGTTCTTTGGGAATATCCCGTTAGTCTACAGAAACATAAGTATTATCAGTGAATGGATCTCAAGTAGACCAAAAAAAATATTATATAACAAAATGTTTCAGCGCATAGCTCATGTAACATCAGTTGGAGATGAAGCTATGGCAGATTTTATTAGAACATATAATTATCCAATAAGTCGTACTGAAGTTATTAGAAGAGGTATCCCTATTAAAGGACTGGATAGAGAGAAGCTCTATAAAGAGTTACGAATAGATTTGGGGTTTGATAAAAAATCCAAGATAGCCTTACATATTGGTAATTTTAGTCCAGAAAAGAATCACGAATTTCTATTGGATATTTTTGATGAGTTAAAAAATGAAGACTCAGATATAAAACTGGTTTGTGTGGGAAGCGGCATATTGCTGGAAAAAATGAAGCAAATTGTTGAGCAAAAAAGTTTGTCAAATAGTGTCTTTTTCCTTGGGTTTAGAAAAGATATTCCGGAAATTTTAGCTGCATCAGATTGCTTGGTTCTTTGCAGTAAGGTTGAAGGCGTTCCAGGGGTAATTCTGGAAGCAGGGACTCAGAAAATTCCTTCAATATCTACAAATGTTGGTGGGGTGTCGGAGGTTTTAATAAATGGGAAGACCGGCTTTTTAATAGATGATTTTAATAAAAAGGAATTTAAAGAGAAGTTACTAGAAGTAATGTATAATTCTGAAATGAGGAAAGATCTAGGCGAGAATGCCTTTACTATGATTTCCAACGGTTTCGATCCGGAAATAAACGCTAAGAAATTTGAAAGCCTATATCAGAATTTAATTGCATCACCCAATAAATGATATTTTAGTTCCTTTATATTAAAATAAAATTCACCTAGTCAAAATGCCCGATTTTAATTATTTAATTTCTTATGGATTAGATATTCTTGTTAATACTTCCCTTTACAGACTCAAATCGGATAAGGATAGTACAACCTCATTATCTAGTTTGGCGTTATCTTCTCTAATTGTTATTCTTGCTTCTCTCTGCTTTTTTTTAATTAAAAATTTAATTTTATCCGTTATTTTATTACTTAAATAATAGATAACATAGAGTTTTTCCAATTTACAAATGGTTCTTATTACATTATTAATTTCCTTTTCATCACCAATGAAGTCACATAACACGATATATCTAAGACTCTTAAAGTTTCGAATATGGTAAACAACTAAGTTGCTTTGTCCATTAATCAGAATGTTTTTGACTATATAGTTGCTATCAAGACTATCTAAGTATCTCCATTTAAAGAAACCTGGTATGTTGCTTGTTACAAAATAATTGTGGGTATTTAGGTTGTTGTTCATGAAGGTTTCAGAGTTTGAGGAAGCTATTGAAACATTTTTAGAAATACCAAAGGGTGAAATAATCCCAATTTTGTAGTAAAATCTATGTTCTAAATTTTTCCACCCCAATTTAATAAATTCGGGATAACTATATATGTTAGGAGTAGCAATTAGCATATCATAATCATTCTTATATAATTCAAGGCAATATCTCATTAACTTTTTTAAAATACCTTTTCCTCTATGAATTTCGGCAGTACAACCATCTATAGGTCTTAGGCACCTAATTGTTTCCTTATTCTTTCGCTGGAAATTGTATCGTACATAAAAAACCACACCAACAATATTTTCGTTTATTATGGCAACCGCTCCAATTGGTCTGCCAAATGGGTTTCCATAATGTTTCCAGGAAATAAACTCCTCTGAATGTCTAGTATTTAAATTGGCATTTAACAATGCAATAACCTCCTCAAAGTCGTATTTATAGTTCAGAATTCTATATTCAATCATAAGATCAGTTTGAAATTCCATAATTAATTATTATCAGGATAATCTCTTTAGGATGGAAAAGTTTTGTTCAAATATAAATTTTTTATAATTATTCCCTTTGCTTTTAAAACAGAAAACACTGAAGATTAAATATTGATCCATTTTAAGTAATCTATTCTTTGTAACTGAAGTAAGCTAATTGACCGGACTTAGCTGCCCCGCCCCTTCGGGATACAAATTTAACATCATGAACAGGAACCTTAATTTATTGGCATTCCGGCGGATGAATCACCGGAATATCCAATGGGGGTTCCATTTTGTCTTTTAGGCAAATTTCTAATTTAGAGGAATCCTTTAAACCAAATTCCCTGGCACGATTCGATTCGTAATTTCAAGTTAATATTAAATCCTACTAATTATCTTGTTTTAAGGCTTTAAAGGGTTAATTTTGTCGCTTAATTTGAAAATAAAATAAATGCCGATCGGCTATATAGAGGAAATGCAAAAAATTAAAATTCTTCACATCATAAAATCCCTTGGTCGAGGCGGGGCAGAAATGTTATTGCCTGAAACATTGAAAATTCATAATACCTCAAGATTTGAATTTCACACTATCTATTTTCTTCCCTGGAAGAACCAGATGGTCGATGCACTCGAAAGTGCAGGGGGAAAGGTGACTTGTTTTTCGGCTTCCAACAATATAAAACTTTTGTTACATTATTCAGGAGTTATTGATTATTGTAAAACGAATGATATAGATTTAATTCATTGTCATTTGCCATGGGCAGGTTTTTTAGGAAGAATGGTTTTTGCTAAAACCAAAATTCCGGTTGTATATTCCGAGCATAATATGCAGGAACGGTATCATATTGCTACCAAAATGATCAATAAAATTACCTTTAATTCCCAGAGCCTGGCTTTGGGGGTTTCCGAAGATGTCACTCATTCAATAAAGAAGAACATCACTCCAAAGATTACAGTTAAAACCCTTTTAAATGGTGCAAATACTGATTCTTTTCGACGAGATCCTGATTTGGGTTCTAAAATTAAAAAGGAGTTTGGTATCCCTGAAGATGCCTTGGTTATAGGAAATGTTGCTGTCTTCCGATTTCAAAAGAGACTGATAGAATGGTTACAGGTTTTTAAGGAAATTGAAACTAAGAATCAAAATGTTTATGGAATAATCGTCGGTGCCGGACCTTTGGAAGAGGAGATTAAAGCTGAATTGAACAAATTGAAATTAGAGAAAAAGGTATTCTTTCCGGGTTTAAAAACAGATGTTAAACCTTATTATTCCGCGATGGATATTTTTATGATGAGTAGCTCTTTTGAAGGATTGCCCATTGCACTTCTGGAGGCTATGAGTATGGAATGCGCCATTGTTTCCACGGATGCTGGAGGAATAAAAGAGGTTATTAGAAATAGAGAGGATGGCCTATCTTGCAAGGTGGAAGAATGGATGAAACTCTCCGGTTTATGTCAGATTTTAATTGATGATCAGGAAAAATTAAGCAACTATAAAAAAGCTGCACGGGATCGTGCCGTGGATTCATTTAGCCTCAAAAGAATGGTGGATTCTTTAGAGGAAATTTATGAATTTTTCGCCCCAATCCCCAAAGGGAGAATCAATAAAAACTTTTGACAATTGAATTTGGCTTCAAAGCGTCAGGATTTAAATTTAGAATACGATACACCTTCGATAAAGTATAGGAAGATGAAGTAACGTATAATGAAAAACGCTCAAACCTATTCAGGGTAGTTCAAGCTAAAAAATCTACAACTTCACCTTCAGGGTCTTTCAGATGAAAAGGCAGTGGAAGGCTGGGGTAAAATGATCAATTAATTGACAAGAATGCAAATTAGAGAAGCCACAGAGCAGGATGTGCTGGAAATTATTGGAGTGCTTAAAGCAAGCCTTGGAGAGACCTCCTCAAAAAAGACTGAAGAGGTTTGGAGATACAAGCATGTGGATAATCCCTTTGGAGAATCCCTGGTTTTGGTTGCGGAGGAAAATGGTAAAATTATTGGAGTTAGGGCTTTAATGAGATGGAAATGGCAATATGAGAACCAAATATTTTCGGCTTTAAGAGCGGTAGATACTGCAACTCATCCTGAACACCAGGGAAAGGGGGTTTTTAAAAAACTTACCTTGCGGGCAATAGAAATAGCTAAGGAGCGAGGGGATGATTTTATTTTTAACACCCCCAATACCCAAAGTTTGCCGGGATATCTAAAAATGGGTTGGGAAGAAGTTGATAAATTAATGATCCGGGTACTTCCCTCTAATCCGCTCTACTGGCTTACAAATAAACAACC
>JBGSWA010000276.1:0-1841 GCA_041752645.1 Gillisia sp. | reverse complement strand
CAGTATAGCGACGTTTTTAAAAAAGGAGATAACATAAAAGTATCAGTAAAAGTGATTGACATTTTCGAAACCGAAGAAGCCATGAACGCAGACCGGGAAAAAGCTTTTGAGGCATTTAAGCTGGTAGAGGTGGATCGCTTAAAGGAATTTATTGCTTCAAAAAATCTGAAGCCCTTAGAAACCAAAGAGGGTGTTTTTGTCGTTATAGAAAGGGAAGGAGCCGGGGCAAAGGTGGATAGCGGCATGATTGTTCGGGTCAACTATTCAGGCTCTCTGAAAAACGGAAAGGTATTTGATTCTAATGTGGATTCTACATTTGGCCATAAAGAGCCTTTCGAGTATCAGGCAGGTGCCCGTCAAGTCATTCAGGGCTGGGATATAGGAGTTATGCAATTGAAAGAAGGATCAAAAGCTAAGGTTTTTATTCCTTCCCTTCTTGGTTATGGAAGAGAATCACAGGGTGAAAAGTTGCCTGCTTTTAGTGATCTTATTTTTGATATCGAGGTTTTACAGGTTCGGGAGGCGCAATAATTTGCTCTTATTTGCAAATACTTAAAGTCTTCTTGCAGGAGTTTGCCGTTTTAAAGCAGTAAATTGTTCACAATTAGTTTTTAATTCAAATGTGGCCAGAACCACTAATTTTGTAAAATCACAGAATTGGTTTATTTGTGTATTATGACTTTTAGATTGGATTTATATTATTAATAGCCAGTTAAACCATTTGAAGCTTTGAGAAACATAAATTACTACAATGTGAAAACTTTCCGTAGGGTAAGATACTATTTGCTTAAGAATCAAATAGCCCCCAAATGGACTGTTTTTATTTTTGATACAATTATAGGAGTTATCTCTGCTTATCTATCCATTTTGTTGATCAAGCAGTTAAATATTGACGCTCTATTTTCGGAGCGTTCTCTTAATTCGGTGATCGTTATTTTAATTACGAATTCTCTTTTCTTTTACCTTTTTAAAACTTATGAGGGTATTATCCGTTTTTCGGGTCTTACGGAAGTGATTCGGGTTACGGGTGCTTTGTTTCTATCCTTTTTGGCGTTATTTTCATTAAGTCTTATTTCTCAACTTATCGGGGGGCCAAAACTTATCCCCGGGTCTATTTTATCATTTAACCTTTTTACCAGTTCCTTTTTGATGGTGGGATACCGCCTCATCGTAAAGGAAATCTATAAAAATACCATGGTAAGGGGGAGTTCCGAAAATGTGATTATTTATGGAGGGGGGGCTTATGGTTCTAAGTTGAAACATACCATGGAACATGCCTCCAATTTCAAGTATCGGGTTATCGCATTTATTGACAACGATTTGAATTTTGTTGGAAAGGCTATAGATAATGTACGGATTTTTTCTTTTGAACAGATACAGACCGTAGTAAAGGTTTGGGATGTTTCCATGTTGATTTTCGCAAAGGAAGGATTGGATGTTCAGGAAAAAAATAACATTGTAGATTTTTGTCATGAGAATAATATTGAGGTACGAAACCTCCCGGCAATTGATGATTGGATCAATGGTACCGGAAAGCTATCTCAACTGGAAAAGATAAAAATTGAGGATTTGCTGGGTCGTCAACAAATTCAGATTTATAATCAAAAGGTAGAGGGATTATTAGGTTCAAAAAGGATATTGGTAACAGGAGCGGCTGGTTCTATTGGTAGTGAAATCTGCCGTCAGATTGCTGCGCTCAATCCTTCTCTGCTCATTATGTGCGATCAGAATGAAAGCGGATTGTATGAACTGGATTATCAGATAAAAACGGATATCCCGGCGTGCGAAAATCTTGTAGTATATATAGGTGATGTGCGGGAAGAAGGTGCTATGGAAACCCT
>JBGSWA010000275.1:0-19434 GCA_041752645.1 Gillisia sp. | reverse complement strand
GGGGAAAGACCGGGCGCGCTTGCAGAAACACTCCCCACTCCCGGAATGGAAATGGTCATCGGATTTTTTACACCGCGATAAACCACGTTCATTTTATCTGCTGAGATCACTGCCGAATTTGGTTTTGGAATTACGGCAAAGGAACTTGTAACCGGGATCTTTACAATTGAATCCCCTTCTTTAAACTGAATTTCCCCGATAATTTTTTGTTCTCCCACATTTCCCGCAGGAAAATTCAAAGTTACCTGGCCAGCTTCGTTACTTTCAACCTTTTTCCCATTGATAGTTACGTTGTCAAATTTCAGGGTTTTGTCCACCCGTCCTAAAACAACCTTACCTTTAAAATTCTCTCCACTAAAAAAGGCTGTTTTTTCCGGAACTACAATTGCTTCATAATTGGTTAGCGATACCTCACTTTGAAGCTGTCCAGAAAACATAGCTGATAAAATCTCACCCTGAACAGATTTCACATCAGACTGGATTTGAGTTAATTTTGTAATCGAGGCTATTAAGGGAAATCCCTCATAGTGGTATTTCAGCCAATCAATATTTGCTCCCTCTCTTTTAATGGCTTCAGTGGAAAAATCAGTTTTTATCTTTTGAGCTATTGCGGGATAATCATCACCAATAATTGCTATTACCCCTTCGCGGTAATCATCTACTAACTTTACGAACTCTTCTCCCTTCGGACTGACCCTCCCGCTTTGAAAGAACAATACGTCAAGATTATGGGAATTATCCATGATCTCATAATTTGTTTTGTCTTCCTGCTTGATCAACAGTTCACTCTTTAAGTTTTCAATATAGTCATTGAAATTAACCGAAAGGGCTTCTACTTCCTCAGCTTTGACTTTTAATGGTGCATATTTTTTAGGCTGCTCTGTTACCTTTTCATCCAGCCCGGCCATAAAAGCCTGATTACGGTTGGTGGTTTGAACATTAGATTCGGTTAATTTTTCATTCATCAGGCCAAAAGCGGTAAGCACCTCTTTTGACATATTTAAAGCCAACATTGCAATGAAAACCAGATACATCAGGTTTATCATCTTCTGTCTTGGGGATTGTTTTCCAGAGGCCATGTATAATTAGTTTAGTTTCTTATTAAATTCAATAGTCATTACAACCAATTAATTATGATCTTCCATTCATAGCGGTCAACATTCCACCGTAAACTCCATTAAGAGAGGAAAGGCTGGTTGCCATTGAACTCATTTGTTCTTTAAGTTTTCCGGCGTTCTCTGCTATTTCCTGATTTATTTCAACTTGTCTTGATGAGGATTCCACTTGAACCTTATACAAATTGTTCAAAGTTTCCATTTGAGCAGCCGCGAAGGTAAGCTCTTCGCTGTATTTTCTTTGGGAGGCCATGGCATCAACCGTAGGAGATATAGATTTTGCGGCACCCTCAAAATTTCTGATGCTTTCTCCCAGACTATTCATTAGGCTGGCATCAATTCTTGCATCCTTTAACATCTCATCCAATTTTTTAGATAAGATGGCTTCAGAATCTTTATTTTCCTCTATTAAGGCTTTTTCTCTTTCTGATGCCGGGCCACCACCCAATTCAGGATACACCAAAGACCAATCCAAATCATCGTCTACCGGTTCAAAAGCAGAATATGCAAACACCAGGGCTTCGGTTATTAAACCTGCAATAAGCATAGCGTTTCCATAGGGCCAGTGCATGATCTTAAAAAGGGCACCTAATATTACCACAGATGCACCCAATCCATACACCATCGCTGTTATTTTCTTAATAGATTTTGAGTTTGCCATAATTAAAAATTATTTATTGTTGGTTAGTTAAATAGGTTATTTAGTGTGGGAATTTATTTGGGAGGTTGATTTAAAGTAACGTCTGTTCCAAGATAATCTTGTACAGTTCTAAAACCTATATAACTTCTAGCGGTATCTGAATATTCATAATCCCTGGTGCTTACCTGAAGGAAATATGCAACATCCTTCCAGGAACCACCACGAACAACTTTTCGCATATCATCCTCATTGTTAACTGTTGGGTTCATAGAAGACATGTATTCATATGCTGCAGCATCATAGGAAGAATTCACCCATTCTGAAACATTCCCGGCCATATTGTAAAGATTGTAATCATTAGGCTCATAGGATTTTGCTTCCACGGTGTACAAAGCCTGATCTGCTGCATAATCCCCTCTTAAAGGTTTGAAATTGGCCATAAAACAACCCCGGTCATTCTTGGCGTAAGGTCCTCCCCAGGGATAGGTTGCAGACTGCAATCCACCACGCGCGGCATATTCCCATTCCGCCTCGGTTGGCAATCTATAGGATGGAACATCATGGGTTCCTTTTTCTTTTCTGAATGCATTGTGATACAGGGTTCTCCATTGGGTAAAAGCTTTTGCCTGCTTCCAGGAAACACCTACTACCGGATAATCATCAAAAGCGGAATGCCAATAATAATCATTGTGCATAGGCTCATTATAGGAGTAATTAAAATCTTTGATCCATACAGCAGTATCAGGATATACAGCTACTTCCTCAGTAATAATAAAATCGCTTCTCTTTTGGGCTTTAGAGCGTGCGGCTTTTTGAATATCCATCCATCGATACTTAAAATTCAGTTTTTTGACATCAATTGTGCGCTGCCCGTTATAGGATTCTTCTAAAGGAATATACATTGAATCCATTACCCTGGCATAAGCCTCATCGGGATATTCATTGGTATCCCAAATAATATCAATGTCTTTATTTAATTTTCTCCCTTCATAATCCTCAGAAAATGAAGTGTAATTATCATACATATATTTTTCATATACCGACATGCTCTCAGGGTCGGAATCCAAAAAGGCATATTCCCCAATTCCTTCACCACCTGCTTCTGCTCCGTTAAAATCAGCTTCAATGGCAAGCCTCATCCGAACGATAGAATCCCTCACCCAGTTTGTAAACTGCCGATATTCTGAATTTGTGATTTCAGTTTCGTCCATATAAAATGTACGGACTGTCACTGTTTTTGGAGGGGCATTTTTCATATCGGCGATATCATCATCCGCTTTTCCCATAATAAAAGCGCCACCCGGGACCAATGTCATACCATAGGGTTTCTCCGGATTCCACTTTTTTCCTGATGCGCCTACCAGTTGCCCGCGATCGCCGCGACTACAACCAGCCATAATTGCAAGAATAGCAATAAGCGAAATAATTTTCTTCATAATTTTTATCAGGTTATGACATATTTGATATAATCGGTAAACGTATCTAAATATTTTTAAAAAAACAAAAGTTTAATAAAAAATACTGTTAATCTTGTATATGTCCGTTTATTTTTAAATTTCGTTTTTTCGCTTAGTTTTATACCACCTATCAGGGATTACTTGGTTGCAGGCCTCTAAATAATCTTCATTGCTGCAAGGTAATAACGTATGCCTTTTTAATTTAGTATTGGAATTTGAATTAAATGGAATTTCAATCCACCATCTTCCGCTAATTGGGCTTTTAAAAAACACCAACACATCTCCCTCTATGGGGACCTGATATTTTATAAACTCCTTTTTAGCTGATGTAGTATTTTCATTTGTCCTGTAATTCACTCCCTCAATAAAATACCACAACATTTGAGCTATCAGCATATTCCCGGCTTTAGGATAGTCTGAGGTATATTCATAAATCCCAAAAGACGAAACCTTATCACTAATACCTGCATAACGAGCCAGAGCGCAAACTTCCTTTCCGTCAAAACCATTGGGAGAGAAGTGGTTAGGCCCGCCTATGGCAGAAGCATTTATGCTTCCCAGATCCAGCCCCACCAAATTGGCATTGCGCATTACAGGTTCTATCAGACTGATATTATTACAAACTTCCCCTAACCTGTATGCATCAAAAAACAGGCGTTCCATCAATTTAATTTCCTCCTGTGAATTGAAATATGTCTGGTACCCCACACTTGAATAATTAAATAAGTTATAAGGCTTGTTCACCACTATTTTCCCCACGTAAGACCTATTGCCGATCGGTTCCTCAGCATCTCCCAAATCAAACCGGCTGTCTATATTCACTAGGTTAACCATCTGTTCCACCCGGTCGTAGGCACGATATTGCGCATAGATTAAATCCTGACTTCCCCCGAGTATAACCGGGATAATCCTTTTATTTATCAGGGCAGAAACCAACCTTTGCAATGCAAAATAGGTATCTTCAACAGTTTCTCCTTTCTGGATATTTCCTAAATCGGCAAGCTTTAAATTCCAATTTCCAGGAAAAAGACTGTAAAAGGATCTCCTGATATTATTGAAAGTTAATAATTCCCCCTTATACTCCTGATCCAGGCGATTTTCGGTTACCCCAACAATTGCTATCTCAATATTTTCAAGATTGGGAATTCCGGAATTTATTGTATGAATTTCAATCAGGTTTCCCAGGGTATGTTTACTCTGAAGTGAAATTTCCTCGATCAATACTTCCTCTACGGGGCTTAAAAATTCGAAATTCATCAATTACTTCTTTTTAGGAGTAGGTTTTTTAACTGAAGTTTTTATTTTCGCTGGTTTTTTTGTTGGGGTTGTTTTTTTGGCTGCGCTTTTCTTTGCCGCCGGTTTCTTTTTAGCCGGTTTCTTTTCTTCAATGATTGCTTTCACTTCCTCTAAACTCAACTTCTCTGCATCAACGGTTTTTGGAAGCTCAATTTTTGTTTTTCCCTTGAGAATATTGAAACGGCCCCAGCGTGCTTTTTCAACGCGGATCCCTTCCTCTTCCCAATTGTGAATTACTTTATCTTTCTCCTTTTTTAGTTTATCATCAATTAACTCCTCAATGTCAGCATCACTTAGATTATCGAAATCGTATTTCTTGTTGACGTTGATAAATAGATTATTCCACTTTAAAAAAGGACCGAATCTACCCACCCCTTTTTGAACCGGCATTCCTTTATATTCATAAATTGGCGCATCGGCTTTCTCTTTTGCTTCAATAAGTTCCAGGGCACGTTCAAAATCCACGCTAAGCGGATCTTCCCCCTTATCTAAAGAGACATATTTATTGCCATAACGAACATACGGACCAAACCGACCGTTATTAACCTCCACCTTTCCCCCTTCGAATTCCCCAATTTCCTTGGGAAGCTGAAATAAATTCATCGCTTCTTCATAGGTGATTGTTTCCAGGGACTGATCGGGGCTCAACCCTGCAAAACGAGGCTTTTCATCATCTTCCACAGAACCTATTTGCACCATAGGACCAAATTTCCCCAAACGCACGCTCACGGGTTTCCCGGTTTCCGGGTCTTTCCCCAAGATGCGTTCTCCCACTTCCCTTTCGGCATTCTCAGCAACGTCCAAAACCTGAGGGTGAAATTCAGAATAAAAATCACGCATCATTTTGGTCCATTCTTCATTTCCTTCAGCGATATCATCAAAACTTTGCTCTACTTTGGCAGTGAAATTATAATCGAGAATATTGGAAAAATGATTGACAAGAAAATCGTTTACCACAGTTCCTACAGCAGTAGGTACTAATTTTCCCTTGTCACTTCCCACCGTTTCGGTGAGTTGCTTTTCAATGAGTTTATCATTCCTTAAAACAAGTTGTGAATAATTGCGCTCGATCCCCTCTACCGAACCCTTTTCGACATAATTCCTGTTTTGAATTGTAGAAATAGTAGGAGCATATGTAGATGGTCGGCCTATTCCTAGTTCTTCCAGTTTTTTCACCAAGGAAGCTTCGGTATACCTGTAAGGCGGCCTAGTAAATCTTTCTGTTGCAGTTATAAAATTGTTAATAAGAGGTTCATCTACTTTTAAGGCAGGCAACATTCCTTCCTGCTCTACATCTTCCTCGTCACTCCCCTCCAAATATACTTTTAAGAATCCATCAAAAATAAGTACTTCTCCGGAGGCTGTGAAATTTTCTTTATGCTTATCCGCTGAAATCTTGACATTGGTACGCTCCAGGTTGGCTTCACTCATTTGAGAAGCAATGGAACGCTTCCATATCAAATCGTATAAACGCTGCTCATCGCGATCCGCCTTTACGCTGTGATTTTCAAAATGCGTTGGCCTAATGGCCTCATGAGCTTCCTGCGCTCCTTTTGACTTACCGGTAAACTGTCTCGATTTTGAGTATTTATTGCCGTAGGCTTTTAATATCTCTTCTTTTGCTCCTCCTCTGGCATCCTCCGAGAGGCTAACACTATCGGTCCTCATATAAGTTATATGCCCTGCCTCGTAGAGACGTTGGGCCATGGTCATGGTTTTACTTACCGAAAAATACAATTTCCTGGCGGCTTCCTGTTGTAAGGTAGAAGTTGTGAAGGGTGGTGCAGGTGATTTTTTTGCAGGTTTGGTAGAAAGATCTGCAACTTTGAATTTTGCCTGAATATTTTTCTGAAGGAATTTTTCTGCCTCTGCTTTTGTGTCGAAATTCTTGGGCAATTTCGCTTTGAAGGATTTACCGTCCTCATTAGTGAATTCAGCATCTATTCTATAAGAAGCTTCCGATTTAAATTCGTTTATTTCCCGTTCGCGTTCTACAATCAACCTCACAGAAACCGATTGTACCCTGCCTGCGGAGAGGCCTCCTTTTACTTTTCGCCATAAAATAGGCGATAGCTCATATCCCACTAGCCTGTCCAAAACTCTTCGAGCCTGCTGGGCGTTCACTAAATTATAATTTATATCCCTTGGATTGTCAATCGCCTTCAGGATGGCAGATTTTGTGATCTCGTGAAAAACGATCCTTTTGGTCTTGTCTTTGGTCAATTTAAGTTCTTCAGAAAGATGCCAGGCAATGGCCTCTCCCTCCCGGTCCTCATCACTAGCCAGCCATACCATTTCGGCATCCTTGGCTACCCGCCTCAGCTTTTTTACCACGTCCTGTTTGTCTTTCGAGACGACATATTTAGGAGTAAAATCCCCTTCGGTATCAACTCCCAACTCCTTGGTGGGCAAGTCAGCAATATGTCCAAAACTGGACATTACCGTGTAGTCTTTCCCTAAAAATTTCTCGATGGTTTTTGCCTTTGCCGGAGACTCCACGATCACTAAATTCTTTGCCATAAATCTGTTATTTCTTGCTGCAAAAGTAGAGCAATTTTTAAATATGCTGTGAATTATCGTAAAATTCCACTTAACGCAATAAAAAAAGCTTGAATTTTCTATGCTGTCACTTTGTCATAAATTAACTTAAGGCTATCTTTGCAAGCTAATTTATCTAAAAGGTACAGCAGGAATTATGGAGAAGATGAAAGACGAAAAATCACAGGGAAATACACTTATCCTGGAAGCTAAATCCGGAAATAACAAGAAACTGTTTATTGAAAGTTATGGTTGCGCTATGAACTTTAGCGACAGCGAAATTGTAGCTTCCATACTTCAAAAGGAAGGATATAACACCACTCAAATCCTGGAAGATGCCGATCTGGTTTTGGTAAATACCTGTTCCATTCGCGATAAAGCCGAACAAACCATCCGCAAGAGATTGGAAAAATACAACGCGGTAAAAAGGATCAACCCAAAAATGAAGGTGGGAGTTTTAGGCTGTATGGCCGAGCGTCTGAAGAGCCAATTCCTGGAGGAGGAAAAAATAGTGGACCTTGTTGTGGGGCCCGATGCTTATAAAGATCTGCCCAATTTAATAAAAGAGGTGGAAGAAGGCAGAAATGCGGTAAACGTGATCCTTTCCAAAGATGAAACTTATGGCGACATTTCTCCTGTAAGATTGCAAAGCAACGGGGTTTCAGCCTTTGTTTCCATAACGCGGGGTTGTGATAATATGTGTACATTCTGCGTGGTGCCTTTTACCCGCGGGCGCGAACGCAGCCGGGATTTTCAAAGTATCTTGGAGGAAGTGAACGACCTGGAAGAAAAAGGATTCAAGGAAATCACATTGCTGGGGCAAAACGTGGATAGTTATTTATGGTTTGGTGGCGGACTTAAAAAAGATTTTAAGAATGCTTCGGAAATAGAAAAGGCAACGGCCACAAATTTCGCAGCGTTATTAAAATTGGTTGCTGAAGCTCACCCTAAAATGCGGGTTCGTTTTTCTACCTCCAATCCGCAGGATATGACTATAAATGTGATTGAAATGATGGCCGCCTATCCAAATATTTGTAAACACATACATCTGCCGGTACAAAGCGGAAGCAATTCAATTTTAAAAAGAATGAACCGCCTACACACCCGCGAGGAATATTTTGAATTGATTGACACTATCAAAAAGATCATCCCGGATTGTGCAATTTCACAGGATATGATCATAGGATTTTGCGGTGAAACCGAAGAAGATCACAAGGATACTTTATCCCTTATGGATTATGTAAAATATGATTTCGGATATATGTTTTCCTATTCGGAGAGGCCCGGAACCCTGGGTGCCAAGAAATATGAAGATGATGTTCCGGAGGAAGTCAAACAAAGAAGACTTACCGAAATCGTCAAATTGCAAAGGGAACATGCCCTTTATAAAACCCAGAGATACATCGGAAAAACCGTCGAGGTTTTAATAGAAAGAGAATCAAAAAAATCTGATCTGCAATGGAGCGGCAGAACCACCTATAATTCTGTCGCGGTTTTTCCAAAGGAAAATTACAAGATAGGGGATTTTGTAAATGTAAAAATCACCGATTGTACCAGTGGAACCCTTATAGGAAAAGCGGAAGGATTTAGCGGAAATAATTAGGTTAAAAAAAAACCTGGAGACCGGGTAGAAAGGAGTCAGGATTTATTATTCAATAATAAAAATTCAATTATAGATAGTCACTTATGGATTCAATTCAGGCGATAAAACAACGATTCGAAATTATTGGGAATGACCCAAAACTAAATCGTGCAGTAGAGAAAGCCATTCAGGTGGCACCCACCGATATTTCTGTATTGGTCACCGGGGAAAGCGGGGTTGGAAAGGAAAGCATTCCGAAGATAATCCATGCGCTTTCACACCGAAAACATGGAAAATACATTGCAGTAAACTGTGGTGCTATTCCTGAGGGAACCATAGACAGTGAATTGTTTGGACATGAAAAAGGCTCATTTACGGGCGCCTCACAAACAAGAAACGGTTATTTTGAGGTGGCCGATGGTGGGACCATTTTCCTGGATGAGGTAGGGGAATTGCCGCTAACCACCCAGGTTAGGTTGTTAAGAGTTCTGGAGAATGGCGAATTTATCAAAGTTGGGTCTTCAAAGGTTCAAAACACTAATATCCGAATTGTGGCCGCAACAAATTTAAATATGTTCGATGCTATAAAAAAGGAAAAATTTCGGGAAGATCTGTACTATCGTTTAAGCACCATCGAGATTAATTTACCGCCACTAAGGGAACGTAAAGACGATATGCATTTATTGTTCAGGAAATTTGCGGCAGATTTTGCCCTTAAATATAAAATGCCCACTATCAGGCTGGATGAAGATGCCGTAGAATTGCTTCAGAAATACAGATGGGGCGGAAATATCAGACAGTTGCGAAATATAGCCGAACAAATTTCGGTGTTGGAACAAGAACGAAACATAAGCGGCAGCATTTTAAAAACATATCTTCCCGATATAGGAAGCAATCTCCCCGCAGTAATTTCAGAAAAGAAAAAGCAAGGGGATTTTAGCGATGAACGGGAAATACTTTACAAGGTGCTATTCGATATGAAGAGAGACCTAAATGATTTAAAAAAGTTGACACTGGAACTGCTGGAGAGCGGAAACCATCAAAAGGTGCAGGAAGAACACGAGGACCTGATAGATAAAATTTATGGGGATGAAGAGAAGGAGCTGGATGATATTGACGAGGAAAACAGGGAACTACTTCAAATATCACAAAACAAATCCCAGGATATTGAAGATAAATATTATTTTGCCGAAGAAATTGAAGAGGAAGAAACGCTTTCGCTCCAAAGCAAGGAACTTGAACTCATTAAAAAATCCCTGGAACGCCATAGCGGAAAACGAAAATCGGCAGCTGAAGAACTGGGAATAAGTGAACGCACCCTGTACAGAAAAATTAAACAATACGATCTATAGACCCATATTTCCATAAAATCAAGGCATACCTTATGAAAAAAATCAGTCTTTTTATCCTCTCCACGCTCCTGCTCTCACTTCAGGGATGTGGAATATACTCCTTTACGGGGGCCGATACCGGCGCAGCCAAAACATTTCAGGTAAACTTCTTTCAAAATAATGCCGATATCGTTGAGCCCGGGATTGACCGTACTTTTACCCTGGAGCTGCAAGACCTGATCCAGAATCAAACAAATTTAAGCCTTACAAATTCTGGAGGAGATTTGATATACGAAGGGGAAATAATAGATTATTACGTAGCCCCAATGTCGGCCACCGCACAAAACACCGCGGCACAAAACCGACTCACTATAGCAGTAAATGTAAGGTATTACAATACCCTGGAACCGGAAAAAGATTTTGAAAGACGCTTTTCATTTTATTATGATTATCCAGCAAACTCTCAACTTGTGGGAGCAACTTTGGAAACCGCTTTGGAGGAAATTTATTCCAGGATCACTCAGGATATCTTTAATGCTTCGCTCACAAACTGGTAATGAACTCGAGAGAATTAACGTACTTATTTGAAAATTCAGCTTCTGTGGGAACTGAACAAACCAGGGAGTTGGAGAACCTTTTGAGGCAGTATCCGTATTTTCAGGCAGCACGAGCCATTTATTTAAAAGGGCTTTACAATCAGAATAGCTTCAAATACAATCTGGCATTAAAGAAAACAGCTGCCTTTACCTTGGACAGAAGTGTGCTTTTCGATTTTATATCCTCTATAGATTTTAGTCAGGACAAGGTAGCTCTTCAAATCAAAAGACAGGAAGACAATCTGAGGAATATCATTGTTTTTGAACCCCAGGAAGTCTTTGGGAAAAAAATCATATCGATTAACGATGCCATTAAGATGAAGTTAACAGAATCAGTTCAGGTTTTGGATCCTGATCTGTTTGAACGCCCACTTACAACACCTTCAGAGGAAACAACCGTTTCAAAAGAAATTAAAGTTTCAGAAAAAAACCCTGATATGGGAAGTCCTCTAAATTTTGATGCTTCCGAAGCACATTCTTTTTCTGAATGGCTAAGCCTTACAAAGGCCAACCATATAGACCGCATTTCAGAGGATTCAAAAAAAATAATAGATTCAAAATTGAGGAAATCTGAACTTATTGACGACTTTATCTCAAAAAGCCCCAAATTAAAACCAAACAAATTAGCCTCCACCACCAATATCGCCCCGGATCGGGGCCTTCCACCGGAAGGATTAATGACAGAGACCTTGGCACGAGTTTATCTGGAACAAAAGAATTATAAAAAAGCCCTTCAGGCTTATAAAATTTTAATTTTGAAAAGTCCCGAAAAAAGTGGTTTCTTTGCAGACCAAATAAGGGCAATAAAGAAATTACAAGAAAATAACACAGGAAAAGAATGAGCACTTTCACTATTTTTTTAGCATTGATCATCATTGTAGCATTTTTACTGGTAGTTGTAATTATGGTTCAAAATCCTAAAGGCGGCGGACTTTCTTCCTCATTTGGAGGGGGAGGTGGCCAACAAATTGGCGGGGTTAAAAAAACCGGCGATTTCCTTGACAAAAGCACCTGGACACTTGCAACGTTAATGCTGGTATTGATCCTATTATCAAATGTTACCATTATGGGTAATGGCGCCACTTCAGAATCAAGGGTAATAAACAGCGATTCATCAATAGAAACAACTGTTCCGGAAGCTACACAAACTCCGATGCAAACGCAACCTGAAACTCAGGACCCGCAATAAAAATTATTTTTATCAAGATATAAATGCCAGCTTATGACAAGCTGGCATTTTTTGTTTATCATTGTCAGTATTATGCTACTGGCATAATTTTAGTCAATAATTGCATCGTACATATTAAATTCATTAACTAAAAACACATTATACAAATGGCTTTAAACATTAAACCTCTTTCAGACAGAGTTCTCATCGAACCTGCTGCCGCCGAGACAAAAACTGCTTCCGGCATTTACATTCCTGAAACAGCTAAAGAAAAACCACAAAAAGGAAAAGTAGTTGCGGTTGGTAAAGGAACCAAAAAACACGAAATGACCGTGAAAATTGGGGATGAAGTTCTCTATGGCAAATATTCCGGAACCGAACTAAAATTGGAAGGAAAGGATTATTTGATCATGCGGGAAGATGATATTCTTGCAATTGTATAAAATACACCTTTCAAAGTATTAATCCAGATTTCACCTTTGGGTTGAAAATTTCACTTATTATAATTTTAAAATAACAAACAGATTCTGAGGTATCCCAAAGCATTGGGACAGGATTTAAAAAAATAACAAAATGGCAAAAGATATTAAATATAATATTGAAGCCCGTGATGGGATCAAACGCGGGGTAGATGCATTGGCGAATGCCGTAAAAGTAACATTGGGCCCAAAAGGGCGAAACGTAATTATCAGCAAATCATTTGGCGCGCCAGTGGTAACCAAAGATGGAGTAACCGTTGCCAAGGAAATTGAGTTGGAAGATCCATTGGAAAATATGGGAGCTCAGATGGTTAAGGAAGTAGCCTCCAAAACCAATGACCTTGCAGGAGATGGAACAACAACCGCTACAGTACTTGCACAGGCAATCGTAAAAGAAGGCTTGAAAAACGTAGCTGCAGGAGCGAATCCAATGGATTTGAAACGCGGAATAGACAAAGCCGTTTTAGCCATCACCGAAAATTTGGCCAAACAAACCAAGGAAATTGGGAATTCTTCAGAAAAAATAAAACAAGTCGCTTCAATTTCTGCCAATAATGACGATCATATTGGGGAACTAATTGCCCAGGCTTTTCAGAAGGTTGGAAAAGATGGAGTAATCACTGTTGAAGAGGCTAAAGGAACCGAAACTCATGTAGATGTAGTGGAGGGAATGCAATTTGACCGTGGATATTTATCTCCGTATTTTGTGACCAACAGCGAAAAAATGACTTCAACTCTTGAAGATCCATACATTTTGCTATATGATAAGAAGATCTCTTCCATGAAAGATCTGCTTCCTATTTTGGAACCTGTCGCACAATCAGGCAAACCATTATTGATCATTGCCGAGGATGTTGATGGGGAAGCCCTGGCAACATTGGTAGTGAACAAACTCCGTGGTTCCCTTAAGATCGCTGCGGTAAAAGCTCCTGGTTTTGGGGACAGAAGAAAAGCGATGTTGGAGGATATAGCCATTTTGACCGGTGGGACCGTAATTTCTGAAGAAAGAGGTTTTTCTTTAGAAAATGCCACCTTAGAACAACTGGGTACTGCCGAAAAAATATCTATTGATAAGGACAATACAACAGTTGTAAATGGAGCCGGTGATAATGTTGCCATCAAAGAGCGCGTAAGCCAGATAAAAGCTCAAATTGAGACTACTACATCTGATTATGACAAAGAAAAACTTCAGGAACGATTGGCTAAACTGGCCGGTGGAGTTGCCGTACTTTATGTAGGCGCTGCTTCAGAAGTTGAAATGAAAGAGAAAAAAGACCGTGTGGACGATGCGCTTAACGCTACCCGTGCCGCGATTGAAGAAGGAATTGTTGCCGGAGGTGGCGTTGCCCTGGTACGTGCAAAAGATGTGCTTATAAACCTCAAATCGGAAAATGCCGATGAAGCCACCGGAATTCAAATCGTAAACCGCGCTATCGAAGCTCCCTTGCGCACCATTGTTGAAAACGCAGGTGGAGAAGGTTCTGTGGTAATCAATAAAGTAATGGAAGGCAAAACCAACTTTGGTTATGATGCCAAGACCAATACTTATGTTGATATGCTAAAAGCAGGTATTATTGATCCTAAAAAAGTAACTAGGATCGCACTTGAAAATGCAGCTTCCATTGCAGGAATGATCCTGACTACCGAATGTGCCCTGATAGACATCAAGGAAGACAGCCCTGCTGGCGGAGCCGGTATGGGTGGTGGAATGGGTGGAATGATGTAGAACCCTCCATAACCAAATATAATATCAAAACCCTGCTTCCAAAAAGGAAACGGGGTTTTTTTCATTGTTGTGCGTTTCCTGATAGATTCCCGGGATCGATCCTTACTTTTAAATTTCTGCACTCCCCTGCTCTTAACCGGATCGTTTTCATATCTCTGATTTCAAACTGAACAGATGACAAGGGCTTTGATATTCATCCTATTTCCGAGAGAAATTTTTATAACTAAAGGCAAGATGGTTTTAATTTATGATAAATCGCCTCAAGAAATTTATTGCATGAGTGATGACGAAAAGTTAGAAAGATTATTTCAAATCACTCAATTAGATGTTGAAAGATCAGCAGAAATAAAATTATTGCAACACATTGAAGCAAGGGAAAAGAAAGACATTACTAAAGCTATGGGTTTAAAAATTGGAATGAAAGGCGGAAAAAATGTAGGGGAATATAAAAAATATCCTTGGATAAAAATTGGAGTCAATTCTTTTGATTATTTAGTTGAGAGTTATGCTTTTAAAATTTCTGCTTCCAGTAAAATCGAAAAATTATAAATGAACTGCCTCGATGCAAGCATACGAGGTATCTAAAAAAAATAATTAAATATTTTACTTACGCTGCAATCGGCGGGGAATCAAACCCTTAGAGATTAAATTAAAGTTCTTTGTCATAAATCGGTCAAATCTTAAATGGCTCGAAAATAGCATAAATAGGTTGTGGTTTGATTAGATTAGAAAACACGATATTTCGACAGAAGGAGAGATGGAGTGAAGCGCGGTTGTGGTTTGAAAGATTGCAAAACACGATATTTATTCCTTTATAAATTCACCCATTGGTAATGTTGTGGTTTGATTAAAGATTAAAAAACACGATATTCTAAAGGGGAATCTTTTCTTATTACAGGATGTTGATTAAAGATTAGAAAACACGGAATTGAGGGACAGGCAACAATATACCAGCAACAGGTTGTGGTTTAAAAAGCACAAAACTTTAAAAATTGATATTCTTTCCCTTAAAAAGGAACTTGAAAAACCCTAATAAACGGTTTTTTATGGGCGATGGCCTTAAAAAATAAGTTAAAGATTACCTCAGAAGGCATGGGCAAAAGCGGTGGCGACAGGATAGTCACCCAAAACCTCATTTTAAGTAAATCTTACCAAAAAATCAACTTTGTTTTATTTGGGATAAAGCAGAAATGGAAAATATAGATATTAAAATCCTAAAGCAACTGTTATAATTTTTTTTTTACAGTAACAACACTTGTCTTACAATTAAAAACCCGGTGAATCTAAGCTAAAAATACTCCCGATACTTCGGGACTGATAGCAATACACAACATTCTGTCAGTGCAAATAAAACTTTCCGATAATTATTGAATAGGAAATTAAAAAATGCAGCACAAAAGTGCGTGCCTTTCATTTAACTTTTCCAAAGTTCAAAACCTTTGGAAAAGTTGGGGGATAAACCAATAAAAATTCTAAGGAAATTCAATAAGCTGAAAAATGATATTTACCTTAATAATCCATAATTTAGCCCCAAAAAAAAACATTAGGCTATGGGAATCCCTACCGCAGAGCAAATTAAGAAGCATTTAGATAACCTATATAATCAGGAACATTTAGCCTATGCGCTTCGACACGGAAATTCCCTCTATTTAAATGGGCAAGTGCAGGTCTTGACCCAATCTAAAAACCGTTTTGAATTTGGGGTAGATGATGAGTTTAATGATTTTAAGGTACAAATTGAAGTAAACGGGGAAATTGGAGGAACCTGTAACTGCAAATCTATCGATTGGTGTTCCCATAAGATCGCAAGCCTGTTGCAAGTTTCTGAAACTTTGATTCATTTTGACGCTGATGGGAAACCCGAAGGAAAAGCTTATACCCGTGAGGGAATGATAAAACGGGTTATGGATGAACGGGCGGAAAAAGCCCGAAAAGCCAACTATCATATTCATTTATCTGACAATATATTTGGTGAGCATGTCCTAATCAATGAACGCGACAAAACTTATAAAATCACTTTTAGGGACTTTGAAAAGGAGGATGGATATTGTTCCTGCAACGATTATAAAACAAATAAACTTGGGACTTGTAAACATTTGATATTCGCATTTCATAAAGTCAAAGAAAACAAATCTTGGAAAAACCTGGATCAGCAGTACCCATTTATTGAAATATATCTAGATCCACATAACGATTATAAAATTGCCTGGTATTATCCAGAAGGACTTTCCGGGGAAATCGCCTCCTTGTTTGAATCCTATTTTGGAAAGGACAAGCTTTTGGATGATGCCAAAATTCCACAATTCCTTCAATTCGTCAGGGAAGCGGAAACCCAGAAGCAAATTTTGATACGTCCAGAGGTACTTGACAAATTAGAAATCAAATTCAATGAACGTCTTATAGCTAGTGTAAAGCAAAATACCATCCTGGACTTTTCATTGTTAAAGGCTGAACTTTATCCTTATCAAAAGCAAGGAATTGACTTCGCCACTTACCGTCAAGGTTCAATTATCGCCGATGAGATGGGTTTAGGAAAAACCTTGCAGGCTATTGGCGCAGCAGTCTTTAAAAAGGAATTGTTTGGTTTCAAAAAAACTCTTGTCATATGCCCTGCATCCCTAAAAGCGCAATGGAAAAGTGAAATCGAAAAATTTACCGATGAGAAAGCGGTCATTGTTGAAGGATTTCCAAATGAGCGGGAAAAAATATATAGTGAAACAGAAAGTTTTTTTCAGATAATAAACTACGAAACCGTTTTGCGTGACATAAAAGCGATCAACAAAACAGATTTTGATTTTATTATTTTGGATGAAGCACAGCGGATTAAAAATTTTGAGACCATAACTTCGAATGCAATCAAATCGCTTAAAAAAAAGCATTCATTAGTAATCACCGGTACTCCAATTGAAAATAAGCTCATCGATCTTTTTTCCATCGTTGATTTTATAATGCCAAACATGCTCGCTCCTTTATGGGAGTTTTCGTATCAACATTGCTATTTCGATCACACTCAAAAAAACAAAATTACCGGCTATTACAACCTGCAACAATTAAAAGAAAGGCTGCAACCTGTACTTATAAGAAGGGAAAAGCAGGAAGTCCTGGAACAACTCAACAAGGTCACTCAAATAGATGTGCCTGTTGAAATGCATCCGATACAGCAAGATTACCACGCAAGCAGTGCCATGGCCGTCGCCCAAATCTTGCACAAAAAATTCAAAACTCCCTATGATATGCAAATGCTCACAAAGCATTTACAAACCATGAGAATGGCATGTGATTCTTCTTTCCTTGTGGATAAAGAGAGCCAGCATTCACCAAAACTGGTGGAATTAGAAGAAATATTGTTGGAAAAATTAGATTTGCACCACAATAACAGGAAGATTATTATCTTTTCTGAATGGAAACGCATGAACCATATTATTGGGAAAATGCTCTTAAAAAATGCAATCGGATTTACGGAATTCAACGGAAGTATTCCTGTAAAGCATCGAAAGAAAATCATTCGGGAATTTGAAACAAATCCCAATTGTAGGGTATTTCTTTCTACTGAAGCCGGGGGAGCAGGTCTCAACCTACAAATTGCCGATACGGTTATTAATTTTGAATTGCCCTGGAATCCGGCCAAAAAGAACCAACGCATTGGAAGGATAGATCGACTGGGGCAGAAAAACAAAAACCTAACGGTTATCAATTTGATCACCAAAAATTCCATTGAGATGAAAATTGCGTCTGGACTGGCAGTAAAACAAAATCTCTTTGACAGTGTGTTAAGTCCCGGAAATATTGAGGATATGGTCGATTTCTCGGAGAAGGGAAGAGCTCAGTTCCTACAACAGCTGGAAGAAGCTATGGCTGAATTTTCAAACCCCGGGCTTGAAAGTGAGAACAAAAATATCATCGATGTTCCATCTGAAAGGCAAATTATCACAGTAGAACCGGAAACAACCTCCCGTGAACAAAAAAATCGGATTGAACAATTGGAAGAACTTGAAGCGGTAATGAACCAGGGAATGGATTTTCTTTCGGGAATGTTCAAAATGAGTACCGGCAGAGAATTGTCCGCTGAAGGAAGTAAAATTGAAGTAAACAAAGAAACAGGGGAAGTTATAATGCGATTTAAATTGCCTGGTAATTTTGGAAAAGGTTGAGCAAATTCTTCTAACTTGGCAAACAATTTAAAACTTTGGAAAAGTTGGCGGATAATTTAAATCCTCTCTACTCCGGTCAAATTGGTGCCAGAACTAACCGGCACACAATTGTAAAGACCACAATTCACAGAAACCAGAATTGAATTACTGGCAATCTATTTTTGAAATCTTTAAGTAAGTTGATGAATGCCGGTCATGGAGGGGTAGTGACAAGATGCGCGGCTACAACGGCTGGTTTAACCATCGCCATCATCAACCCTCTTCATTTAAGCCTCGCATAGCGGGGCTTACCTATTTTATAAACTGCCCTTCAAAGAAAAGAATTAATTCTAGAAATGAAATTGTAAATAAAACATTCGATAATTATTTAATAGAAAATAAAAAAGGAATGTTTGACAAAAGAATGTGCCTTGCCCCAAACTTTGGAAAAGCAGGGGAAACAAAAAACCACCCGAAATAAGTACGGATGGTATTTTTAATTTTTTTCAAAAGTAAATGTAAAACGATCAGATATTTAAGGTCTAAGAAACCGCTTTCAACATACTGATGACAGATCTGTTCAATTTTTCTTCCACATAATCTTTGGTTACCAGCAAGCTGGTCTCTTTGCTATCCGGAAGTTCAAACATTGCATCGGTTAAAATAGCCTCACAAAGCGAACGCAGTCCCCTTGCGCCTAATTTATACTCTATTGCCCTCTCAACAATATAGTCCAGTGCCTCGTCTGTAATTTCAAAAGCTATATTGTCCATTTCAAACAATTTTTGATATTGTTTGATGATGGCATTTTTAGGCTCCGTTAAAATTGCCCGCAAAGTCACCCGGTCCAATGGATTCATATAGGTGAGGGCTGGCAAACGGCCAATAATCTCGGGGATTAAACCAAAATCCTTTAAATCCTTTGGAATAATATACTGCAATAAATTGGTGCGTTCCACTTTGTCATCGCTTTTGGAAGCGCTAAAGCCCATGGCCTGCATATTCAAACGTTTGCTGATATTTCGTTCGATTCCGTCAAAAGCGCCACCCGCGATAAACAGGATGTTTTCGGTTTCAACTTCAATAAATTTTTGATCGGGATGCTTCCTTCCACCTTTTGGCGGAACATTTACGGTGGTTCCTTCCAATAATTTCAAAAGGGCTTGCTGTACTCCTTCCCCGGAAACGTCCCTGGTAATGGATGGATTATCACCTTTGCGTGCAATCTTGTCAATTTCATCTATAAAAACAATTCCACGTTGGGCTTTTTCAACATTGTAGTCGGCTGCCTGAAGCAATTTGGTTAAAATTCCTTCCACATCCTCTCCCACATAACCAGCCTCGGTAAGCACCGTAGCATCCACAATTGCAAGGGG
>JBGSWA010000274.1:0-13464 GCA_041752645.1 Gillisia sp. | reverse complement strand
GCTGGTGGTCCCCCTAAATTTTAGGCTCGATGTTTGAAAAGCCATGGAAATAAAGGCCAGAGAAAAAGGGATTCCTTTAACCATAGTAGCTAAGAGGAAGCTGTTGTTAAAAAAGAAAAGCAGAAAAGGAACAAACTATAGTATCCCCTCTGAGGATCTTAAATAGAAAAAATTAAGATTTATACGATTTAATTATTCTAAAAATATTCATAACACAGGATTGAATCAGGTATTCAGTTTTTTCAATGGATTCCTGTAAAGTCATTGGTTGGTTGACAATTGAAAAAATAGAAGTCACTCCAAGATTATAAATCTCATCAATATCACTTCCAATTTTACCTGTTATTGCGATGACCGGGATTCCATGTTTTTGAGCCACCCTGGCAACACCTGTTATCGTTTTGCCATACAGGGTTTGCCTATCTATTTTCCCTTCCCCGGTAACCACCAAATCTGCATTTTTAATATGTGCTTCCACTTGAAGTATATCCATAATAAGGTCGATACCACGGATTAATTCCGCATCAAAAAAAGCTAATAATGCGGCCCCCATACCTCCTGCCGCCCCGGTACCTTCAACCGCTTTTACATCCTTCCCCAGGTCCGATTTAATAACAGATGCATAGTGCAAAAGGTTTTTGTCCAACTGCTCCAATTCCAGGCTGCTGCCTCCTTTTTGACCACCAAAAACCATCGAGGCACCATAGGGTCCAGTCAAGGGGTTTGAAACATCACAGGCCCCAATAATTTTACATCTCAATAGTCTTTTGTCAAGCCCGGTAATATCAATTTTATTCAGGGCATCCAATGCCCCTCCACCTTCATCGATAGACACTTCTTTCTTGTTTAGAAATTTTCCACCCAGGGCCTTGATCATCCCTATTCCTCCATCGTTGGTAGCACTTCCTCCTAATCCGATAATAATTTTTGTACATCCCTTTTCTAAGGCATCCCTTATCAGTTCCCCGGTGCCATATGTGGATGTGCTCAGTGGATTTCTTTCACTTTTTTTGAGTAATTCCAGACCCGAAGCAGTGGCCATTTCCACCACGGCAGTTGTTCCATCCCCTAAAATACCGTAATGTGCCTGAATGCTTCTCAACAAGGGATCTTTGACCTTAACAGGTATTAACCTGCCCCCTGCTGGTATTACCAAAGCTTCTAACAAGCCTTCTCCTCCATCTGAAATAGGAATCTGAAAGAGGTTTGCATCAGGCATTATTTTTGCGATTGCCGTTGCAATATTACTTGCCACAGCTTTTGCAGATAAGCTTTCTTTGAATGAATCCGGAGCAATTACAATATTCATCGGTATTATTATTTAAAAAAAATTTGGATTAAAGATAGTATTAAAACAGCCACTATTCCTTGCATTAGAGTTGCTATTGTATGACTTTTTAAAGTGGTTTTGGTATTCATTCCTGAGAATTGAGAAACAACCCAAAAATAACTGTCATTGATGTGAGAAATCGTCATAGCACCCGCTCCAACAGCCAGAACAGTAAGTGCCCGAGACATTTCATTGTCCAGTCCTAACACATCCATCATCGGCGCTATAATAGTTGCAGCTGTAATTATAGCAACGGTAGATGATCCTTGCGCTGTTTTTAATATTGCAGCAAGTAAAAATGGCAAAAAGATACCAACTTCCAGGCCTGAAAATTGAGTTTCAATAATTTCTCCTAAATTTCCAGATCGCAGGATGCTCCCAAAAGCCCCACCAGCACCTGTGATTAGGATAATTACTCCGGCTTCTTTTAAGGAACCTGATACCCACGCTAATCGTTCTATTACAGGGGTTTTTTTATCGACCAATTGTACGGCAAACAGAATTCCTATAAACAATGCCGGTAAGGGATGTCCTATAAATGAAAAGATATCTGCTAGTATGCCATTTCCAAAAGGAAGTGATGGGTATTTTGCAATAGACCTGAGAGCAATTAATAAAATAGGAATTAGTATAGGTAATAACACCGCAAAAATATTGGATTTACTTTCTCCTATTTCATCATTCTCAATCAAGGAATCATTGCCAGTAACAGTGAGTTTAGATCCAGATTTTATGGCCCAAAGGTAACCGACAAAGGCGGTGGGTATTGCCAGGGCCAAGCCCATTAGTATTACAAGTCCTAAATCAGCATCTAAAGCTGCAGCTGCCGCTAAGGGACCAGGAGTTGGTGGCACAAAAACATGAGAGACATAGAGCCCTGTTGAAAGGGCTACGGCAAAAACAACTACTGAAATCCCTGTTTTCTTACTTAGAGCTTTATTTAAGGAGGATAGGATTATAAATCCAGAATCGCAGAATACAGGAATTGAAACTAGAATACCTGTTAAGTTCATGGCTAATGGGGATTTTTTATCACCGATCAGTGATAAAATATATTTTGCTATGGTTGAAGTACCTCCAGATTTTTCCAGGAATGTTCCAATCACAGCTCCAAAACCAATGATAATTCCTATACTGGATAAAGTGTCTCCAAATCCTTCACTTATTTTATCAAGTATGACATTCCCATCTAAACCCATCAAAAAACCTATAATTACAGAAGCTAGAATTAAGGTGATAAAAGGATGTATTTTAAATTTGGCGATTGCTACTACAATAAAAACAAGAACGGCTAAAATAATAAAGAGTAAATTCATAAATTAACGATTCAATTTTATTCAACCTACCTCAGGAAAGCGCGCGTTCTGAAATTGGTAACAACCTATCGAAAATACAGGCAGGCTGGATTTAAGCGATGAAATTCCTGCATAGATTTGCTTTTCATGTATTACCTTCCTTTCAAGGAAGCAGCACCTGTAAAGCTATGGCGGCAAACCCATCTTGTGGGTATTTTGCATCTTGAGGACGTATTGAATTCAATAAATATATAATATTCGCTCAATTTAATTTGAGTTTCTCTCCAATTAATTAATTCATGCCGCTTCAAAATCTATAAACATCTCTTTCCAAATTACGGGGAATGCCCTACCTTGAAAAGATCTTGGACACAGGAAAAAAGTTGATAACCTTGGTTGCCCTGATCCGCACCTCCTGAAAAGGCAAGGGAGCGGAACCGCTCCCCTGCAGGAAGTACTTTTTAGTGTGAGTCGGAAACTCTTTTCATATTCAGTACAAGCCGGAACCACTCGCCCCCCCTTATTAATTGATTCACCTTCCGCGGCAATCTCTTAGTAACCCATTTTTTGAGAAATAAAAATTCCTGAATCTATAAATTAGCCCGCCTCCTAGCAGAGCATTTCCAAAATTCTGGATTCCCCGTTAATGGCAATTCAAAAAATGATAACAGCGGTGACCACCAGGAATTATCAAAACCGACGAGGCTTTGTTCCGTTCTACCTGTATTTTTCTCTCAACCTGAAAATCAAAAACGAAAAAGGCTCCGGATATATAAAGCAAATTTTCAGAAATGATAATGTCAATTCCTATTTCACACGATATAAATTCCTATTTGGTTTGTCAGACATGTAAAACCTTAATTCTCCGCCATTCATAATATCACTATGGCTAATTGCAGGTTTGTTTAATACCTCTCCATTCAATTCCACTTTATCCACAAATACATTCAGATCAGATTGATCCTCGGCGATTATTTTAAAGGTATTTCCGTTCTCCAGATTGAGCATTGCCTCTTTGACTGCGGGACTACCCAAAGCATAATTTTCTGATCCCGGGGCTACTGGAAAAAATCCCAGGCTGCTAAAAATATACCATGCGCTCATTTGACCAAAATCGTCATTCCCCCCAAGACCATCAGCACCAGTTTGATACATTTTTTTCAATATCATTCTGATTTTATCCTGAGATTTCCAGGGTGTATTGGTCCAGTTGTATAAATATGCAATGTGATGCGATGGTTCATTCCCGTGCACATAATTACCAATAATTCCTTCACGCGAAATATCCTCTGTGTCAGCAAAATATTTATCAGGTAAATCCATGGTGAAGAGCGAATCCAGGGGTGTTGAAAAACATTCTTTTCCCCCCATAAGCTCAATCATTTCGGCAGGATTATGGGGAACATATAGGCTGTAATTTCAGGAATTGCCTTCTATAGATCCCTGTCCGTGGGTATCCAAGGGATCAAATTCCTTTTTAAAACTGCCATCACTAAGTTTTGGACGCATAAAACCCGATATAGGATCGAAGACATTTTTATAATTTTCAGCTCGTTTACTGAATTCCTTGTAAATAGCTGTTTTCCCTATTTTTTTTGCAGCTTGTGCTATGGCCCAATCATCGTAGGCGTATTCTAAAGTTTTGGACACGGATGCCCCGTTTTTATCTTCCGGCACGTACCCCATCTCCATATAATATTCCAATCCATCATAATAACGGGTACGAGCGGTTTGAACACAGGCTTCCAGGGCATGGTCTGTATCAAAATCGGCATTTCCCTTGACCATCGCATCGGCTATAACCGATACGCTGTGATAGCCTATCATACACCAGTTTTCGTTGGCATAATGCGACCAGACAGGAAGCATAGGATGAACACTTTGGTCATAATGGGCCATCATGGACTTTATCATATCCTGATTTCTTTCAGGCTGAAGGACATTAAACAATGGATGCAATGCCCTATATGTGTCCCATAGCGAAAAACTTGTGTAATTGGTGAAATCCTCAGCCTGATGAATATTCATATCCAATCCACGATACTTGCCATCCACATCAGAATATTCCGTAGGACCTAAAAAAGAATGGTACATAGCTGTATAAAAGCTCACCTTTTCTTCCTTAGAATTTGTTTTGACAATTACCTTGTTTAATTCCTTATTCCAGCATTCTCGACTCTCTTTTTTTACTTCTTCAAAATTCCAACCTGGAATCTCTACCTTCATATTGTTAATGGCACCTTCAGTGCTTACGGGGGATATAGCAAATTTTATTTTTATTTTCTCGCCTTTTGCGGTTTTGAAGTCAAAATAGGCTACTATTTCTTCGCCTGCCATTTCAGGGAAATTTTCTGTTTGGTCAAATTTCCTCCAGAATCCCTTATAAATATTTTCATCATAGTTCTTCTGCCCATAGTTATTGAAAGGTTTGCTAAAAGCCATTGCAAAAAACACTTTCCTTGTTCTGGCCCAACCATTGGTTTGTCTGTAACCGGTTACTAAGGTGTCATTTTCAATACGTACAAAAGTCCAAACATTTTTTTCGTTGTAATTATAAATTCCAGACTTAAGATCCAAAACAATATGTGCAGTATCCGATTCAGGAAATGTGTATTGGTGCATCCCCACACGGCTTGATGCTGTGAGTTCTGCCTTAATACCATAATCATCCAGTAGCACCTTGTAATATCCAGGTTCGGCTCTTTCATTTTCATGAGAAAACCGGGAGCGATACCCGATCTCCGGGTTATCGGCCGTCCCTGGATTTAATTGCAATTTCCCTGTGGTTGGCATAATCAGGAAATCCCCAAGATCAGAATGCCCAGTCCCGCTAAAATGAGTGTGACTAAACCCTACAATGGTTTTATCATCATATTGGTACCCAGCGCAGTATTTATAAACATCGGGGTTATAATGTCCATCTACGGCATATGGAACAGTATCTGTGTCCGGACTTAATTGAATACTACCAAAGGGCACCGTAGCTCCTGGATAGGTATGGCCCATCTTTGCTGTCCCGATCATTGGATCAACAAACTGAGCGAGGTCATTTAAACCTGCTTTATTATTTTCTGAAGTTTGTATTTCAGTATTATTCTTGTTGCAACTAACCAGGAACACAAAAATCAACATTAAAACCAGACTGAAATCCTTCTTCAGGCATGAATTTTTTAAACAGTTGGCATTAAAATTATAACTCATTTTTTATTTTAAATTTAAGATTTATCTTTTGGTTGGATAAGGAATAAGCAGCATCCTCCTTTTTTGTGCCCCGGTTTTTATTCGGAGTGTCTGACATTTCAAAATCAATTGTAGCGCCTTTGATCAGTTCCTTGTGGCTAACCAGTTTTTGGAATAATTTTTAGCGTTCATGCTCATCCTCTGAATATATTTATTGGTGTTACTATTTCCAGGTGCACTTATAATAACTAATAACCTCATTCCCTTTTTGAAACTGAAGTGTAATTTTCTTAAATATGGGAGCTCCAAGCACTTACGGATCGTGACAGAGGCTACAGGATAAAATCCCTTGGCCGAAAAAACATACCAGGAAGAAGTTTGCCCGTTATCTTCATCCCCACAATAGCCATCGGGGGTCGCTTGGTAGATTCAGTTCATAGTTTCTCTCACCCAGTATTGGGTTTCCAATTATAGAAGTAAATCATATGTTAGATAGGTTGGTCCCAGGTGAATATGGGCCCATATCAGCAATTTGCATTTACCATATTTCATGGATGACCGGAAATTTCCTCGGTGCTTAGCAGATACAAGAAACCGTGGAAACAGGCACATTAAGTTTGGAGGCTATATCTTTTATAGAATGATGTTTATTTTTCATAGTAAGATTCAATGCTTCATTTTAAATAGTTCCTTAATTGATGACAAAAAATTAGAAGCTAATATAGTTCTTTTTAAAGCATGACACAAAAGCCTTGTAATAATGTAGGTTCATGCTACATCACGGCAAATATATTAGTTCAATAGTCTTTGTTTTTTGTGCTTTAAGACCTGAATACCGAAGTGCATTTAATACTCTTGAAGCTTTGGAGAAAATAGTACTTAATCCCGAAAAACTGGATAGTAGCTTTTGATGACTTCTGGTATTACAACACTTAAAATCTATTTTTAATACTTTGGACCAAAAAAACTGTTTTAAATATTTTATACCTACTTTTCGGATTTTGGGTAAGATTAAAATTGATAAGAACACTTATCATTCTGCTATGTACCCAAAAACCAGATGCATTGAAGCTTTGACCTATTTAACTAACGATCTTATTGAAAAGCAAGCGACTTTTGAAGGATCACTACCAATAAGTGGAAATGTTACAATCCAATTACTAAAGAGTATGATTTAACCCAGGTGTTAAGTGATAAGAGGTCAAATTTCAAAGCGTTACATGTTCTGATTCATCAGGTGAAATCTTGGATAAGAACAACCTATTCCTTGGGTAAGCGACAAGAATATCAACAGATATTTTAATGAATTTTGTTATCGAATTAACCGCTCTCAAAGCATGGATGTAATATTCAATAATCTAATAACGAGAATGGTCAAATCAGATGATATTTTGCACAAAGAATTAATATGTGGTTAAGAGCCTACCTCAAAAAAACTTATTTTACCTAAAAACGAATTCTACTCTTCCTCTCTAGATGGTAAAATCAACTTAAATAACTGAACTACAAAACATTGCGACCAGCTCTATGCAAGACAATATATCCATTCTTTTCTTATGAGCTGAAATCTATTTGGGAAAGGAGAATTCATGGATCTCCTGGATTTTACCAGGGATATATTAGCTAATTGAACCTCCTTCCTGATTGGGGTGCTCCAACTCTTACCGAAGCAGGTTCTGATAGAAAAATAGATCGGATTGCAGCTGTTGTTTCTGATCTTAAAAAGCGAATTTCGGAGGAAATCTCTTCGAAATTTTCCAATCGAATTCGCCCCTGTAATCCTCCAGGATTTTTTGACAAAACCCGATTAACTGGTTATAAGAACGGGGATTCTACATCGGATTTTTGTTTTAGACCTTTGTACCTTTTTCCTATAAGCGGGATTCTCGCCTGGTTTCAGGAACATCTTAAAGACCATAATTCCCAGAAACTAGATTTAAAACCTAATATTAATCATTATATTTGTAATTATAAAAATTAATCGATAATTCACAGAATATAGATTTGAAACAAGATCTCTTCCGTTTCCCCGCCAACATTCCTTAAGCTTAAAGACCCTAATGCATAGAAACTAAAATTGAAACTTTATTTTAGTTGTTAAAATAATATTTATATTTAAAATTATCAGAATGAATTATAAAATTTTGTTCATTGCAGGAATATTATTGTTCTCCCAACAGGCTTTCAGCCAGGAGGATTACAAGACCGTATCGAAGGCGGATTCTACAAAGCTATACCTGGGAGGGCATAAGTATGATGTGAAGACTTTCAGACAGGATTTCAAAGCAAAGAAGCCGCAAAATGTCATTATGATGATTGGCGACGGAATGGGCTTGGCGCAGGTGTATGCCGCGATAACTGCCAACGGAGGGCACCTGTTTCTCGATAACTTTAAGCACGTTGGTTTATCTAAAACAGCCTCCTCCGACAATTATATTACCGACTCTGCAGCTGCTGCTACAGCCCTTTCTACAGGTCAAAAAACCTACAACGGGGCCATTGGGGTCGACACCGATACCATAGCCATCAAAACAATTCTTGAAATGGCGGAGGACAAGGATTTGGCCACTGGGCTGATTTCAACCTCGGCCATTACCCATGCCACTCCGGCTTCATTTATTGCCCACCAGGCCAGTCGAGGAAGCTATGAAGACATTGCCTCTGATTTCCTCAATACCGATATTGATGTGTTTATTGGAGGGGGATACAAGCATTTTGCCCTTCGAGCCGACAAACGTGACCTGACTCATGAACTTCAACAGAAAGGCTACCAGGTTAAGCGTACCATGGAGGAAATTGCCAAGGTGAAATCGGGTAAGCTTGTGGGTCTTACGGCGGACGAGCACAATGAAGTTTATCCCGAACGCAAAATGGATCTGCCACTTTCAACGGAAACTGCCCTGAATATTTTGAGTCAGAATAAAAAGGGATTCTTCATCATGATCGAAGGCTCACAAATTGACTGGGGCGGACATGCCAATAATACTATCTATATTGTAAATGAAACCCTGGACTTTGACCGTGCAGTGGGCAAAGCCCTTGAATTTGCTGCCCATGACAAAGAAACACTTATTATAGTTACTGCAGACCACGAAACTGGCGGAATGACCCTGGTGGGGGGCGATATGAAATCAGGGAAAGTCAAAGGAGCTTATATCACAGGCGGTCATACAGCAATTATGGTGCCCGTATTTGCTTATGGCCCTGGTGCTGATCAGTTTACAGGTATCATGGAAAACACCGACATCCCTAAAAGAATAATGAAATTGCTGGGATTGTAACGCTCCAAAAAATTACGCTCTTTTATACCGGTACATCCCTTGCCTATAAAAGGTATCTTCCTCCAGTTAAGCATAAATACGGCAAGATTGTTCTGGGTGATTACTTGCTCTAATCCCATAGATTCTTAGAGGTACCAAAAACAGGGCTACCTTCTTTGATGTTTTCCTAACAGATAGCGGCCAAGCCTACTCTTTGCCCTTGCCATGATTCATTGCTCTTTTTACCGGGAGACAGAATTTTGATCCTTTTTTAGAGGCTTTTGTCAATACCATGATTTCTAATGGGGGCGCAATACCCTTCCTCCTCGTGACAGAATAATTTCCCTTGAGACATCCATTTTCTTAATGCGGAGCGTGACCTTCCTTCCCCGGGGACACCGCTAGTATAGACTGCCGTTTATGTCTTAAAATTACTCAGGGCAAGCTTTGTAGGTTCTGCGAGGAGAAATGTAAATTGAATCTTTATTTCCGAAAATAAAAATTTCCCCTCTGCTGAGGCCACATATATAGCACCAGCACGGATTATGTAGCCACAGAATTTCATAACAAATAGGTTTATAATATGTCATGGCTTCAGGACCTAAACTCCTTGCGGGGAGTACTGCTGTAATTATTAGCAATAACATTTCTTAGGCATTTTTAACTTCGGATGAAATTAACAATTGGCTGATTTGCAATTAAATATATCATTTTTTTAATATCTTTAGGTATACCTAAGCAATTTAATTATGAAACACCTAGCCGCAGCTATTTTGTGCCTGCTGACCTTTTCTTTTCAGCCTTTTGCACAATCCCCGGACCCTTCCCCAATTGTATTTATTTACGATGCCAGTGGCTCTATGTGGGGTCAAATGCAGGGTAAAACCAAAATGGAAATAGCGGTTGATGTACTTTCAGCTACGGTGAATACGCTTCCTGCAAATCAAAACCTGGGGCTTGTTGCTTACGGCCATCGAAAAAAAGGGGATTGCCATGATGTAGAAACGCTTGTATCTATGGAAAACAATTCAAAAAGCAAAATCACTTCATCCTTAAAAACCATTAAGCCGCTGGGGATGACACCTCTGGCCTATTCTGCCACAATGGTAATTGACGGCCTGCGGCAATCAAAAAAGAAAGCGACCATTATTCTGATTACAGACGGAATAGAATCTTGTAAGGGCAATATTTGCGAGGTAATCATCAAGGCAAAAAAGGAAGGTATCGATTTTAAACTACACATCGTGGGTTTTGGTTTAAAAGAAGGGGAAACCCAAGAGTTAAAATGCGCGGCCAAAGCGGGGGATGGAAATTATTTTGATACCGCTGACCCACGTGGTCTGGGGGAGGCATTAAACCAGGTAGTTACGCAAAGCGTGGATAAACCAAAAAGAAATGTTTCGGTCTATGCTGTTAAAAATGGGATGCCCATTGATGCGTGGGTAAAAGCCTATGATATAGTTGCAAAGCGAGCGCCAATAAGCCTTCGCACGTATAAGGATACCGCCTATTTCTACTTGCCTCCGAGTACATATAATTTTGAAATAGTTCCTCTGCAGGGCAGTGATGTGAAGATGCTAACAGTTCAAGGGATACAAAGTTTTGAGGATGAAATTGTTCACAAAACCATCAGTTTTGATGCCGGAAAAATTGGTGTTACCACCACCAATAATGGGAAAAACTGGGATTGTTTGGTGAAGGTTTTGGATGAAAACGGAAATACTGCAGCCAACCTACGCACTTACAACCAGCCCAAGGAAGTTGAGGTGAACCCAGGTATTTATAAGCTAAGCATCCAGGCTTTGGGAGAAATGAAAGGTATGGAAACCTATACCGAAATTGAAAATGTAAAGGTTGATGCAGGTGGCATCAAAACCATATCACATAATTATCTTTCAGGCACTGCTTTCTTTGATGCAAAAGCAGATGGCACCTCAATAGATAGCGTTGTGACTATTGATGAAGCAAGTTCTGGTAAAAATGTTGCTGGCGGTCGTACCTATAACCGTGGAAAGGAATTTTTACTGAATCCTGGAAATTATAACGTAAAGGTGGCACCGCTCGGGGATTATAAGGACAGAAATGCGCAGACCATAAGCCTGGAAATTAAAGAAGGCGAGGCGCTCATCAGAACAATAAATTTCTAGAATGAAAAAACTACTAAAACCAGCCAATATTGGTTTTTACATTTTGATGCTTTTAGTATGCTTCGTGTTTGGGCTTTATTTTGCAGAGGCCATTAATGCTGGAAAAAACCAAGGTTTGGCAGCTGGGGCAATCGTTTTGGGCTATGGCGTGCTCATTGGGGGAATTGGTTTTATAGCTTCTTTCTTTGTTGCTTATTTGGTCAATATAAAAGTAATCATCAAAATAAATTATCTCCTTCTGCTATTAATTCTAATAGGGTGCAGTTATAAATATTATCAGTTTAAGCAACATTTTACACAACAAAAAGAGAAAAGCGAAAAATTTAACCCCGCACCGATGATCCCCACAGAGCAAACTGAAGCCTTGGGGATGGCATATTAAAACAACGAAGCGCCCTATTCAATAAATGTACAAGAATCAATCGGAAAAATAAGAAAATGGGGATGGGGATGGGTTTTTTCGCACCAAATTATGTGCGAAAACCACACCGGATTTTAAATTCTTTGACTCATTGTATTAACCGGAACCGGTTCTAACTACTCCTTGCTAAATTGATTCACCTTCAGAGTCATCCTGCCATAACCCATTTTTTGAGAAAGCGAAGTTCCTGAATTAGGAAATAGCCGGTCTTATATAGACGCCCCTTCCCAAGGGTCGGGATTCCCGGGAGGCCCATCCTAATTGTAAATTCCCGGTTAATGGCATATCTAAAAATGGTAATCCGCGAGTGGCACTATGGGGAAGTAAATCAAAACCTACAAGGCTCGTTCTGCTCAAGCCTATTTCTATTCTTTTAACCTGAGAATCAAAAACGGAAAACGCTCCGGATATAAAAAATAAATCCTTTAAAAAAATCATTTCAATTAATAATCTTTTGGGGACCCCCAAAGCTTAAAATCAACCTTCGAATAGCCGTGACACTATATAATTCTTATGAATCCTTTTCTTAACAGGTTAAGGAACTGCAGGTTTGGTTTTCAAAGAAAAGTTGAAAAATAGAAATATCCCAGAATTCCTTAATTATATCTTGAGAAAGAAAAATATGAGTATTAGTGAATACTGTGGTTAATAAAAAGTGGCAGGTAGGAGCGCTTCTAGTGATTGAACCTTTTTTCAGGTCTCATCAAATACCCAGCCGTGAGCAACAAAGCTCCCACCAGCACACCCAATGCAGGCTTACTAGTGATGTATTGTTTAAACTTTGAAGGGTGCTGTATCTTTTCGACGTACTTCATAAAACCGAGTTCACAGGCTTTATTAAAATTTACGTCAGGCAGGTATTTTTCCTCCCCTTTTTTGATGATCCTGTAATCGAGCAATTCCTTATAAGAATCCTCAAATTCCATTGGATATTCAATGACATCCTCGATCTCACCTTCATATTTTATGATGAGAAGGATCACATCCGCGGTTTTGTAGATATCCTTTTTTTCTTCTTCCATTTGTTCTTATATCGAAAAACGAATTTAGTGTAATAATTCAAATAGATTAAACCCTTAAGAAAAAATTATAATTCTAAAAATTCGCTTTATTTCTGAAGGGCATTTCGGTTTGAACCGCTGACATGAAATTTTAGCAATGAGAAGAAAATAGCTAATAATTCCATAAAAGGATCTCAATATTCAAAGGGAACTCGAATTTTTTTGATTTTTCTGCTTCCAACTTTGGTTTTACACCTTCGCCTCTGGCTACCAAGGCCCCAGCGTCCCAGTACACCTCAAAAATATTCTAAACAAGAACTTTGAGTTAATTGATGATAAGGACTAGATTAAGAAAACCTTTCTTACTTCCTGAGATTGGATAGTTCTTGGACAGTACCTATTTTATTCACCCTTTAAAGTAGCAGATTCAAAAATCACATCCCAGGGTAGTGATATGAAACAGAGTCTCTAACGCAACGGCAGCGGATCGGAATAACGGATCAATAGCAGGACGCGACCTGTTTTCCTAGGCTCCTTTAGTCACCAGCATTTTCATGTGACTATCAATCATAAGGTGATGATCTGACGGTGCCAGGTATAAATATCCCGGTTTCAGGTTGTTTCCACATTTTGCGTGCTGACATTTCATGGTATTCAATTTATTAAGCTCATCTAAAAGTATATTCCCCGTAGCATTAGGAGAAATATGTTGGACAATTAATACCGCCAAGGGAAAGTCTCTGTGCAATTGCCTTATAAGTTTTTTTAATGCACTCAGTCCCCCTGCAGATGTACCTATTGAGATGAAGGCTTAGGACAATTAAAATAAA
>JBGSWA010000273.1:0-3883 GCA_041752645.1 Gillisia sp. | reverse complement strand
TTTGTTCAATCCCATCTCTTACATCAAAACTTACAAGTTCATTTGTATATGGGTTATATCTGGAAATACCTATATTTCCTAATATCCATACCATGCCTTGCTTGTCGGAAAGTAAACCCACAATATTATTACTGGTAAGACCCTCCTTCTTACTAAGGAATTTTTTTACTAAGAGTGTAGATGGTGATATGATATACAGGCCATTCACTGTACCTGCATAAATATTGCCGCTGCTATCCGTAGCAATGACCTGTGTTTGAATATTATTTTTTATAACTCCCAATGTTATTTTATGCAGCGAATCCTTTTTCCGGTCATAAAAATACAAGCCCCCAATCTGTGCCACCCACCAATTATTCAATTTATCGGCCAACAGGTAAAAAGTAGTTTGGGTGGAAATTTTACTTAGCACCGGATGATTTAAAAACCGGTTTGTTTTACCACTAATTGGATCGAATAAAGCAAACCCTCCATTAGAACAAACTAAAAAATTTGCATTGATATCCTTTGTAATAGTATGAATATCATTATTGGGAATAGAGTTTGCAATATCTTCAGAAATGCTCCGTATCTGGTAAAAGCTGCCATCAGGTAAAAGCCTGCCTATTCCTGCGCTATAAGTACCCACCCATACCCGGTCTAATCTATCTAATACTACTGATCGAATCGTCCTAAACTTCTTCACCCCGGTACGGTCATCAAAAAATGGGTAAAATGTACTTATATTGGCTTGGCGGTTCCATAATGATAAATGTCCGTTTGTTCCTATCCAATAGTTATTTTTCTTATCCTGAACAATACTGGTAAAGCCTCCATCGTATCGGACGCCCTGTTGATTAATCAGGTATTTTTGAGAAGCAAAAAAAGGGGTGTTTAATTGGGTAAATGATAGCCCACGGGTGTGGGCAAATAAAGTTCCATTTCGGGTAACGATCAGGCGTCTGCATGTGGATAATTTTAAAGATGCAGGATCTGCAGGATCATGCTGATTAGAAATAGATTCCCGTTTTTGAATATCTAAAATATAAACACCATTATATCGGCAACTTATAGCAAATTTTTGATTCCCTAATCCAACAATAGAACCAGCAAACCCAGCTATCGGTTTTCCATCCGTAATAAACCAATCATTGATTCTTTCTGATAACCCGGTTTTAATATTCATCAGCAAAATGGTATCATTCGCAAAACTACCAGTCAAAAGGGTTGTGTCGCTTACTTTAGCGGCACACCAGACTCTCGTAGCATTAAGATGTTTAATCACCGTTTGAGATGTTATATTCACTAAAAGCAACCGGTCTCTGAAACCCATCAGCCATTGATCCCCATCAAATTTTTCGAATGATAACAATACTCCATACATGGCAAATACAGGATCAAATCCATTTAGCTTTTTTGCATTTTTATTGGCCGTTGTTACAAAACAGTTATTTCTGCTCGCTATGACTATTTGGCCTTCCTTATTTTCCCCAAAAAAAACTCCGTCTGCAATAAGTTCATTTGAATAGGGTAACTTTTGAAACTTGCTATTGTGTTCGTTTTTAAAAAAGACACCCGATGAAGTAGCTATCCAAATAGTGCCTTTAATGTCACAATAAATACTCAGGATATTGTTTGAACCATCAAAAGCGCTGTCAGGCTGATTAAAAGTAGTGATACGGTAACCGTCAAAAATATTTATACCTTCATCCGAGCCAATCCAAAGCCTGCCTTGCCGGTCTTCGGTCATGACTAACTTTAAATCACTTAATAAACCATCAGATGTAGTGAGATGTCTGAAACGGTAAGGTTGCGCAAACCCAATCGCAACCAATGAAAACATCCATATGGTAAGTAAGACTTTCAAAAATGATAGTAAGTAATATTAAAAATAGGTATTTATCAACCCATAGTGAACAGAAACCTTTATGATTGCCATTTTTAAAATCATTTGTTCCATTCCTACGCTTTGATTAAAGGAAAAAAATTTGAAAGACTTCCTCGGGATCTCAAAAAACAAGATTTTGAGATGGTTACTTTAATTTGCTTTTTAACAGGTCAATTTCTATTTGCTGTCTTTGAATGGCTTTATTCGCCTCAATTAAATAAAGTGTCAATTCCTCTATTTTCTCCATCATTCGCTTTTGCATATCGCCCAAAGCAAATCCTTCTTTATCTACCACAGCAGCAGGAGGTATATTAGGAAGATGTTTGTGTTCATTTATAAATGCTTCCGTTTCTTCTAAAGACCTTAGTTTGTAAGAAGGATCAAAAACATAATCGGGCCAGGAGCCTGATGCTACCACATTGAAATCGGTGGCGGCTATTTTACCTCTTACTGCAAGCCTGTAAGGTCCGTTTAGGGTTGGGCCTATCTTTCCGCCAATGGTTACATAACCCACGCTATCTACCCAAAGCCTGTCAAGCCCATTGGTACGAACAATAAAACGGCCAGGGTCGTTTGTTGCCACAGTACCTATTTTCAGGTCGTTATCCTGTTGATTAATAAAGCCCTTGCTGGCTCCTCCATTATAAAAATTAACAATGGCATCGCCATAAATCCGAATTGCTTCGCTCCCAAAAGGAGCAATTTCCAGCGCGGCCGAAGCCTTATTAGCTGGATCTAAATTACTTCCAATTGAAAGAGATGTTCGAACTGAAAGCCTGCCTATTGGATCCAACAACATTACATTTGCCCCCAGCCATTCATTATGCCAATTGAAGAGTTCATTATGGTTGCCACTACTTTTTGCATCAAAACTCATTAACCCGTTTCCCCTCATTTTTAACATGGAATTGGTTGCTTTCAGATAAGCCAGCTCTCCTGTAATATTACCTGTTTTACTTATAAAATGTAAGCTTGGCCCTGCCACATTATCAGAAGGAGCATCCAGCGTTAAATTAACTCCATTATTATCTCTGATATTCATCCTGCTGCCTAATGGCGTGCCTGTAAAACCCGAAGGATTAATTCCCAACGAAACATCTCCGGCAGCATCTAAAAACATCCAACCACCATCGTTGTACGATTGCATTACTACTTTTCCTGAACTGTTATCACCATTGGGACGGAATAATAGATTGTTGCCATCCTGTTTGATATAACTTTTATTGTTTCCTACCAAACGAAACTGGATGGTAGTCTCATCTTCATCATCAATGATAACAGTATTTCCTGCTGTGTTAACACCATTAATGTGTAAAATTCCTTCAGGTAAAGATGTGCCAATACCTGTTTTATTTAGCGAAACCAAAGAACGCCCACCTTCATTGTTTGTAAAATACCCACCTATTCCTGCATTATTCAGACTAATACCATTTATTCCTATTCCGGTATTCGTTGTACCTCTAACCCCGTAACCATTACCCAGATTTTGACCAGAAATGGATGTTCCATTATTGCCAGAATTAGCTATATGAAATACAGAAGCATCGGGGCTATTTAATAGTCCAAAAAAAGGCAACGAAAAAGCATCACCTGTACCATTCAATTTAATCCAGGTATCGCCTCTCCGTAAAAAAATTACCTGCAGGTCCGTTGCATAAATTATTAACCCTTCTGCCGGGTTTTGTATGGCATCAATATCCATTTTACGCATACGTGGCAGCAACAAGCCACGGGTTGTACCACCATCCAACTCAAGCACCGCACTTGGTACAGGTGCTACAGGTGTGCCACCGATTTTTACCTGGGCATTGCTGCAAAAGAAGAGCAGCATCATGCAAATAAGGATTGTACTTTGTTTTTTCATTTTTTGATTTTTTTTTAATAATTGAGTTTATAATCCCAAAGAATAAGTTTGTATTTTAAAAGACTTTACACAATGGATCATTAGCCTTATGTAAATCCTAATTTTCAATAACCATATAATTATAGGTATAGGAAGTGCCGGCAAGCGGAGCC
>JBGSWA010000272.1:0-15602 GCA_041752645.1 Gillisia sp. | reverse complement strand
CTTTTATTAATGCAATCCAGGTAAAATCTCCTGGCTTATGAAGGAGTCTGCCTGATAATTTATCGATGTTCGTCAATTCGCGATCCTTAGCAACTGTTTTTTAGTTACCAATACAATCTTTATATAGATATATTCTGCTTAAAGACAGATGAATATAAATTCTTAACGCAAAAAAAGCCACCTCATATGGGGTGGCTTTTTTTTGCTTTATAAAAATGAAATTTCTAAAACAGTTCCCTTCCGGAAAAATGGAAAGCAGATTCAATTTCTGCATTTTCATCACTATCGCTCCCGTGAACCGCATTTTCAGCAATAGAGGTTGCAAATTTATTCCTGATGGTTCCCTCTGCAGCTTCTGCAGGATTGGTGGCACCAATTAATATCCTGAAATCTTCTACCGCATTTTCCTTTTCCAATACTGCGGCAACAATTGGCCCGCGAGTCATAAATTCAACCAATTCTCCAAAAAACGGACGTTCCTTGTGCACGGCATAAAAAGTTTGTGCGTCATCAAGGGTCATTTGGGTCATTTTAAGTGCTACAATTTTAAAACCGGAAGCGTTTATCTGTTCAAGGATCCCACCTATGTTCCCCTTTTCTACCGCATCGGGTTTAAGCATTGTAAAAGTTCTATTCTTTGCCATTTTATGGATTTTAAATTTTGTGTAAAAATAAGCAATAGAATGCTTTGTACAAGGCAATTGCCCCTTTTCTCTAAAAACCATAAAATTATTGCCGCGTTCCGCTTAAAATTTGTTTCATTTGTGATTAGTTTTGAAACGACAAAAATAAAGATCCAAAATTTAAGTAAATAGTATAAAATTGTATCTTTACCCCTTATTATGATAGAACAAAGTATATTAGAGATTACCTCCGACCTTTCCCGAGCCAATAAAATTGTCATTGTTCCTCATAAAGGTCCTGATGGGGACGCTATTGGTTCGTGCTTGGCACTTTACCATTTTTTAAAAGAAAAAGGACATAGCGTTGCGGTAATTGCCCCCAATGATTTTCCACAATTTTTAAAATGGCTTCCCGGAAATCAGGATATCTTAATTTACGAGAACAACCTTGCGCAATGCAATAAATTAATTGGGGAGGCCGAAATTGTTTTCACCTTGGATTTTAATATGCTGAACAGGGCCGGGGATATGGTAGAGGTGTTAACAGCTTCCGAGGCCAGTTTTATAATGATAGACCATCACCCGGAACCTTCAGATTATGCCAATCACACCTATAGTGATTCCACCATGAGCTCCACCTGCCAGATGGTTTATAAGTTTATTCATAAATTGCACGGCTTGAAATTGATCACCCCGGAAATTGCAACCTGTTTGTATACGGGAATTATGACCGATACAGGTTCCTTTAAATACAGGTCTACCTCGAGTGAAACCCATCGCGTGATAGCAGATTTGATTGACAAAGGTGCCGATAACGCAAAAATACAGCAACAGATTTATGATACATTTTCCGAAAGCAGGTTGCGACTTTTGGGGGTTGCCCTTCAAAACCTTAAGGTAAACAAGGAATTAAAAACAGCCTATATCACACTTTCCCAGGAAGAACTGGATAGAAATAATTTCAGAAAAGGAGATACCGAAGGTTTTGTGAATTATGGCCTTTCGTTGGAAGGCATTGTTTTTGCTGCGATCTTTATCGAACATAAGGCCGAAGGGACCATAAAAATAAGTTTTCGATCTAAAGGATTCTTTTCGGTGAACGATTTTGCCAGGGCCCATTTTAACGGGGGAGGGCATTTAAATGCCGCCGGGGGCAGAAGCGACCAAAGCATTGAAAATACGGAAATAAAATTCAACAGTATCATACCCCAATACCGGGAGCAGCTACTAGGAGCATGAAGCAAACGAGCCTTTTTTTAATCTTTTTAATCCTTGGCCTGGCGGGTTGTAAATCGCCGGAAGCCAGGCGACCGGTCACTCAGAATTCCGGGTCATTTATCAATGAATCGATCCAGCGCAACCGGGATTTGATAGCCCAGGAGGAAGCGGAAATTCTAAAACTGATCGAAAAGGACTCCACCGAGGAATACCTTGCCTCTAATAACGGGTTTTGGTATTATTACAACAAAAAATCCTCCGATTCCTTAAAAACGCAAACCCCAAAATTCAGCGATATTGTAAGCTTCGATTATACTGTCAGATCCCTTTATGGGGAGGTGATTTATGACCAGAGCGAATTGCCTACCATAACCTACGCCATTGACCGGGAAGAACTCTTTAGTGGCCTTCGGGAAGGTATAAAACTGATGAAGGAAGGGGAAGTGGTTACCTTTATATTTCCCTCACATAAAGCCTTCGGTTATTACGGTGACAAAAACAAGATCGGGGCCAATACTCCCATCATCACCCAGGTAAGTCTGCATTCAATAATTCACGAAACCAATAACAATTCCAATAATAATTCCAACAACTGATATGAAAAAATTAAGCATGCTTTTTGTTTGTACCATTTTAATAGGCCTTGTAGGCTGTAAAGATGATTACCCGGATTTAGAAGACGGGCTTTACGCTGAATTCAACACCAATAAAGGCTCGTTTATCGCCGAATTGTATTTCGAGGAAACTCCCATAACTGTGGCCAATTTTGTTTCCCTGGCAGAAGGAAAAACCCATAAAATGTTGGACAGCGCCTACCAGAAAAAGAAGTTTTACGACGGACTTATTTTTCACAGGGTGATCAAGGATTTTATGATCCAGGGGGGAGATCCTTCCGGGACCGGAAGCGGGAACCCGGGATATGCATTTCCCGATGAAATTGTCGACTCCTTGAGCCACGATGCCAAAGGAATATTCTCTATGGCCAATGCAGGCCCGGGGACAAACGGCAGCCAGTTTTTTATAACCCTTAATGAAACTCCCTGGTTAGACGGGAAACACACCATCTTCGGAAAGGTTGTTCAGGGGATGACTGTAATCGACAGCATTGGACAGGTGCCAACGGCTGGCGCAGACAAGCCCGTTGAGGATGTGGTGATAGAAACCCTGGAGATCATCAGAAAAGGAAAAGAAGCCAAAAACTTCGATGCTCCAAAAGTTTTTGAAGCTAAGTTAGCCGAAGCTAAAGCTAAAGAAGAAGAATCTGTAAAAAAACAAGACGAAGCTAAAAAGGGGAATGCCGAAAAATTCGATGCCTTTAAAGCGGATGTAGTGGAACTGGAAAGCGGATTAAAAATCCACTTTTTGAATAAAGGCGAGGGGACAAAACCAAAAGATGGGGATATGGTAGAGGTACATTACGCAGGTTATTTTGCCGATGGAACCCTGTTTGATACCAGTATGGAAGAAGTTGCCGTAAATGCAGGAATCTTCAACCAACAGAGAAAAGACCAGGTAGGATACAAACCTATGCTTGTGCCTTATGGTCCGGAAGCACAGATGATCCCTGGTTTTAAAGAAGGATTGCAACAAATGAGTGTGGGTGACAAAGCTGTTTTGTACATCCCTGCCCATTTGGGATATGGCGAAAGAGGTGCCGGAAATGTAATTCCACCCAATACCGATCTGATCTTTGAATTGGAAATGATGGGGATCCAGGAATAAATTACGCTCAAACCAAACTTAAAAACGGCTGTCCAATTAACTTTGACAGCCGTTTTTTTTTATTGATAGAAAGAATAATCCCAGGAAAGTTCCACCTCTGATCCGGAAAGCCGGCAGATGATTCTCCGGGGTAACCTTGAAGCTCGCGTAAAAAAGAAATTTTAAGAATTAAATTAGAATTCGTATTTTTGATAAAAAGCTATTCGAAATGGATTTACAGTCAAGAAAAATAGAGTTTGTACAGGATTTTTTAAAACTTCAAAGTGAGGAAGCCATTTCCCGACTTGAAAAGTTGCTTAAAAAAGAGAAAAAGAATGTTAGTGGAAAAGAATTTAATTCAATGACCAAAAAGGAATTGAACAAACGAATTGAACAATCCGAAGCTGACTTCAATAATAACCGATTTAAAAAAACTTCAGAATTATTATCTAAGTACCAATAATGGATTTAGAAGTAATTTGGTCAGATTTTGCAGAAAACCAACTCGATGAGATTTTTGAATATTATGAAGAAAATGCTGGTAATAAAATTGCTATAGAAATGGTTCGGAGTTTAATAAATCTAAAAGATTAGAAAAAGATCCATTTATCGGACAAAAAGAGGAATTCCTCAAAGAAAGAAAAATTACATATAGATATTTGATTTTTAAACATTACAAAATCATCTATTCCGTCGATGAAAAACACGGATTCATTAAAATTGCGGATGTTTTTGGTACCCGACAAAAACCAACTAAAATAGAAAGATTCAAGTAACAGCCAGTGCCTTGCTAAAAAAAATCCGGCAACCCTTTTGATAAAAATAAGGTAGAGTGCCGGATTCAAAATAATTTAACAAAACAATTTATTTCTTTGGAATATTCTTTAAAATTTCCAACAGGAATTTCCAGTATTTCTCAACGGAGGAAATACTCGCCCTTTCATCGGGAGAATGTGCCCCGCGTATGGTAGGACCAAAAGAGATCATATCCATTTCAGGATAATGCTGCCCGATGATCCCGCATTCCAAACCGGCGTGACAGGCGGCGATATCGGCCTTTTCGTGGTGCATTTTTTCGTAGAGTTCATCCAAAATGGTCAAGATAGCAGAATCCCTGTTTGGTGCCCATCCCGGATAATCCCCGGAAAGCTCCACCTTGCAGCCTGCGAGTTCAAAGGCAGATCTCAACGTGTTGGTCAAATCGTCCTTGGAGGATTCCACAGAGGACCTGGTCAGGCATTTTACACTTATTATTCCGTCTTTAACTTCTATTTTTGCAATATTATTGGAGGTTTCCACCAAGCCTTCAATTTCAGGGCTCATCCTGTAAACCCCGTTATGGGCAGCATAAACCCCTTTCAATAAGGCTTCCTGTGCAGCTTCTTCCATCACTTTTTCCGGAACAGCGGTTTCTGTGATCTCCAATTCCAAATTGGGTTCCAATTGGGCAAATTCGGTTTTAATGGTTTCCATGATCCCGTTGGCTTCATATTTAAAAGCCTGCACCTGCAAATCATCCACCGTAACAATTGCTTCACTTTCCCTGGGAATCGCATTCCGGAGGCTGCCACCTCGGATCTGGGAAATTCTTAATCCGTAATTTTCGTTTGCATCAAAGAGCAAACGATTCATGAATTTATTGGCATTGCCTAGTCCTTTTATGATATCCATTCCGGAATGTCCACCTTGCAATCCTTTTACGGTGATTTTAAAAGCAGCAGCACCCTCTGGTGTATTTTCCTGAAGGTAGGATCTGGAAGCAGTGAGATCTACCCCCCCGGCACATCCAATTCCTATTTCATCGTCTTCCTCCGTATCCAGATTCAAAAGGATCTCTCCTTTGAGCAATCCCTCTTCCAGGCCCTTTGCCCCTGTCATTCCGGTTTCTTCATCTATGGTGAACAAGGCCTCAAGGGCAGGATGTGCTATGGTATTGCTTTCCAGGATTGCCATAATACTGGCAACCCCAAGACCGTTGTCCGCTCCGAGGGTTGTTCCTTTTGCACGGACCCAATCTCCCTCGACAATCATATCAATACCCTGTGTCTCAAAATTGAAATTGGTGCTGCTGTTTTTTTGGTGCACCATATCCAGGTGTGACTGTAATACCACAGGTTTGCTGTCTTCCATCCCTTTGGTTGCAGGCTTTTTAATGATCACGTTGCCTACTTTGTCAACAAAGGTTTCCAATTTTAAATGCTTGCCAAAATTTTTAATAAATTCAATTACCCGTTCTTCTTTCTTCGATCCACGAGGTACTTCGTTTAAATCGGCAAAATTACTCCAGAGATTTTTTGGCTCCAGGACTCTTATTTCTTCATTCATATCTAGATAGTTATTGTTTTTTTTTAAATTATTCATATTTAATTTGCATACCTTCCTTGAGCTTTGCACCCGAGTTTGGTTTGTGCTCCTTTCATATATAGCAATTTAATAATTCGGTAATTTCACAAAGATATTGGTAATTAACAAAGCACGAAAATTTGTTCCTCCTTTATTAGTTTGTAATTTTAACCCGTGAAAAATAAAGCCGGAATCATTTTAGCCATTTCTCTGCCACTGCAATATGTGGCGATCAGGATCATCTCCGGATATCCAACCTTTATAGAAAATTGGTATAGCAATGGATTGTACCCCTTTATTTCAAGGATTATGCGATTTTCCCTGGGGATATTACCGTTCTCCCTGGGAGATTTACTGTATACTTTTTTGATTTTTTCCATTATTAGATGGCTCGTTATTAGAATTAATACCAGGTTCAAAAATCCGGGGAAATGGGCAATCGATTTTTTCGCCATCTTCTCGATCCTTTATTTTTGCTTCCACCTGTTCTGGGGCTTGAATTATTACCGGCTACCACTTCATAAAACCCTGAAAATAAAAAACACCTATACCACCGAAGAACTGGTATTGCTTACCGAAACCCTTATTAAAAGATCTAATGAGGTCCATCGGGAACTGATGCATAACGATTCCTCTTTAGTGCCCTATAATTTTAAAAAGACCCAAATTCTTAAAAAAACCACCGACGGATTTGATTTCCTGAGCGCCGAATATCCCAAACTTACCTATCACGGGAAAAGTTTAAAGCCTTCTTTATACAGCATTCCCCTGACTTATATGGGATTTAACGGATATTTAAACCCCCTGACCAGTGAAGCCCAGGTGAATACCCAAATAATAAATTATAAACTGCCTACTACCGCAAGTCATGAAATTGGTCATCAATTGGGTTTTGCCAAAGAAAATGAAGCCAACTTTATAGCCTGCCTGGCCACGATAAAACACCCGGATCCCTATTTCCGGTATTCCGGACTGACCTTTGCCCTGCGCTATTGTTTAAACGAATTGTATATCCGGGATTGCAATAAGGCCGAGGTTTTACTGAGGACCATCAATCCCGGGATCATGGCAAATTATAAGGAGGTTCGGGAGTTCTGGATACGGCATCAAAATCCTTTTGAATTTATCTTTCAATTCACCTATAGCGGATTTTTAAAAGCCAATAACCAGCAGGAGGGGATGAAAAGCTATAGTTACGTGGTGGCCCTTTTGGTCAATTATTTTGATGATGTGGAGCGTGCGTTCTAGAGCTTAGCGCCGTAAAAATTAATTTGAATATTTCGGATCGTGGTGGGATCAGGTTGTTTTTTCAATCTAAAATTATTAGCAGACCAAAAAAATCTTAAAATAGTTATACTTGCAGGAATGATACCTGCTTAATTTTAAATTATGTATAAACAAATTTCAAGTTCTCAAAACCCGGCTATTAAAAGGCTTTTACTGCTTCAGGAAAAATCTCGCGCCAGGAAAAAAGAGGGGGTTTTTTTGGTTGAAGGAATTCGGGAGATCTCACTCGCTCTTAAAGGCGGATTTGAAATTTCGGAACTTTATTTCTGCGCCGCATTGTTCTCAGGGGAACAAATTTCAACGCTGCTTAAAAACAACAGGTTTCAGCCTGCTCTTACCGAAATTTCCACTGCTGTTTACGATAAAATTGCTTATCGCGGCAGTACCCAGGGACTGATAGCGGTTGTCCAATCAAAAGATCTGGCTCTGGACAAGCTTCAGTTAAATTCAGAAAATTTGCTGATACTGGTTGCTGAGGCTCCTGAAAAACCTGGAAATATAGGTGCCTTGTTGCGCACTGCCGATGCTGCAAATCTGGACGCCGTTCTTATTGCCAATCCAAAAACAGATCTGTTTAATCCGAATATTATCCGCTCCAGCGTGGGATGTGTTTTTACCAACAAACTCGCTGTGGGAAGTACCACCGAAATAATTGCCTTTTTAAAGCAAAGAAAGGTGTCCCTGTATGCTGCTGCCCTACAGGCCTCGAGGAATTACAGCGAGATGAATCTCACAGGTTCCTGCGCCATTGTGGTGGGCACCGAGGATACCGGGCTGAGTGAGGAATGGCTCAGAAATTCCACCCAAAACATCATCATTCCTATGCAGGGGGAAATTGATTCCATGAATGTATCGGTAGCTGCGGGAATCCTTATTTTTGAGGCAAAGAGACAACGGGGGTTCTGAGCTAAGAGCTAAGAGGTAAAAAAAAATGGAAAGGAAAAAAGTGGAAAATTAAAATAAATTAGGCAGAAGAGGGACCTCCCGGAGTTTAAAATGATGCTATAAAGCAGTGCCTATAGCCTCAGGAGGATGGACACCATACTAAAAAAAACTCGCAAGCCTGCAGCCCGAAGAAATTGAGATTGATCCGTAAAATAGAAACAAAATTACCCATGCCCTCGCAGCAAAAAATACTGAGTCCCCAGGCAATAATTAAATTTGTCAAATCGATACCCTTGCCAATAATAACCCTTAAAGAACTTAAAAATTGAATTCTGAAATCCTTTTCTATATTATAATTGCAATTATTCTAATTGATTTTGCAATCGACAAAACGATCGGGGCCCTGAATGCCCGTCATTTTAATGATCCTGTTCCCCAAGGGTTACAGGATGTTTACGAGGAATCTGAATACAAAAAATCGCAGCGCTACAAGAAGGAAAATTATAAATTCGGCCTGGTAAATTCTGGTTTTTCTTTGGGGTTACTACTCGCATTTTTATTCTTTGAGGGGTTTGCATATGCAGATTCCCTAGCCCGGGGTTTTTCCGGGGATCCTATCCTACTCTCCCTGATATTTTTCGGGATCATCCTATTTGCGAGTGAACTCCTGAGCTTGCCATTTTCCTGGTACCACACCTTTGTGATCGAGGAAAAATACGGCTTCAATAAAACCACGAACCTAACTTTTTTTACAGACAAGTTGAAATCCTGGGCATTGCTGGCAATTGTAGGGGGAGGAATATTAGCCCTTATCGTGTGGTTCTATCAAAGTACCGGTAAAGATTTCTGGTGGTACACCTGGATCCTGGTAATAATTTTCAGCCTTTTTGTAAATATGTTTTACGCAAAATTAATTGTGCCGCTGTTCAACAAACAAACCCCGTTACCGGAAGGATCCCTGCGAACCAAAATTGAAACCTATGCGCAAAGGGTTGGTTTTAAACTCGAAAATATTTTTGTGATTGACGGCTCAAAACGCAGCACCAAGGCAAATGCTTATTTTTCAGGTTTCGGAAAGGAAAAAAGGATCACCCTCTACGACACCCTGATAAAGGATCTGGAAGAAGAAGAAATTGTAAGTGTGCTCTCCCATGAGGTTGGCCATTACAAGAAGAAGCATATTTATGCAAACCTGGCCGCTTCCATTATTACCACCGGGTTCACGCTTTGGTTGTTGTCCTTGTTTATTGGGAATCCGCTTCTTTCTCAGGCCCTGGGGGTTAGCCAGCCAAGTTTTCATATAGCTTTAACGGCATTCGGGATGCTATACAGCCCGATCTCAGAGATGACCGGTTTAATCATGAATTCCCTTTCCAGGAAATTTGAATACCAGGCCGATACTTATGCGGGGAAAACCTATAATGCACAAGCGCTGATCTCGGGTTTAAAAAAGTTGTCGAAAACAAGCCTCAGCAATCTAACCCCACATAAAGCATATGTTTTTATGAACTATTCCCACCCTAGCCTTTTACAGAGGATAAAAAATTTGGAAGAAAATTTGTAGTTGTTTCTTTTCAATCTTAATCGTAATTTTAGGCCATGACAGAAGAGGTTTCAGATAAGGAAAACAAAAATATTGCCAGGCAATACAAAGAGCTATTGCGCATAAGCTATCAAACTCTTTCTGAAGATGATAAAAAGTTGATCAGACTGGCTTTCGATACAGCAGTTGATGCGCATAAAAGCCAGCGCCGTAAATCCGGGGAGGCTTATATCTTTCATCCTATTGCTGTTGCGAAAATCGTCGCTTCAGAAATAGGTTTGGATGCCACTTCCATAGCCGCTGCCCTGCTTCATGATGTGGTGGAGGATACAAGATATACCCTTGAGGATATTGAGCGGATGTTTGGAAAAACCGTGGCACGAATTGTAGATGGGCTTACCAAGATCGCACATTTAAAAAAGGATAAGGACGTTTCGATGCAGGCTGAAAACTTCAGGAAAATGTTGCTCACCCTTAATGATGATATCAGGGTAATCATCATTAAGATCGCCGATCGGTTGCACAATATGCAAACCATGGAATCTATGCAACCTGAAAAGCAGGAAAAAATAGCTTCAGAAACCCTGTACATATACGCACCCCTTGCCCATAGAATCGGACTTTATAGCATAAAGACAGAACTGGAAGACCTCTCTTTAAAATACACCGAGCCGGAGGTATATAAGGACATTCTCACCAAGATCCGGGAAAGCAAGGAAGAGCAGGATGCGTATATTCAGGATTTTACCAAGGTGATCAAGGATTCTTTAGACCAGGAAAACCTGGAGTACATAATCAAGGGACGTCCCAAATCCATTTTCTCCATCAGGAAAAAAATGCAGGGCCAGAATATCAGTTTTGATGAGGTTTTTGATAAGTTCGCTGTCCGGATCATCTACAAAGGGGATCTCACCAATGAGAAGTTCCTTGCCTGGAAGATCTATTCCATAGTTACAGATCACTTCAGGCCAAACCCGATAAGATTACGGGACTGGATTTCATCACCCAAATCCACAGGCTATGAGGCACTTCACATCACTGTGATGGGTCCAAAAGGAAGGTGGGTGGAGGTGCAAATAAGAAGTGAACGCATGAACGAACTGGCCGAAAAGGGCTATGCAGCCCACTATAAATACAAGCACGGACAGGAGAAGGAAGAAAAAGGAATGGAGGAATGGCTCAACCGGTTACAGGAAGCCCTGGAAAATTCTGAAGCCAATGCGGTAGATTTTGTCGAGCAGTTCAAACTCAATTTATATTCAAAGGAGATATTTGTGTTTACCCCGCAGGGAGATTTAAAATCCTTACCAAAAGGTGCAACCCCCCTGGATTTCGCCTTTAGTATCCATACTCAAATAGGGCTGCATACCCGGGGTGCCAAAGTCAATAACAAACTGGTGCCTTTGAGTCATGAGCTTCAGAATGGGGATCAAATTGAAATTATTACTTCCTCAAATGCAAAACCTAACATTAACTGGCTTGATTTTGCTACCTCTGCCAGGGCCAGGGCAAAAATAAAATCCTCCTTAAGGGAAGAAAAGAAAGAGATCTCCGAGGAAGGAAAAGCGATCCTGGCCAGAAAACTCAAAGCCCAAAAGCTCAGTTTTAACGAAAAAATGATCAATGAACTGGTGATCTATTTCAAATTAAAAACCAGTCTTGACCTATTTTACCGGGTAGGAATAGGTAAAATTGACAACACCAAATTAAAGGAATTCACGGCCTCGCGAAGCAATGCTTTTGTGAGCTATATCAAGAGTAAGATCAAGAAACCCTCTATAGCCGAGGATCTCAACAAGGAGGAATTCACATCCAAATACGACCAACTGGTTTTTGGAAAAGAAGAAGAAACCCTGGATTATAAACTGGCCAGTTGTTGCAATCCCATCCCGGGGGACAGCGTTTTTGGATTTGTAACTGTCAGTGAAGGTCTTAAAGTGCATAAAAAGGATTGCCCAAACGCAATTTCACTTCAAAGCAACTATTCCTACAGGATCATGACGGCAAAATGGATAGATTCGTCCCAACAGGATTTCAAGTCGGTAATAAAGTTAGCCGGGATTGATAATTTGGGCTTGGTAAGCGAAATAACCAAGGAGATTTCAAAAAGCATGAACGTAAATATACGGAATATTAATTTTGAAAGTTCCGGAGGACTATTCACTGGGAGAATAACCGTTTTTGTTAAAAATAATTCCATATTAAATACCCTGATCGTACGACTCAAAAAAATTAGTGGTATAGACAAGGTAACGCGAGAATAAACGATATCTTTACAAGGAAGGAAAGTTATGAGTAAGAAAATTGTAAATAAAAATGACCAGGCCATAGTCAAAAACGTTTTTACTAAGTTTTTGGAAGAAAAGGTCACCGCAAAACCCCGGAACGTTTTGCCATTCTTCAGGAAATATACAATAATGAGGAACATTTTGACATAGAGTCGCTGTATGTCAATATGAAGAACAAAAAATATCGTGTAAGCCGGGCGACGCTGTACAATACCATTGAGCTGTTACTGGAATGTGCCCTGGTTCGAAAACACCAGTTCGGACAAAATCAGGCCCAGTATGAAAAATCATATTTTGACAGGCAACACGACCATATAATTTTAACTGATACGGGGGAGGTCATTGAATTTTGCGATCCCAGGATACAAAGTATCAAACAAACAATAGAAGAGGTATTTAATATAGATGTATCTAAACATTCTTTATACTTTTACGGCACAAAAAAACAACCAATCAATTAATTTTTTAATTAATACTTATGGCAGTAGACTTACTACTCGGATTACAATGGGGTGATGAAGGAAAAGGTAAAATCGTAGATGTTTTTACCGAAAAATATGACATCATTGCACGCTTTCAAGGGGGACCCAATGCCGGTCACACCCTGGAATTTGATGGGCAAAAGCATGTACTTCACACAATCCCTTCAGGAATATTTCATAAAGACACAATAAATCTGGTTGGAAACGGGGTTGTTATAGATCCTGTTATTTTCAAAAAGGAACTTGAAAATTTAGATACCTTTATAACCCATTACAGATCTAATTTACTCATCTCCAGGAAGGCGCATCTAATACTTCCTACACATCGTTTGTTGGATGCAGCTTCTGAGGCTTCCAAAGGTAAAGCGAAAATTGGTTCCACCTTAAAAGGAATTGGCCCGGCTTATATGGACAAAACCGGAAGGAATGGAATACGGGTTGGCGATCTGGAACTGGAGGACTGGAAAGAAAAATATCGCGCCCTGGCTGATAAGCACGAAGGGATGATCAAATTTTACAATGTCGAGCTTGAATATAACCTGGAAGAACTGGAGGCTGAGTTTTTTGCAGCTGTGGAGGTTTTAAAAACCTTGAAATTTATTGACAGCGAACACTATTTACAAGTGGCTCAAAAAGAAGGAAAAACCATATTAGCAGAAGGAGCACAAGGCTCTATGCTTGATATAGACTTTGGAACCTATCCATTTGTCACCTCTTCTACCACAACTGCAGCCGGTGCCTGTACCGGACTGGGAGTGTCCCCAAATAAAATAGGAGATGCTTTTGGAATTTTTAAGGCATACACTACCCGTGTGGGAAGCGGACCTTTTCCTACCGAATTATTTGATCAGGACGGTCAAACCATAAGTCGGGTTGGAAACGAGGTAGGTGCAACTACGGGAAGACCAAGGAGATGTGGTTGGCTGGATTTGATCGCTTTAAAATATGCCATTGAGGTAAATGGAATTACTCATTTGATTATGACCAAAGGGGATGTACTTAGCGGTTTTGAAACCATAAAAGTATGTACCGCTTATAATTACAAAGGGAAAGAAATTCATCATTTGCCTTATAATATCGAACCCGAAAACGTAACTCCAATTTTTACGGAATTTAAGGGTTGGAAAGAGGATATTACCAAAATGAAGGAGGCCTCGCAATTTCCTGCAGAGCTACAGGAATATATCGATTTTTTAGAAAAGGAATTGGATACGCCTATTTCTGTGGTTTCCGTTGGACCTGATAGAAATCAGACCATTCACAGATAAATTAAAAATAGTTCCCAAAGAAAAAATGCTTTTCAGTGATGAAAAGCATTTTTTGTTTAACACTTACCAGCAATTATTATTTCTAGGTTACAATAAATATACTTGCAATAGCATTGACCTCTCCCATTGTCAAGGGTTCATCAAAAGCTTCAGTAACAGCTGCATCTCCTCCAAAATCCCCAAACATTCCAGCAAGGTTTACCCCTCCCTGGGTGGTGTTTGATTCAGGGGTAGCTCCTCCGTAAATGGCGTTAAAGCTAGCCGGAATAGTAGTTTCGGAGCTGGTGATCCAGCCTTTTTCGCCACGCATTCTCCTGACTTTCGAGGCGTGTCTTGCCTCTACAGAATGAATTTGCAGGGCATACTCCAAGAGCTCGTTGTCGTTTGCCAGGGCACCGGCCTGACCTTTATAAGCGCGAACCCCGGTGTCTTCAAATCCCTGTGACAGCGCTAAAAAGGTTTGGTAATTTGAGAAGGTGTCCAGGTTTAATTCTCCCCCTGTAAAATCGAAACTAGGTTCGGAAATTGCATCATCTCCCAAGGCAGTGGCTAAAAAATTTACGTGGGAAACCTCATGCTTTAGAATCTGAGCAAATACCGTCCTATCAGCTTCCGGAATCAGGCCAGTGGTATCCATTCCAATTTGATAGAAATTACGCTCAAGATATTCCAATGTCAATGCAAAATTCAGCACCTCGGTAGGGGATGCCTGAAAGAAAGCGGCAGCCATTGAAGCTGTTGCCGCGGATGATTTACTGCTGGTTGCTGCCAATCCAAAAGGAATCGAGGCCAGGGCTATATTTTTTCCTGCATTTCTGAAATGCAGTAATGAATCTCTTCTGGATCCTTTTTTATTTAAAAGTGCCTCGTTAGAGAGATTTTCTAAAAGCTTTATAAAATTCATAATAATATATTTTTTAATTGATTAATTAGGAAGTAGGCAGATTATTCGCGGTAAATTCAGTGGTTACAAAGCCGGTTGCTCCCACGGCAGCAAGAATAGTTGCAGGGGGGGTGGCCCTATCATAGGCTATTCCCGAACCTCCCAAATCCACCAAAATATCGTCTCCTGCAAAAGCTGCAGTACCCGGGTTTATAAGATCCCGAATCGCGGATGCATGCCGCGCTTCCACAGAAACAATTTTACCGGCAAGCAACAAATAACCGGTATTTTGCAATAATTTTCCTGCTCCATTATAGGCAGCTACCCCGGTGTCTTCTAAAACCTTGGCAGTTGCCAAAACAGCATCCCTATTGCCAAAATTAACAGCACTGAAGTTGAACTCCAAGGTTGGCAAAACCTGATTGGCTGAAGGAGCCGCTGCAGTGATGGCCACTTTAAAAAATTCGCGGTGGATTACCTCATGATTATAAAGATCTTCCAATATTTGTTTTTCCTCTGCAGCCGCCCCTGCAAAGTAAGCCCCATCCAAAACATTTCTATAAAATGCGGCTTCCAGTTGTTCCAGGGCATATGCATAGTTCAAAATCCCTAGATCTCCCCCTCCAAGATCAAAAACTTCATCAGGATCAGGGTTATTATTGTCATCATCATCGTTGCAAGAATAAAGCAATAATCCAGATCCGGCCACGACCAGTCCTCCCGTTTTTAAAAATTTCCTTCGTGAGCTTCCCAGGCTTTGAGATGGAAGTAACGAAGTTTCGAGTTTTTTCAAAGATTTTTTCATTTTTGATGTTTTTAGTTTATTAGCAAAATTGCAAATAAATTATATCTTAACTTTCCTCTTAAGAGTTAAACATTTATCAATGAAAACAGTATTTTGTTAATGTATATTAATTTTTAGAGAGTTTTATGAAATGTTTATGTATAATTACTTGCAATTGCCTTCGCTCAAATATAAAATTTAAATGGGGTATCCGATCTTCTCCCGTAAATTAGTAACTTGGTGGGATGAATTATCCGGCAAATCAAATGGAATTTGAAGAAATGTTTAATACTGAAC
>JBGSWA010000271.1:0-3411 GCA_041752645.1 Gillisia sp. | reverse complement strand
ATGTTTTATTATAATTACTGAAATCTAAGTGATTATCCAATAATCTAACTATTCTCTTTCGTATTGCTCCGATGCTGTTGGACAGCAGATTTACCATTTCAACTAATATTAAAGAAGAGTATAAAATCTAAAATTTGAATTAATGGTAGCGCATTTATTTTTAAAAATTATTGATTCTTCTTATCCAAATAGTACTACCACGTCAAATTTTAACCATTTACGGCTGCTCCTAAAATTAATTATGTGTTTAGAGCCCAAAACTTCTAATGAGAATAGTTTATGGTTTATTTTCTTCTAATTTTTTTTTTTAAAACTTCCCTCTCAACCAATACCTGGTTTTTTATGACCTGGCTTTTTATTATTAAAATCCTCAATACCTAAACCTCTGTGGGGTCCAGGTGGGACCACCAATGTAAAAAAGCCCATCTTTAAACAGGACTGGTTCAATCCCCATTTGCGGGGTTTTTTCCCAATCCTTAAGCTCCTGACTATACGGATATGGCCTGTTTTCATACATTAAATAATGACAGGAACTCCATAGATTCCCGTCCGGACCTTCAAACAATGCATTATGGCCGGTTTCTGCATAGGGATCTTCACTATCCTGAAACTCCAAATCATCGTATCCCCCACCTATTGCCATTTCAGCCCGGTACCCTTTTTTACGCGTACCGAATATTGGCTCCCTGGAGGCAAATTCCCAGGGTCCCAAAGGGGATTCTGCCTTGAGAAGCCCTACTTCATACCCACGGGTCCATGAGGAAAAGAACATATAATAGATACCTTCCTTTTTTATAACAAAAGGGCCTTCAATCCCACCGATTAACCAATCGGGATTCCCCGGATCATCCTTTGCCATAAATTTTTCTATGCCTCCCTCCAGTTTTCCTTTCTGCAGGTCTATCTTAGCCTGAAAAAGCCCATTCCCGCTACAATACAGATAGGTTTGCCCATCCTCATCCTCAAAAAGCGTAGCATCGTTATTGTACTTATTTGTCAGAGGACCATTTACCAGTTCATAAGGTCCTGTAACTTTATCTGCACTGAACAACCAGATCCCGTGGGTTTCCATCCCTTTTGGATCTTCTTTGGTAACTTTCCCACTATTGACGGTTAACCAATATTTTCCCTGGATAAAATGAATTTCCGGAGCCCAGAAACGGCCATTGTAAGGCGAGTCTTCCGGAAGTTTTTCTGCGTCAATTAGCCAGGAATGATGTTCCCAGTTGACAAGATCCTCTGAAACCAACAACCTTACCCCAGGATTAGGGCCCGTCCATACAGGCATTGAGGTACCGGTACTGTACCACTTATCATCGACCTTAATGACAAAATGATCCCTCATCGAGAGAGCAGAATCCCGGGTAACCGGATTTGTATACTCAAATACAGAAGTTGATGTATCATTCTGATTTTGACCGTAGCTATTCTGTAAAATAAAAAGCAGGAAAATTAGCAGGTTATATTTCATAAGAAGTATGTATTATTTTTTAATGGTCTTATGTAATTCGCAGCGCTTCCCCGGGCCTTGCATGGAGTACCGCTTATGCTCATTTCATATCTCAAAGTTTTAGTCCTGGAGTAGTCATTATTCTTTAGTGTAGGGACTCTCTTCCATTTTTAAATAAGTTTCTTGATATCCTCCGAGATCAATAATTATTTTATGAAGTACCACCCCGGCATCCAATGGTTTAAACCTCAAAATATGCTCCTTGGTTTTGCTGTCTATTGGCAAGGCCACCTCCTTTTCTATAATCCTGGCCGCTGCGGTGGGATACATCTTCGAATAATTATTTTTCCAGGTTAATTCCTGGTTAATATTTATAGTGCTTTCAGCCTCATTATCCATAGAGAAACTTACATGATGTCCATTTTTTTTGAAGGGCAGGGTACTGTCAAAAATTAGTTTGATTTTAACACTGTCTTTATTAGCCTGAAATTTTAATTTATATTCCAGGTATCCATTTTCAGTAGATTCTGTATAGGGCATCAGGCTTATCCCTGAAAGGCTTCTCCCTAAATTTGGAATAATGGTCCAGTTGGTATTTCTGGAAGACTCTTTACGGTAAAAATGTTCCGCTTCAATTACAATCACCTCATTTTTTTCCTTAAAAACATATCCTCCAGCTCTACTCATAGCTGAGTCAACCCGTTTTATATCTGGCATTATATTTCCCTCCTTAGGCTCATCCCACGAGCTGTAGCCTATATGGGTTTGATCCATCATATGATTCCATTTCCCATTGGATATTTTTAAATTATAATCGGCGGAAAGCAAAGAATCTCTCCTAAATGTTGTTTCAACTCTCCTGGCCCACGTATTTGCTTTCAAATCCCCTTGCGCAGCTAATTTATGATTCATGGCTACGGAATAATACATATCGTAAAGATTGGCCATGGCCCTTACCGGATGTAATATCAGCTGTTTATAAGCTGCTCTTTGCCCTTCTGAAATATCTTCGTGATATTGCCTCAATGCCCTTGCCTCAAGGGCCATATATTCATCCCTGACTCTTTTGAATTCCCCACTCTCAAGATTAAATGTGTTTTCATTCAGCATTTCAGCTGTCACCCGACTGTTATATTTGGTATATGCATCCAGGATTTCAGCAGCTTCAGGTGCCAGGGGTTCCCCGAAATTTTCGGCGCAAAATTTTTCAGTGTAATTAAAAAGATTATCTGCTGAAAAACTCTCCGGGGCCCAGGCCATATTCAGGAAAAAATCCATTGAAAATTCATTTGGTTTAAGATCCCCAACATTCAGAATCCATATCCTATCCACCCCATAATCATAGGTGAGTTGCAACTGTTCCCACATATGCTGAATCTGGGTCATGTTGAGCCATTGATAGGCCCTGGGAGCGCCGTGAAGGTCAACGTGATAATACATTCCATACCCCCCTGGGTGCGGTTTCTCGTTTAAATTGGGCAGTCTCCTAACATTTCCCCAATTATCATCAACCAAAAGAAGGGTCATATCATCAGGAACGTTCATCCCCTGATCGTAAAACTCTAATACCTCGCTGTAAAGAGCCCAGATTTGCGGGGTCTCTTCCGCAGGTTTTCCTGTAACCTCCCTGATGATTTTTCGTTGATCTGACATAATTTTTTCCAACACTCCAAAGGTTTCCTCGGCGCTTCCCGCATCCTCCATTGGTAAATCCCCATCCCCTCTCATGGACATGGTAACAATATTCTCGTAATTTTTGTTTCGCTCCATCCCGTCTCTCCAAAAATCCTTCAGGCCCGCCTCGTTGGTCTTATAGTTCCATTGTCCATTACCATATTCCTCGCGGTGATTCCCCCATTCCTTTTGTGCACGCATCATAGGTTCGTGGTGGGAAGTACCCATCACAATACCATATAAATCTGCTACTTTTGGATTTAGTGGATCGTCTTCATTAAATGCTT
>JBGSWA010000270.1:0-2508 GCA_041752645.1 Gillisia sp. | reverse complement strand
CTATGTTGACATCGCAGATTATGTAGAACTACATATAACCGAAAAATCGAGTGAACAGACCACCAAGGAAACCCTAAAATGGGTACACATTGCAATCAGCAATGCCAAAAGAAATTTCGTTGGCACCTATCACAAAATCAAAAAAAAAATACCTACAATTATACCTCAATGAGTTTGTTTGCAAGCTGAATAGGAGGTATTTCGGTAACAGATTATTTGATAGGCTTGTAATAGCAAGCATTACAGCCAGTGGACACTAACCGGATATACAAAAAAGAATATAAATCTCCTGGTTAGTTAGCATCTATGGCATAAAATATTGTTGTAACCGAAAATTTATTTTATTAAAGGGGCCGCCAAAATAGAAATGCTTTTTTGAGGGATCCTGTTAACACTGATTAACGGTGCAGCATGGAATCCACTGATCAAAATTAAGAAATTACTGATAAATTAGGCTATTACTTGGTTTCAAAATAATCCTCCACAAAAGCAACCATCTGGTTTTCGGTCAATTTATCACTAATCTGTACCGAAATCCTTTTGCCTTAAAGAAAGTGCTTTTCGGAAATTCGTTTATAAAACGTATCCCTTGCAATTTCTGGTCCAAATAAAACTATATCCCGGTAGCCTTCCAGATTTTTTTCCAGCATTTTAAAATATTGCTTGAGTTCCTCCTGTTCATTATTTCGTTTGTTGTATTCAATGGGGGAAGATTGCCGAGCATTTTCAGAAAACCGTGTTTTGTTATCGCTCTCCCCTTTTTCCCATAGTCGGCTTGCCGTTGGGGCTTCTATTGCATCGACAATCATGTCGTTAATGCCGTCGTATTCAATAAAATAAGCAGCATAATCCACCCATATCCGGTTGTTCCTTGGTCCTTTCATAATTACAAGATTTATAATACACCTTTAGATAATCGACGCCCAAATTTTTTACACTAATAATAAAAATAACCTAAAAAAAATCCGGGACTATGATTTATATCAGATGAAAAAAAATGAAAATGAGAAATAAAAACTTAGTCCTGGCTCTTGTCCCTTTTCACTTTCTCACATCTATTAAACTCAATAAACAATGAAAAGTTAAACTACCTGTAAAACTTCAATTAAACGATTAAATTTACGGTTGTAGCCAAAATTCAATGTCCATTAACCAATGTAGTTTGAATTTAAATTGTGTTATAAATTAATCAAACCATTATGGCAGAAGAATTAAGCTTCAGCTCAAAATATCTTTTACGGGCTTTAAAGGGAGATTATCATCCATTTACTCCTAACCTTCTTACAATTGATAAAAACCGGGTGGAATTCAAACGCCGAAACTGGCATATGATCTCTGTAGATACGGAAAACCTGGATTTTCAGAATATTACGGGAATTACCGTCAATAAACACATTTTTGGTGCGACCTTAAATTTTAAAAGCACCGGTTCTGATCCAATAATTGTAAACGGTTTTGGAAAAAAAGATGCCGACCAAATTCGCAAACTCTGCATGGTCAATATTATGGCAAATACACAGAGAAGAACTTCCCAGGCAATGTCGGATGCACTCAAAAATTTCCGAGGCTCGAAAATGAGTGTGGCAGATGAAATTCTAAAACTGAAAAACCTGGTAGATGCCGGTATTCTGACACAAACCGAATTTGAAGAACAAAAATTAAAACTTCTTCGGGAATAACTAGGGGTTAGGTAAACCGAAGTTAGAAGTTTTTTAATACGGATTCCTGGCTACTAACTCTTGCTTCTATTAGATAAGAAGTATCAGGTTTTTTCATAAATCCTGAATCCTGGCTTTTAACTCTTGTTAAAAAAATTTATTACCATAAGTTTGAAAACTTTTCTTGGACAAAGGTCTTTGGTATTCCATTGAAATTTTTACCCAGATTTACCCCCATTTCTTTCTAAAAAATTTTGAGCACTCCCAATATCTATTAAACATTTCCATCCTGCATTACAAATTTTCAGAATTTTAAGTTAATCATCTGTACTTTAGTGAAATGAATCATATTTTGATTAAATTGCAAGGTAGCCAATGAGTTAAAAAACTAATGAAAGCACTTATAGTAGATGATGAGAGCCTTGCCCGAAAAAGAATCTCCAACCTGCTCATTTCTGTTGAGCAAATTACCGTAATAGAGGAATGTTCTGAGGGAAAAACTGCAATCTCGAGGATCAATGAACTAAAGCCGGATCTTGTTTTCTTGGATGTTAATATGAAGGACATGAATGGTTTTGAGGTATTGCAAAATGTACATATAACTCCAAAACCTATAGTTGTATTCATCACAGCTTATGAAAATTATGCCATAGATGCTTTTGATTATGAAGCCTTTGATTTTATATTAAAACCCTATCGGGATGAGCGTTTTTACAAGACCATAAACAAATTGTTGAAACAATCACACAAGGAAATAGATCAGAATTTTGAAAAAAAGATACAGGAATTTTTCAAATTAAACATTAGCGAAAAGAAAATACAAAAACCGGTGAGAATTCCCGTAAAACAA
>JBGSWA010000269.1:0-16691 GCA_041752645.1 Gillisia sp. | reverse complement strand
AAGAAATTCTTGGGGAAACATTGATTTCATTCAAATAATCATTATAAGAACCTCTTAATCCTAATTTCAGTGCAAATTTCCGGGAAAACAAAATATCTGTTTCAGCAAACATAGCAGTGAGATATTGATCAAAACCGCTTTGGAAATTAACAGACCCTGAGATAAAATCTTCATCAAACCGGGTGTAAAATAGTTCGGTCCCAAAGGAAAGTTTTAATTGATCCGAGAATCGTTTGCTGAATTTGGTTTTAATATGCGTGGCGAGTTCGGTATTATTTACCTTATCCAAATTCAAATCGATTTTATTATTGCTATACCCATAACTGAGCCCGTTTATAATTTGCCAATTGTTTCCAAAAAACCCGTTGTAGGAAGTATTGAAATAGAAGTTGTCATTATTAAGATCGGTCCTGCTTGGAGAAGTGGAATTAATTGTTTCCTGGTTAAGATCAAACTGCGAGGCATCAAAGGCTGCATAGATCTTCCATAACCCATTTTTTAATGTATGACGATAGACCGCTTCTCCGGAAAGTGATTGGAAAGCTTTGTTCCAATTTATTTTTTGCGGCACCAATAAATGATAGGGTTCCAGGTTGATATAAGAAGCCTTAAAAGTAAGATCGTTTTTTTTCCATTTACGGGTATTCCCAAAGTCCAAACCAACGGTCATCAGTGCTATCTCTGATATATTTTGTTCGGCTTTATCTTTGGTGTTCAACAGTAAGATTCCGGATAAGGCTTCGCCGAATTCAGCACTATATCCACCGGTGGAAAAGGAAATCCCGCTAAATAAAAAGGGGGAGAACCGGCCTCGCGCGGGAATGTTTTGAACTGACGCGCCATAGGGCTGCGCTACCCGAATCCCGTCTATATAAGTTTGGGTTTCATCGGCTTCCCCTCCCCTAACAAAAAGTCTTCCGCTTTCCCCAACAATTTGTGTTCCCGGTAATGTTTGCAAAGCGGCCACGATATTCCCGGCGCTTCCGGCCGTTGTGACTATATCCAATGGCTTTAACACCGTAACCCTGGCCTTATCCCCCGATTCAAAAGTACCGGCGTTAAGGATCACGGCATCCAGGGAGTTTAAATCCTCTTCAAGTCTGACCTCCATTTTGATCATCTGAGTTACATCTCTTCGAATTTTTAAAGGTTCAAAAGAGATGAAGGAAACCACTAAAGTCTGTTCCCCACTTACAGAAGTGTTGAATGAAAAAGTTCCATCTTCAACGGAAGTTATCCCATCATAAGTTCCTTCCAGAAACACATTAGCCCCAGAAACCGGATTTCCTTTTCTATCGAATACCCTTCCTGAAACAGTTGTTTGGGCCTGTGATCCGTAAGATAAAAATAGCAGAAAAATAATCAGTTGCAGTTTCATAATTGGTTGGAATTAAGAGACAAAATTGACTCAACCAATTGCTACTACATAAAAAAAGCAACCGAACTGTAATTTAGCAGGGATGAAATGATTATGTGTTTGGAAATCAAAAAATGAAGGCTTAGTGATATGACATTGAGGGAGCCACATTTATTTTCTGCTATTTCGTCATTCAACCTTATTTATCCATTTAAATGGGCGTATTATCAACCGGGCGCCTTTATCGTAATTAATGTAATTATAAACCCAGTTAAAGAAGGTAATGGCACGGTTTCGAAACCCAACTAGAAACCATAAATGCACAAACATCCAAATATACCAGGCAAAAAAACCACCAAACCTCAGCCTGCCTAAATCTACTACTGCACGGTTTCTGCCTACAGTTGCCATAGTTCCCTTGTCATTATATACAAAAGGCTGCATTTTATCACCTTTTAAAATTCGAACCAAATTTTTAGCCAAATTTTTTCCTTGTTGAATTGCGGGTTGTGCAACCATAGGATGGCCTCTGGGATATTCTTGGCTTTGCATCACGGCGATATCACCAATTGCAAAAATATTTTCATAGCCGTTTACCTGATTGAACTCATTTACCTTATAGCGATTGGCCCTTTCAATTAATGCCGATGCATTCAAACCCTTAACCGGCGCTCCGGTGACCCCCGCACTCCAAATAAAAGTGGCAGTTTTGAGGCTTAAATTGGTATTGGTGGTGACTAATTTTCCATCATAGGATTTAACCTGGGTATTCAGGTGAATTTTTACTCCCAAATCCTTTAAAAATTTTTCAGCTTTTTCAGAGGCATGTTCACTCATTGGGGGCAAAATCCTTGGCATTCCCTCAATAAGGTGAATTTGCATTTCATTTGCAACAAGGTCAGGATAATCCTTAGGCAAGATCTCATTTCTAAATTCGGCTATTGCTCCGCTTAGTTCCACTCCAGTAGGCCCGGCTCCTGCCAAAACAAAATTCAGCAAAGCTTTACGCTCTTCAGGATCTTTAGTAATAACGGCTTGTTCGAGATTTTGCAATATCAAACTCCTAATGTTCAATGCCTGAGGAACGGTTTTCATCCTCATTGCGTTTTCTTCGATGCTTTTATTGCCAAAAAAATTGGTCTCAGATCCAGTGGCAATTACCAGGTAATCATAAATAAGATCCCCGATATTTGTGTGGATGTTATTTTTTTCAGCGTCTATCCCGGTAACTTCCGCCATTCTAAAAAAACCCCGTGGGCTGTCGCGTGTTATTTTCCGCAAGGGATACGCAATTGAATCTGGCTCCAGGCCGGCAGTAGAAACCTGGTATAATAAAGGTTGAAACGTATGATAATTGTGCCTGTCCAATAAGACAACCTGAAAATCTTTTTTTAATAATTTTCTGGCGAGGGAAATTCCACCAAATCCTCCGCCAATAATTACCACACGGGACAAATCAGTTTTAGGGATATTCATATTCTTGTTTTACATAAAGTTATCTCTTAGTCGAAATATTAATTAAGAAAAAAATAATGATGCGTTAAATTTTCCACTTTTTCTAAGAAACTTTGGTTTGATTAAGGATAATATATGCATTTTAAATTTATAAAATCTATAACAACTTAGATAAAGCAGGCAATGCGATTATATTTTTTGCACATTTGTAACAATACGACAAAAGTTAATACTAATATTTTACCAACCAAAGCTTGTGGATAAGGCGCTTGAACATCAGTTTGTGACCAATTTGGAGAAAGATCAGAATATTGTGCATAAAATATGTCGCATTTACACCAATGATCAAGCCTCCCATAATGATTTGTTTCAGGAAATAACGATCCAACTTTGGAAAGCTTATCCAAAATTCAGGGGTGATGCCAAATTTAGTACCTGGATGTACCGCGTAGCCTTAAATACGGCAATTACCTTATACCGAAAGAAAAAAAGAGGAATTCAGACCCAGGATTATGACACGGTTCACTTCAGGATCAAGGCTGAGGAATACAATGATGAAACAGAACAACAACTTACCCTTTTATACAGTGCCGTTAAGGAATTAAACGATATAGATAAAGCCCTGGTTTTTTTATACCTGGAGGATAAAAATTACAGGGAAATTTCGGAAACCCTTGGAATTAGCGAAGTAAATGCACGAGTGAAGATGAACAGAGTAAAGACTAAATTAAAAAATATTTTAAATCCGTAACCTGCTATGGATGAATTGGAATTATTAAAAAAAGACTGGAAAAAGCAGGATGCTAATTATCCGAAGCTCAGCTATAACCAGATTTATAATATGCTATGGAAAAAGTCCTCTTCCATAGTAAAATGGATATTTGTTATAAGTGTACTGGAATTATTGATCAGTACCTTTTTAAGTGTCTTGTTTTCAGGAGATGACTATTGGGAACAACTGGAAAAATACAATCTGAAGTATTTCACCGAAGTCCTCTTTGTCATTGGCTATGCGATCACCTTCTTTTTCATATTTATGTTCTACCGAAATTACAAAAAGATAACAGCTACGGATGATGCGGCAACCCTGATGCAAAACATTCTCAGAACCCGCAGAACCGTAAAATATTACATTGCTTATGTACTTATTTACAACGGGTTGACTGCAGTAGTGGTATTTAGCTATATGATCTACCTACACATAAATTCTCAGGATCAAACTCTTACAAAATATAGTTTTGATACCCTGGACTGGATAAAGTTAATAGGTGTTGGACTAATTGTTTTGACCCTGTTTTTGGGTCTTATCTGGCTATTTTACCGCTTGCTTTATGGAATTTTACTCAAAAAATTGCATAAAAACTATAAGGAACTTAAGAGGTTGGAAATGTAATTAGACTTTAGCCGGGAATTAAAGGTAGGTCATTCTTGAATTGTTAGGCTCCTGATCTGTAGTACTCGTTTAACTTTTATTACTAATTTTCAAAATCTGAGGTTATTTTTTTAGAGCCAAACATTTCCCGGTATCCATGCTCCGGTTTTTAACCTGAATTCCGGAGCAAAACTTTTCATTTCCCGCTCCTGACTGCGATCAGGACCAAACCTTCCTGGATTTTTTTTCAACCTTCCCGGATTAGGGAGCTTCCCCATTTTAATCCTTTACCTCGTCTTTTAATGCACAGATTTAAACCGGTTGTTTTTTAAAACCTTAGAATTATTTACCTTTGCAGAAAATCAGTTTTACCCCAAATTTTTAAAAATTCATCACATGGAATTTACAAACCCCCTGGTTTACGGGGTGCCCGTTTTTTTAGGACTTATCCTATTAGAACTTACCTACAGTAAAACCCACCACAACAATGACCTATATAAGTGGAAAGACCTTGTATCAAGCCTGTCAATGGGTATTGGATCTGCGGTAATCGCGGCATTGATAAAAACCGTTTTTGTCATTCTTATTTTTAATTTTGTTTACGAATTTTTTAACCCGGTTATCGAAGGGGTAAGGATGAATATTATGGGCTGGAAATCCTTCGGATATGCCTGGTATATATGGATTTTATGTATGTTTCTGGACGATTATACCTATTATTGGTTTCATAGAGAAAATCATATGATACGGTTTTTTTGGGCAGCTCATATCGTGCATCATTCCTCTGATAATTTTAATCTTGGGACAGCCGTTCGCAATGGATGGTTCACTGTGCTCTACAAACCTTTTTTTTATATGTGGATCGTCATAATAGGTTTTCCACCGGAAATGCTGGTGGTATGCCTTGGAATTGAAGCCTTGTGGCAATTCCAGTTGCATACTAAATATGTTCCTAAAATGGGAATTATAGAAAAATTCATTAATACACATACCATGCACCAGGTACATCATGCGAAGAACCTGGAATACATGGATAAAAACCACGGAGGGTTTTTGAATATTTTTGACAGAATTTTTGGCACATGGAAAGAGATGGATGTTTCAATTGATATAGCATATGGGGTTTCCACACCGCCTAATTCCTACAATCTATGGGTGATCCTAACCCACGAATACCAAAATATTTGGGAGGACACCAAAAAAACCAAAAACTGGAGACATAAATTCATGTACGTTTTTGGCCCTCCCGGATGGAGTCACGATGGTAGTACTCAAACGGTCAAAGAGATGCAGAAAGCCGCAGAAATGGAAAGTTAAGTTTTTAAATCCGATTTTATGAACCTCGTATTTGTTAGCTTGTCCTTCCAGGGGCTTTTAAAGCGTGCGGCTTAAATCTATAATCCCTTTTAATACTCCCACTTCCTTTTCTGGTTCAATTTTTCAATATCGTCTATTACCTCCTGTGGGATAACCTTTAAAAAAGAAGAATGCTGCTCAATGGCATACTCCAGTTTTTCTACAATTTCTTCCACAGTTTCATTTTCATAATCTATATCCAGCGCTGGTTTGATCTGAAAAGATTGAAGTATTCCGCGTTTCTTGATCCGAAAGCCTTTTTTATCAAAAGATCGTCTGAATCCATCAATGACCACCGGAATTACTATGGGTTTATATTGTTTGATAATGTGAGCTGTTCCTTTCCTGATCGGTTTAAAAGGTTTTGTGGTCCCTTGTGGAAAGGTGATTACCCACCCGTCTTTTAAAGCCAATCCAATATTTTCTGTATCACCTAAATTCACATCGCGATGTACCTCCTTCCCCTTGTCTCTCCATGTCCTTTCTACAGTTACCGCACCGGCATAAGCCATTATCCTGGTGAGCAATCCTGCGTGCATGGTTTCTTTGGCCGCTACATAATACACATTCATTTTGGGTTGCCAGATATATCCGATATTTTTTATGGAATCCACGCGTCCGCTCAAACTGGCATTGAATACGTGGAACATCGCCACCACATCTGCAAAATAGGTCTGATGGTTGGATACAAAAAGCACATTGGTCTCTGGCAGGTTTTTGATGATTTCAGAACCTTCAATTCTCAATTGGTTAAAACCGCAATACCGCTGATGGGTAAGAAATCCAAAAATACGAATGAGCCACTTTTTAAAGAAAAGAATATGTCCAAAGGGGTTTCTTTTAAACCATCTCATAAATTTCATTGTTATTTTAGTACGTTTTTTTGATATGATTTTAAGGGAGTTTCAAAGGGAGTATTTCCATTTATAATACTTCTTTCAGCAATTCCTTTAGTTCGCTTAGCATCATAGCCGTGGCACCCCAGACAACGTGACCGCTGAGTGAAAATGCGGGAACTTCTATATTGCCGGAGTAAGAGGTACTGAGTTTTTGCCTGATCAAATTTTTTTCATTTAAAAGTTCCTCGATATTTATTTCCAAAATTTTTTCCACCTCTGATTTCTGAGGCACCATATTTGGCGTTTTATCAAGCAAACCCACATATGGATGCACCCAGAAATTACTCGGTGGAATGTAGAGTTCCGTCAGCTTCTTAACAACTTCTACCTCCCCCTGGGGGATTCCAACCTCTTCCTCGGTTTCCCTTAAGGCGGTATGTTCAAGGTTTTTGTCAAAAATTTCCAGGCGTCCCCCTGGAAATCCGACCTGGTTGGAATGAACTCCTTTGTAGGTCTTCCGCAGGATCAAAACAAAATTGGTTTTATCTGATGTATCGGGATAAAATACCGCCATTACCCCTGCCTTATTTGGGTTTTTGGTCGCAATATCCATTTTTTCCAATTCTTTAATACGTATACTTGGAGCTAATTTATGCTGTGCTTCTACCCCGGGGAGTTTTAAATTTTTTAAATTTGAGACCTTATATTTAAATTCATCAAAATCCATGATACGACAGCTATCAATAGTTCTAAGTGTATTATTCCTGATTTTTGCAAGTTGTGAAGATAAGGAAAAATCCAGAAACAATACTGGTAAGGCGCCGTTAAACCGCGCAGAACCGGAAAAAGACAGCCTGAAAATTCAAGAACAGAAAGCGGGTGATATAGAGGAACCCGAGATAAAATTAAGTGATTACCCGGTTTTGACCCAGGAGGAATTGATCCCGTTTTTAACTCAATTTGGAAAGGAAAACCCCGAAAACCGTATAAGGATCAGTACCAGCTTTGGAGATATCCAAGTTCAGCTTTATAATGATACACCCTTGCACCGCGCAAATTTTATCTATTTATCCAAACGCGGGTATTTTGACGGCACTTATTTCCACAGGGTGGCTAAAGGTTTTGTTATCCAGGGAGGAAATTCTGATAATCGGGAGACCAGCGATAAGAGAAATAATATTGGGTCCTATTTAATTCCCAGTGAATTTGAGGCCGGCCACAGGCATACCCGGGGAGCTTTTTCCGCTGCTAAATATGCCGAGCAGAACGTGAGTAAAGCCTCTTCTCCCTTTGAATTTTTTATAGTACTAAGCCAAAACGGAGCCCATCACCTGGATAATGACCACACGGTATTCGGGAGGGTTACCAAAGGAATGGATGTGGTGGATACCATCGCAAGACAGGATGTAGGAGAAGGCGAATGGCCCATGCTCAATATCAGGATGAAAATTGAAATAACAGAATAGCTCGCAATAAATCGGGGTATAAGCTCCAAGGTATCCGTGAATCTGCGAAACTGAGAATTTCTTTAACCCAAGGCATTAGAGGCGCTCCATAACTCAAGACCTCTTACCTGCAATAATTCCTATTGCTGTGTGTAAAAACTATAATCCCTCAGCACGTTTTGCACAAATTCTTCAGGGAGTTCTTCAGGATGCACCTCTAAAATTTTAGATATTTTCTCTGAAAGGCGTATGATCACCCTATGATTTCCCTGGATCCTGGCTTTTTGATACACGCTTTTAATGTTTTGAATATCCTTGTCCTTCAACAAAGTGACCTGGGGATAACGCGGCAAATAATTATCGGGAAGCTCCACCGACAAAGTTTTAGAAAAACTCAGCTGTTTTTTTTCAGAAATCACACTGGTCCCTGCCGCCAGATCTCCTAAACGCTGACCTTTACCGTTTAAGAGGATCGTAACCACCGCAATACTTCCACTGCTAAAACTAATGTCCACTAACCTGAGCAACCACCTTATTAAATATTGGCTAAACCTCGGCCGGGAACCATCGAGCTTCACCACACGGATCTCAAGTGCTGATTTTCCGGGCGATTGCCCGTTATTAAGGCTTTCCCAAAGCAAATAATATAAAAACACCGGCAAACCTATTGTCAAATAATAAACCCATTGTTCCCCCTGGTCCAGGCCCAAACCGGCAATGGCAAAAGAGATGAGAATGGCATAACTTGCAATAATTAAAATATCAATCAGAAAGGCCAGGATCCTATCTCCTATTCCGGCAACATTTTGTTGTATCCCTATATTTTGAGCGGTTTCTATTTGAAATTCATCCATTTAATACGTTTCTTTGGTACAAATATAAACTACCTATGCGAGAGGCTGCTTTCGTCAAGCAAAATAAGATTAAATGGCTTAAATTCGAACAGGAGCTTCAGGGTAGAAAATCAATTGCTCCCGAAATTATTTCTGCACTTTACCGGGAGGTTACTGATGATCTAAGCTATGCAAAAACCTTTTATCCCGGTAGCAACACCGCTGCTTATTTAAATGAATTGGCTGGGTCTGCCCACCAAAGGATCTATACCAACAAAAAAGAACCGGGAAATGCATTTTGGAGATTTTATTCCAAAGACTTTCCCCTGGCTTTTTATCGTTTTCAAAAACAATTGCTGCTAAGCTTCCTGATCTTTGCAATATTCATCGCCGTAGGTGCTTTTTCGGCATCCAGCGACGGGGCTTTTGTGCGCGCAATTTTAGGGGATGCTTATGTCAATATGAGCTTGGAAAACATCGAAAAAAATGATCCCATGGCAGTCTATAAACAAATGGGACAACTCGATATGTTCCTGGGAATAACCATTAATAACATTCGGGTTGCACTGATGGCTTACACTTTGGGGATTTTAGCCGGATTGGGCACGGCCGTTGTTTTAATGCAGAATGCCATTATGTTGGGTTCTTTTCAGTACTTTTTTTATCAGAACGGAATGCTTTGGGAATCGGCCAGGACAATATGGATTCACGGCACCATCGAAATATCTGTAATAATAGTTGCCGGATGTGCCGGCCTGGTAGTAGGCAAAAGCATCCTTTTCCCGCAAACCTATACGCGGTTGAGCTCCTTTATCCAGGGAATAAAAATCGGATTGAAAATTGTGTTGAGTACCATTCCTTTTTTTATAGTTGCAGGATTCCTAGAGGGTTTTGTCACGCGTCAAACCAATATGCCCGATTGGCTGGCTATTTTAATAATAAGCCTTTCTTTTCTGAGCATTTTGTTTTATTATGTGTATTATCCATTTCATTTAAACAAGCTAAAACAGCAGCATGCAAAACCAATACATTGAGTTTAAAAAACACCGGGAACTCGGGGAAATAATTAGTGTGACCTTTAAGTTTTTAAGAGAAAATTACAAACCTCTTTTCAAAAGCATTACCCAGGCGGTAGGCCCTACCTTCATTTTATTGATTGCGGCACTGGCTTATTACACCTATTCGGTGGCTGGGAGTCCGCTGGCGGCCATGGAAGGGAATTCCGGAGAATTTCTCATTCCATTTTTTATATTGGCAGTTACCTTAATGCTGTTTTACGCCTCGCTTTACGGCACAATACTTCATTATATAAAATCATATATTGAAAATAAAGGCATGGTCGATGAGGCCGAAATTAAATCCGGGGCTCAGGAGGATCTGGGAAAATTGTTTTTGGTCTTTATCCTCTCAGCAATTATTGTTTTTACCGGATTGATATTATTTATTATCCCGGGAATTTACCTGATGGTGCCTCTTAGCCTGGTGGCAGCGGTTCTTGTATTTAATAAAATGACCCTGGGCGATTCAATTTCTTATGGATTTTCACTGGTTAAAGATCACTGGTGGACCACATTTTTCTCCCTCCTGGTTATTTGGTTGCTTGTATATGTAATTGGACTTGTTTTCCAGCTTCCACTTATTATATACACTTTTATGAAAATGTTTACCGTGGCCCAGGAAGGCTCCCTTGCAGATCCGCTTTCCTATTCCGATTGGGTTTTTATCCTGCTCAACGTACTCTCATCAGTGATCCAATATTTGCTCTCCTCCATCTTCGTTATTGCCCTGGCTTTTATTTATTTTAATTTAAATGAACATAAAAACCTGACCGGCACCTATGAAACTATTGATAAATTAGGAGATTAAATGCTATGAGGTTATCCTGGGTTTTGTTTTGTTTGATGGTGTGCTGCTCTCTTGCTGTAATTGCGCAGGATTCTCTTTCCCCGGAGGAAAATCGGGTGCAATATGATGCCTCGGAACACCTGAATCCATTAGATTTTGATTCCGAAAAAATAACCGAGCTTAAAAAGGACCCCTCCCTTGATTATTTGAGAAACCTTGATAAGGACAGCTGGTGGACCCGTTTTAAACGATGGGTAAATATGCGCTATCAGCAATTTACAGATTGGTTATTCGGGGATTACAAGGCGTACGAATTTGTGGCTATTTTACTCAAGACCCTTCCCTATCTTATCCTGGGGGGGATTATTGGACTGATGATCTGGCTTTTTATAAGGCTAATTCCGGCGAGATCCTTATTGGAAGAACAGGAATCCCCGCAGGTGTTTTTAAATAATGAAGAAACAATTATGCGATCTGAAAATATCGGAGAATTGATAGATGACGCGATAAAAGAAAAAGATTACCGCCTGGCCGTTCGTTATTATTACCTGCAGCTCCTGCAGCAGCTCCACAAAAAAAAACTGATCAACTACGAATTTCAGAAAACCAATTCAGAATATTTAAATGAAATTAAGCCAGGGTACCTCCACACTGATCTAAAGAAAGTAATGCGAATCTATGATTTTATCTGGTACGGAAATTTTTCAATTTCTGAGATGGATTTTCATCTGGCGCAACGCTACTTTCAGGAGCTGCAAACCTCCACAAAAACAAATCCGGATGAATAAAAGTTTTAAAATAGCTTTTGGCGGAATTTTGCTGTTGGTTTTATTGCTGACCTATCTTCAGGCGAGCGAACCTGAACCCGTTAACTGGAACCCGAGTTACCTGGAAACAGATAAAATAGCCCTAGGCAGCCTTGTTTTGTATGAATCCTGGAAAGAAAGTACTTCCGCCAATATTGAAAAGCTCAGCGTTCCCCCTTTTGAATTTCTAAATCAAGAGCCCAGCGGCACCTATTTCTTTTTAAATGATGTTTTAAGTTTTGACGATGCTGAATTGAAAAAATTATTGACCTGGGTAAATGATGGAAATACGTTATTTCTTTCTGCAAATTCCTTCAGCCAGAATCTGCTCGATACACTCAATCTTGAAACGGCCATAAAACTTCCAGCGGCAGGGCTTTCCTCACAACCGTTCATAAATTTGGTTCATCCCAAATTAAAGCAATCAGTTCCCTTCAAATATGAGCATGAGCTACCGCTGGTTTATTTCAGTAAAATTGACACCCTAAATAACTCCGTCTTAGGGATTTCCGCATTAAACTCCTTTAAATCAATAAAGGGGACACATGTAAATTTTCTAAAAGCTGAATTTGGAAAGGGAAATATCTATATGCATAGCACCCCGGAGGCATTCAGCAACTATTTCCTGCTTTCCAAGGCAAACTTCAACTATGCCGAAGCTGTTTTAGGATATCTCGAGGGTGCAAAAACTGTTTATTGGGACCGTTATTACAAGACCGGAAAAGCATTTTACACCTCACCTCTGTACATTTTATTGCAAAACAGGGCTTTAAAATGGGCCTATTATTTTGCCCTTTTCGGAAGTGTTCTCTTCATCATTTTTGAAGGAAAAAGAAAACAACGTGCAATTCCTGTAATTGAACCTATCAGGAATCAAACCTATGAATATTCCGGAACCATCGCCGAGCTGTATCTGGAACAAAAGCAGTACAAGGCTCTTGCTATAAAAAAAGTACAGCATTTTTATGATTATCTTAGAACCCGGTACAGGATTGACACCTCTGTGCAGAAGGAAGCATTTTATAAGGAAGTCTCTGCAAAGAGCGATCGCAGCATCCCCCAAACTGACGCTCTTTTCAAAAAAATAAAGGAGCTTACAAATAAACCTGAGATCACAAAAAATGAATTGCAGCAACTCGCTGTTGTGATCCAATCTTTTAAACAACCCGAATGATGAATAACGAAACCTCCGAAAACCCTGAAATAAACTTTAATAACCGCATTGCGCTGGAAGATCTGCAAAACGCGGTAAGGGATATAAAATCCCAGTTGGCAAAGGTTATTATTGGTCAGGAAAATTTTATAGAACTTCTGATTACCGCATTTTTGGCAAACGGCCACGTTTTAATTGAAGGTGTACCGGGAGTGGCAAAGACCTTAACCGCAAAACTGTTCGCAAAAACCCTGAAAACCGAATTCAGCCGGATACAATTCACCCCGGACCTCATGCCGAGTGATGTTTTGGGGACTTCCGTGTTAAATCCAAAAACAATAGAATTTGAATTCAAGGCAGGCCCTATTTTTTCCAATATCATATTAATAGATGAGATCAACCGGGCACCTGCAAAAACCCAGGCAGCGCTTTTTGAGGTAATGGAGGAGAGGCAGATCACCATAGACGGAACACGATATCCCATGAGACCTCCCTTTATGGTGCTGGCAACACAAAATCCAATAGATCAGGAAGGAACCTATGCTTTACCGGAGGCACAACTCGACCGGTTTTTATTTAAAATCAAGGTGGAGTACCCAAGCCCGGAAGAGGAGATCCAGATCCTTCAATCGCATCATCAAAGAAAAGGCGCAACGCCCGATGCTGATATCACAGAGGTGTTAACCCCCGGGAAACTTCAGGAATTACAAATCCAGATCCAAAGCGTATTGGTGGAGGAAAAACTCCTGAATTATATTGCACAGCTCGTTATCAAGACCAGGAATCATCCGCATTTATATCTTGGCGCCTCTCCCCGCGCATCCATTGCGGTGATGAATGCCTCAAAGGCCATGGCTGCCATTCAGGGACGGGATTTTGTGATTCCGGAAGACATTAAAAAAGTATTGGTACCCGTTTTGGCCCACCGGGTGCTCCTCTCTCCGGAAAGGGAAATGGAAGGGCTTACCCAGGAAAATGTCATAGATCTCATTGCCAATACCATAGAAATTCCAAGATAAGTGAGCAGGTTTTTAAAATCGATTTATTTTCAACAAAGGTTTTTTGTCGCGATTTTTACCATCGCAATAATCTTCCTGTTTTCCTATTGGATTTTTCCATTATATGCTCTTGCGTGGATTTTAGCTGTATTGCTGATGGTTTTCACAATTTTGGATGCCATCATCCTCTTTTCAAAAAAAGGAATGGCTGCCAGGCGGATACTTCCGGAAAAACTCTCGAATTCCGATCAAAACCCCATCAGGGTGCGGCTGGAGAACGGGTATAATTTTAAGGTTTTTATCGAAATAATCGAGGAACTTCCCGTTGAGTTTCAAAAGCGGGATTTTTCCAAAAAAATGGAAATCCAAGCCAGGGAAAAATCCGATTTTGAATACAGTGTTCGCCCCGTAAAACGGGGAGAATATCAATTTGGAAAATTAAATCTGTATGTTTCCTCCGGTTTAAAATTGGTCAAAAAACGCAGGATCTTTGATGAGGATCAAAGCATAAAGGTGTATCCTTCCTTTATTCAAATGAAACAATATGATTTTCTGGCTATAGACAATAAACTCAGGCAATTTGGTTTAAAAAGGATCCGTCGTATAGGCCACACTCAGGAATTTGAACAGATAAAAGAATATGTTCCCGGGGATGATAGCCGAAGTATCAATTGGAAAGCCACTGCAAAACACGCCAAAATAATGGTGAACCAGTTTCAGGACGAAAAAGCACAACCTGTATATTCACTTATAGATACCGGGCGGGTAATGAAAATGCCTTTTAAGGGTTTAAGTTTGCTGGATTATTCAATAAATAGTTGTCTTGCATTTTCAAATGTAGCTTTAAAGAAAAAGGATAAAGTCGGAATGCTCTCATTTTCCAATTTGATGGGATCTCTGGTACCGGCAAGTTCAAATAAAACGCAGCTTCAGAAATTGCTGGAAAGCCTTTATAATATCAAAACCGGGTTTCTGGACACAGATTTCGGATTGTTATATTCCCTAGTTAAAGGCCACATAAAACAGCGAAGTTTACTGATGATCTACACAAATTTTGAACACAGCAATTCCCTGGAGAGGGAACTTCCTTTTTTAATGGCCCTTTCCAAAAAACATGTAGTGGTGGTCATTTTCTTTGAAAATACTGAACTTAATAAGATCATTTTGAACCAGGTGGAGTCGGTTTCCGAGATTGCCCATCAAACCATTGCCGAAGAATTTGCCTTTGAAAAAAGACTGATGGCAAAAAAATTACAGCAATGTGGCATCCATTCCCTGCTCACCTCTCCAGAAGATCTCAGCATCAATACCATCAATAAATATCTGGAAATTAAAGCCAGGGGATTGTTGTAACATATTCTTATTAGCGTGGTGTCTTAAAGAGTTTTAACTTTGAAATGACCATTCTTATAAGAGTGGTGTCTTAAAGAGTGTTAACTTTGAAATGACAAAAATCAGACAATTATGAAAACCATTGCCCTACTTATCACCCTGTTCCTGGCACAGCAATTCCAGGGGCAATCAAATAATACCTCGAGAATCACCGTCACTATTGAAAATTTAGACTCCAATGACGGAGCTGTATTATTCGGGCTATACACCGAAATCACCTTTATGAAAGCCAAACCAAAATACAATGCAAAAAGTGAAATCGCGAACGGAACTGCTAGAATTACCTTTGAAAATATTCTACCGGGCAGCTATGCCATTTCCTGTTTTCACGATAAAAACGGCAATGGGCAAATGGATTTTGAACCCACCGGCAGGCCCATAGAGTCCTATGGCGTATCAAATAACAAAATGGATCAGAATGGTCCGCCTCAGTGGAATGACGCAAAATTTGAGCTCACGGGATCCCCCATGAAGTTCAATATTAGACTTATTCGTTAAACAATAGGTAAATTAATACAAAAGAGAACTTTAAATAGAAAATATCAATACTTTTGTAAGAGTTCAAAATAAATTTTATGACAATTACCCAGTTAAAATATGTCTTGGCAGTTGCCGAACATCAAAATTTTACAAAAGCAGCGCAAAAAGTTTTTGTAACTCAGCCCACCTTGAGCATGCAAATACAGAAACTGGAGGACGAATTAGATATTCTGATTTTTGACAGAAGTAAAAAACCAATACAGCTGACCGAAACTGGCCGGAAAATAGTCAGCCAGGCCAGGAATATTGTCGACGAGAGCGACCGTATTCAGGATATCGTAGATCAGCAAAAAGGCTTTATCGGAGGCACCTTTAGATTGGGGGTAATTCCTACTATTATGCCTACTTTATTGCCGATGTTCCTCAACAATTTTATAAAAAAATATCCCAAGGTAAGGCTTAAAATCGAGGAGCTTAACACCAAAACTATAATTGAACGCCTAAAAGAAGGACACCTGGATGCAGCTATTGCGGCTACTCCGCTGGAGATGGAGGATATTAAGGAACTGGTGTTGTATTACGAGCCTTTTATACCCTATATCCCGGAGAACCATAGATTGGCAAAAACCGACAAAATAGCCATTGAGAGCCTGGATATAGATGATATGTTACTTCTGGAAGACGGGCATTGCTTTAAGAATGGTATTCTCAATTTGTGTAAGGCCTCCAGAAATTATGATGGAGATCATTTTCAACTGGAAAGCGGCAGTTTCGAAACCCTTATAAAACTCTCAAATGAAGGCCTGGGAATGACCCTCTTACCATATCTGCACACTCTGGACCTCAATGAAACCCAAAAGAAAAATTTAAGGACCTTCAAAGATCCTGTTCCTGCCAGGGAGGTCAGTTTGATCTTTAATAAAAGCGAACTCAAAATGCAGATCATTGAAGCTTTGAGAGTCACCATTGCAGGGGTTATCAAAGGAGCAATCACTTTTCAAAACGTAAAAATAATCAGTCCGCTTAACTACAGTAAAACCAAAAATAAAAGCGACCGTTAGGCCGCTTTTATTTTAATTTAAATATATTAAACATGAATTTAATTCCGGATTCTGTCTTGTCAGTGAAATAATCCAGATTTTTAATTCCTCAATTTCATGAGGTAATAATCTTTGAATAGCTTTTTTCACTTCCTTACAGAAAAGTGTGGCATCAAAACTTACTTTATACAGTATTGTTTTGGTGTATTCAAACATTGCTCTCGCCATAATTTGATACGTTTTAGGTTGATGTTAAAATCGTTAAAAAGAGTAGAGATAAGTCAATAGGCAGGCTAATTTTGATTGCTCTTTAAATATAC
>JBGSWA010000268.1:0-7330 GCA_041752645.1 Gillisia sp. | reverse complement strand
TAAAAACCCTCGGCTTCAAAGCAGGCATGGAATTCCTGGTCTTTAAATTCGGCCCAGACCTCACCAAAAAACTCATGGCTTAAATCCCGGGTGGCAACGGTCATATGAGGATAAGACCGGGAGGGCTCCTTATTTTTAGTTCCCCCTAATCTCTGGGCAAAAACCTTTCCCAGGGTGTCGTGAAGGGCAACTATGGGAGCGTGATCTGTACGTTTAACGAAAATAACCCCCGATTTAAAATAGTCAAAACCGGATAATTCAATCTCAAATACAGAGTTTCGCCCCGCAAGCGCCTGCAGGGTCCTTATCAGAAGGGGTTCCTCTTCCTTTTTGAAATCAAAAGGTATTTTAAGGCTAATATGGGCAGGTAATTTTAAGGCATGTTTTGCCCCGGAGCGTGCTTCAATTTCTTTTTTAAAGGCTCTGATCTGCTCCCGGAGCCTGTGAGGTGGTATAAGTGCGATAAAATAGAGGCTCATTTTCTGGTGCTGATTTGTTTATTTTGCTGCTTCGAAGAATCCTGTTTTTTACCCGGATCAAAGAATTAATTTAGAATACCTATCTTCTTTTTTCAATTCCCTTTTAACTGTTGAGTAATATAAATATTCGATCCCTCTTTTATCCTGATTTATATCATTTTAAGCTAAGATAATTTCCAATAACTTTAAAACAATAAAATGCACCTGCCTGAAAATGGGGGCATTAGATCGAATTATAGGTACCGCAAAATGGATAACAGGCAAAAGCAAGAGCAAGGGGAGAAACGCCCCGGAGAAAACATTCCAAAGAAATCCCCGGGGGGTTCCCGTGGCTATTGGTTATACCTCATCTTTATTTTTTTTATACTGTTTGCATTATTCAACAAACCCGGGTTCAATGCCAGGGAAATAGGCTGGCTTGAGTTTGAACAAAGTATGTTAAACCAAGGGGAGGTAGCCAAAATTGTAGTTGTAAATAAAGAGGTAGCGGAAATTTTCATCAAGGAAGAAAAGCTTGGAGATCAAAAATATCAGGATATATCCAAAACCCCGACTCCATCAGGGGTTGGACCGCATTATATGCTTCAAATAGGTTCCGTAGAGAGTTTTGAAAACAAAATGGAACAGGCTCAAAGGGATTCTTCCCTGGAAAAGGTTGAAATAAAATATGAAAATCGCACCAATTGGATTCGGGATTTTGCCTGGTTGCTGCCCCTGGTGCTTATCTTTTTGTTTTGGATGCTCTTGCTGCGCGGATTTACAAGAGGAGGTGGGGGAATTGGGGGGTCCATGTTCAATTTTGGCAAATCCACGGCCAAGCTGATGGACAATACCACAAAAAGCACCGTAACTTTTAAGGATGTAGCCGGCTTGAGGGAAGCAAAAATCGAGGTGGAGGAGATCGTGAGTTTTCTTAAGAACCCACAGGAGTATACCCGGCTTGGGGCTAAGATCCCAAAAGGGATTTTGCTTGTTGGCCCCCCGGGAACAGGAAAGACCCTTCTGGCAAAAGCGGTAGCCGGGGAAGCTGAGGTTCCTTTTTTTTCCTTATCAGGATCAGAATTTGTGGAAATGTTTGTTGGGGTAGGAGCCTCCCGGGTACGGGATCTGTTTAAAAAGGCCAAGGAAATAGCACCGAGCATTGTTTTTATAGATGAGATAGATGCGGTGGGCAGGACCCGGAGCAAAGCGAATTCATTTCAGGCAAATGATGAAAGAGAAAACACCTTAAATCAGTTGTTGACAGAAATGGATGGCTTTGGCCCCAATACGGGGGTAATTGTCCTGGCCGCAACCAACCGTGCCGATATCCTGGACAAGGCATTACTGCGCCCCGGAAGATTTGACCGGCATATTTATTTGGAACTTCCCGATAAAAAAGAACGGGAGGAAATCTTTGAAGTTCACCTAAGGCCATTAAAATTAAGTGATCAGGTGGATGTGTCGCAATTAGCCTCCCTTAGTCCGGGGTTTTCCGGAGCAGATATTGCCAATTTATGCAATGAGGCAGCCCTGATTGCGGCACGTAAAAAAAAGAACAAGATAGATCAATCAGATTTCATGGAGGCACGGGACAGGGTGGTCGGCGGGTTGGAGAGGAAGAGCAAGATAATTTCCGCGAAGGAAAAGGAGATAATTGCACACCATGAAGCCGGTCATGCCATTGTTAGCTGGTATTTAAAGAATGTAGATTCCCTGGTGAAGGTGTCCATTATTCCCCGCGGAAAATCTTTGGGCTCCGCCTGGTATCTCCCGGAGGAACATCAAATCATTTCCAAAACTAAATTTTTAGATCAGATTTGCGCCTCATTGGGGGGGCGTGCTGCAGAGGAGATCATCTTTAACGAGGTTTCCTCCGGGGCCCTGGACGACCTGGAAAAGGTGACAAAGCAAGCTTATAGCATGGTGGCATATTACGGGTTGGGAGAGCAGATTGGCCCGATGAGTTTTTACGATTCTACAGGGGAAAATGAACGCTTATTGGGGAAACCCTACTCTGAGAATATGGCTGAAAAAATAGACAAAGAGGTGCAGCTTTTGATTGCAAATGCCTATGAAAGAACTAAAAGATTATTGCTGGACCACAAGTCAGAATTGGAAAATCTGGGAAAATTACTCCTGAAAATGGAGGTGGTTTATTTGGAAGATCTGGAACGCGTTTTAGGAAAGAGATTGATCAAAATTTAAGGTTTTGTTTTTATTGAACACGGCTTTTAAAAACCCCTGGTGCACTTTAAAATTGAAGCCTAGCTTATTTTAGATTCTCCTAATTTTAGGAGCTGATTTTTCACAAGAATTACGTTAATAGATAAAATATAATGCTATGGAAACACCTGTTATTTTTAATTCAGATTTGCATTTTGAGCACAAACTATGGAGAGCCGAACTTCTTTTTTGGGAAGATGAACTTAAATCCTTTAATAACCGGTTGAGTGAACTGGTATCCCGATGGAGCGATAAGGAGGTGCTGGCCCAATTGGAGCACTTTCAAAATCAGTTTATTCTCCACGGGGAGCACATAGCTACCTTCCAAAATGAGATCAACCATCACGAAACCGACATTGCCGAACACTCAAAAAAAGCAGAGGAGGTCCTTGATCAGCTCCTTGTTAAAAACCATATTGAAACCAGGAACCGCATAGAAATAGAAAGAAATTTATACAATAGCCTTAAAAAGGAATTTTTCAGGTTTCTTTCAAAGTATATGTAAACAGGCCCAGGCCCGGAGCAAGCTAGGTTTTTTACCCAAACATCTTTAAATAAAGGTTTAATTCCCCATAAGAAGAAGGAAGATTTAAACTCCATTTTCCTGAGCTGCGGACAGGGATAAAATCATAAAATAAACCGGGGCCTTTTTCCCTATATCCTTTCTCGGGATTTGAAGGGGGGGTAACTTATCGAAGAACTAGTATTTCAGAGGAATCCAATAGGAGGAAGAACTGTTTTAGGCCAGTACTGTCAATTACAGAGTGGTTCTGTTTGTGGAGACCTCCTGTATCAGGTATTTCTTTCTCAGATATTATTCCTGGAGCTTATGCGCTGATTTTGGCAGCATCCTTTATCAGGTGTTTTTTCCAAAGCATTCTGTATTGGGTCAAAATAATCCCTTGGAAATTGAACAAAATAAACTCATTAAATCATATCATTCAGTTTTCCTGGATACCTAGGGGGTGATTCCTGAGGCATTGAGGAGTTTTTCAATTTCAAATTTCTTCATCTTCGAGAAAGCCTGCAGTACTCTAGGGGCTTTATCCGGGTCGTTCATTAATTCTTCCAGGATGGAAGGCACCACTTGCCATGAAATCCCGAATTTGTCTTTTAGCCAGCCGCATTGCCCCGCTTCTCCTTCTGCCCCGAGTTTTTCCCAATACAGGTCTATCTCTTTTTGTGTATCACAGCCTACCACCAGGGAAATGGCTTCATTGAAATCAAATGCAGCTGGCAGGGAGCTGTCCATCGCCATAAAGACCTGCTGGCCAAGGGTGAATTGGGCATGTTTCACTGTACCTGCAACCTCCTTTTCTCCGGCTTCATATTTAAGGATTCCAACGATTGAGGAATTCTCAAAAATGGAGGTGTAAAAATGTACTGCTTCCTCCGCTCTTCCAGCCTGTTTGTTCGCAAAGCTTAGGATGGGGGTGAATTTCTGACCTACCTTCTGAATTTCACCAAAAGCCAGCTGCCAGGATATTCCGTATTTGTCCTGTACCCACCCATATTGTTCACTCCAGGGGTATTTGCCTATGGGCATCAATACTTTGCCATCCCTGAGCAGGAGGTTCCAGGTGGTTTCAATTTTCCGTATGGTTTCGAAAATTACAAAAAAGGAAATCGAAGGGTTCGGCTGATACTGTGGGCCCCCATTGAGACACATGAATTTTTGTCCTGAGCATTGAAATACAACCACATATGGATTTTTAGATATTATCCTGGAGGGCTCGAAGACCGAGCAGTAGAATTCTGCAGCTTCTTGGGCATTTCCATTAAACCAAAGGCAAGGAACTATCTTATTTTCCATTTCAAATGTATTTGTGACCCATCACTTTATAAAACTCTTAGCCCTGAAATATAGGTGTAAGGTCAGGTACAAAATTTAAAATTACACTAGGAAAGCACTTCTGAAATTTCAGACTTAGTGCCGATTCCTGAGGATGCTTTTTTAAAGGTTAACCCCAATTGGCTGCTCACTCTTTTTCAGAACAGTTGAACATCCATTCCACGCCAAATTTATCTTTACAACTTCCGTAATAAGCTCCCCAGAACATATCCTGCAATTCCTGTTCTACCGCCCCTCCCTTGGAAAGAGCTTCAAACAACCGTTTTGTTTCTTTCCTGGTATCGGGAGAAAGGTTGATGTATATGTTATTGCCAAATTTTAATTTAAAACCCATGGATTCCGGGGCATCGGTTCCCATTAAAAAATGACCGCCCAGAATTGGCAGCGAGACGTGCATCACCAGGTTTTTATCTTCTTCCGGCAAGGGAGGCAGCTCCTCGGACGGGGGGATATCTTTAAAACGCATAATGCCTTCCCCGGCAAACTGCGTCCCGAAGACGGATTTGTAATAAGTAAAGGCTTCCTCGGTATTCCGTGGAAAATTGAGATAGGTGCTAACTGCTGCCATGATGTATTGGGTTATAAAAAAATATATATTTTAAGATTCACAAATGAATTTCAATTTTTTTAGTGCTTTTGGCCAGGCTTTTTCAAAGTAAGAGAGGTGTTCTACATTGACATCGAGATCTACCAAAACCCAGGTTTTGCCATCTTCTTCTTTATAGGTATAATCTTCCAGGGCGCCTGCCCAGGCTTCAACTTCAGGACCACTGGTTATTTCTATGCCATTTTGGACGAGTCCCAGGTGTTCTATGGAAATAAATTTATTGGGGTTGTTTTCTCTGATCCTGCTCACCATGCCCCCCTTATTTCCAGCCTCATCCGTACCTAAGAAAATAATTTTAGAGCCCTTTTCCCAGGAACCAATAAAATGCGATTCGGGATTAAATTCTTCTGTCCAAAGCGCAAATTGTTTTTTGTCGAGCATGGTCTCAAATACCTTTTTTGCAGGGGCATTGATGCGAATCTCAAAATGCATATTTTTCATCCTGTCGAATGTTTCGACATAGTGTTTAAAGCTCTCCAAAATTGCCTGCCAGCCTTCACGCTGCATTTCCGGGGAATTGGTTTTCTCGGGTTCAAAGCTTTCCACCACCTCTGTTTGATCTCCGTTTCCATTAAAACTTATTTTAACCTTTCTCCCATCCTCTGTGGTATAGGCTATCAGGCGATGGGTTTTAATTTCATCGTACTCCCCACTAAAGTCAAAACCGGAACTGCCATCCCTGGCTTCCATCCTGCAGAGGAATTTCCCCCCAACTCTCAGATCGTTCTCTGCCTTGGGGGTGTGCCAATCGTGAGAGGCCTTGTTCCAATTTTTGATGTGCTTTGGATCTGTCCAAAGTTCCCATACTTTTTCTACCGGAGCACTTATGGTGGTTTCGACCGTTAGGCTCCTTTTTGTTGTTGTTTCCATTTCTTTTGTTTTAAATTTTGGGAGGAATTTAAACAGTTCAATTTAAAGTAATTCTTCCAATCCAAATTTGAACAAAACGTTAATTCCAAAAAATTTAGGATTCCTTTTGGATTGGTCTATCAATCAGGTATTTTTACTTCCTAAGGGTTTAATTTTCTAATGCTTGTGGTGGTGGGGGTGCTATATGCCCTTATTTTTTTCACAGCCTCTTATATGTACAGCCCGGGGAGGTTGCATATTTATAAGGCAACACCCCTCCGGGATCCAATCCCACCTAGGGGGATACGAAAAAATAAACCAAAACAAATTCCGAGGTTTACATTAAAATAGGCCATTACAGATTTCTTAAACAAATCCATTTTAAAGGTTCTGAAAAAGCAAATTATCATATTCTTAGGTACCAAAGTAATAAACTCGTAAATTTTTGGATAAAATTTTGTTTTTATGTTAAAAAATAAAAAATAGTAATTAATAAAGAGGCTTATTATAAATATAAAATTTTAGAAAATGATTTGAGCTTTTTCAACTACTCAGCTATCGTAATGCAAAACCACTTAACCTGCTGTAAATCAATGTGTTGTAATAATATTTAATCACTTGAAAATAAGCAAGCGTCCCGAAGTTTGATCCTCACCTATACCTAAGAACCTAATTTTAATTTTTATTTAAATGAAATTACAAATAATGAATAAATACAGTCAGCTTTTAACACAAAGTGATTCCTTGCCAGGGGCGCAGGCCATGTTGCACGCCATAGGATTGACAAAGGAAGATTTTAATAAACCATTTGTAGGGATCGCCAGTACCGGTTATGAAGGAAACCCCTGCAATATGCACCTGAACGATCTCGCTAAACTTGTCAAAAAGGGAAGCAACGGGAACGACCTGGTGGGATTAATTTTTAATACCATCGGGGTAAGTGATGGAATATCTATGGGAACTCCCGGAATGCGATATTCCCTTCCTTCCCGTGATCTTATCGCCGATTCCATTGAAACCGTGATCCAGGCCATGGCCTACGATGCCCTGATTACCGTGGTGGGTTGCGATAAAAATATGCCCGGAGCCCTTATGGCCATGTTGCGGCTAAACCGACCCTCGATTTTGGTCTATGGAGGCACCATCGCCTCGGGATGCCACAATGGAAAAAAACTGGATGTCGTTTCGGCATTTGAAGCCTGGGGAGCCAAAGTTGCAGGAGATATCAGCACCGAGGAATATGACAGCGTAATAGAAAAAGCCTGTCCCGGAGCCGGGGCTTGCGGAGGCATGTACACCGCAAATACCATGGCCTCTGCCATCGAGGCCCTGGGAATG
>JBGSWA010000267.1:0-10170 GCA_041752645.1 Gillisia sp. | reverse complement strand
AGTTCTGGATCTGTAGCTGTGAGGGCAAAAACATTTTGGTTTTGGCCGAAAATAATTCCCGCTTCCCTGGTAAAGTTTAAAAGATGATTTTCTCCGGTTTTTAAAGAATCCCCTCGAAATTCGCGCAGGTTTTGCTGAAATTTTTCAAAATCCCCATAGGTAAAGGAATAAAAACCTGCTGCTGAGCTAGGGGTTATTTGGGCGATCTCATTTGTTTGGGTGCCAACTTTATTGAAGATCTGCAACAGGGTTTCGGACTGTTTTTCTGAAACAGCAATCCCGTTTATCAAAATTTTATCCAATCCTAGATCGAGATCCAAAACGCTCCAGTCTGCCAGGGCGACTAGCGGAAGTTTGTTTTGGGGAAACCTTCTTAAAAGGGAAGAATCAAAATCGCGATGATGGATTAATAAAGAGGTTTTGGACCTGTCTGCCGCTAGCCTGGCCTTTTGAAAACCTTCACTCTGTCTTAGCCTGCGCTCTGGGTCGGAGATAAGGGCTTCCAGTTGTAACTGGGAATTGCTGGCCAAAAAAATGTCATCCAAAAGAGCGGTATAGGTGGTGATATCCTCAGTTACGTATTTTTTGATCTCAGCATTTTTGATCTGAAAGGTTTCTACGGATTTGTTTTTTATCGAATCGGTTTTTAGTTGCTGCGGCTGCTTGTTACTGATAAAGGTATAGGTAAAGGCATCGTTTTGTTGTTTCGAAAAACAGATAAGGCTTTGCTGGGGCTCGGTAAGTTGGGCTAAATTGATCAATTGGCGCCTTAGGTCAGGATTCAATAAGAAGGCGTTTTCCTGAAAAAACGAGCTGCTGTCAATTTTTTCAAGGAAACCCTGTAATTGGTTTGTTTGCAGGATATAAGAAGAATTGGCTGGGATAAATTGGTCCAGGTCTGTAGTGCTCGCGGATTCCTTCTGACAGGAACCCAAACTAAAAACAAGGAGCCAAGCCAAGAGTAGGTTTTTCATAAGTTCTTATTAATTCCAAATTTAAAATTTAAAAATCAAAAAACCTCAGAAGTCCTATCTCATATCTAAAATCTATAAAGATTTAATCAGGTCGGGGTAAAGCCTGAAGCTAAGTCGGTGGTATTTAGTAATCCCGTATTTGAGTATGGCCGCCCTGTGCTCGAGGGTTCCATATCCTTTATTTTGTTTCCAGTTGTACATGGGGAATTCCTGGTGGATCAGTTTCATATAAGTATCCCGATAGGTTTTTGCGAGAATGGAAGCCGCTGCGATGTTCATATATTTCCCATCGCCTTGAACAATACATTGGTGGGGGATGTTTTTATAGGCTTTAAAACGGTTTCCGTCCACCAGAATGTGAACCGGGATTGTTTCTAAGCCGTCTATGCAGTGGTGCATTGCCAGGATAGATGCATTTAAAATGTTGATTTCATCTATCTTGACATTGTCAATAAATCTTACAGCATACCCAAGGGCTTCTTTTTCAATTATTTTTTTTAAAATTTTTCGGTTTAAGGGGGTTACGATTTTTGAATCGTTTAAAAGTGCGTTTTTAAAACGCTTTGGCAGGATCACGGCCGCTGCGGTAACCGGCCCTGCAAGACATCCGCGACCCGCCTCATCAGTACCGGCTTCCATTCCCTTTTTAAGATAAGAATTCAATAGCATATTTATAATTTAACATTTTTATAAGCAACCTACGCAACCTTTCTCTGTTTAATGCATCTATTCTACAGCGTAGTGTTAATAATTTTGCACATCAAGGCTTATAATAAATTAGGTAAATATATAATTTATTGTGATTTTTGGCGCAAGCTAATTCAAAAACAACAAACAAATGAAAAAAAGATTACATGGATTTTTAACGCTCTTTCTTGCGTTGGTCGTGCAATTAAGTTTTGCACAGGTAAGTTCCGTTACCGGTACTGTAACGGATGAGGAAGGCTTGTCACTTCCCGGAGTTAACGTAATTGTCAAGGGGGCCAATACAGGTGCTCAAACAGATTTTGACGGGATGTATTCTGTTCCTGCTGCTCCGGGGGATGTGTTGGTTTTTAGTTATGTTGGATTCACAACCCAGGAAAGGGCTGTTGGAGCAAACAAAACTATTAATGTTTCTCTTGCTGTGGATGCTGCCCAACTCGATGAAGTAGTAGTAACTGCTTTCGGGATTAAAAGAAATCCACATGAATTGGGATATGCCGTTAGTACGGTAGAATCTGAGGCTCTTGTCGAGAATTCTGAACCCGATTTGATTCGTTCCCTGGCGGGAAAAGTTGCCGGGGTGAATGTTAATATTTCCACTGGGGTTGCAGGGGCTTCCAATCAAATTAATATCAGGGGGGTTACCAGTATTTCCGGTTCATCCCAACCATTGATCGTTGTTGATGGAGTTGCATACAGCAATGACCAGATAAGCACATCCAGCCAGACTACAGGGGGTGGGGGTTACGAATCGGGGTTATCTACCTTGGATCCCAATAACATTGCATCTGTGAATGTTTTAAAGAGTACAGCTGCGGCGGCTCTTTATGGTTCAAGGGCATCTAACGGAGTTATTGTGATCACCACTAAAACAGGCGCCGGGGGAGGCCCGCAAAAGACCAATGTTACCGTGTCTTCCGGAACTTATTTTGAAAATATTGCCAATTTACCCGATTACCAAAACACCTATGGTGCAGGGGTAAATTTTGGGTATGTGAATGCGAATGGCTCCTGGGGGCCTCGTTTCGATTCTCGGGAAACAATTCCTACCTGGCCAAATCTATTAAATGCCTTTCCTGAGTTGGCACCTACCCAACCCTATGTGGCGCAGCCTGATAATGTTAGTGACTTGTTCAGGACTGGAGTAACCAATGAAAACTCTGTCAACTTAAGTTACGGGGGTGAAAAAGGGAACTTTGGGGTTACTGTCTCTGATCTGACGCAAAAAGGATATATTCCTTTTAACAGTTATGACAGAAATTCCATTTCAGCCGGGGGTAGTTATTCTCTTGATAATGGAATAACTTTTGGAGGTAATTTAAGTTATGCCGATACTAAGCAGCTAGGTGGTTTTTTTGGTGAAAATCAATATGATGGATCTTCCTCTTCCTTTGCCCGTACTTTGTTTATGGCAAGAGACTGGAACACCTCCTTGCCCTATGTTCATCCGGAAACAGGATTTTCAGTCGTTCCAAATTCAGGTTGGGATCATCCACTTTGGGCCTGGGAACACGATCAGATTATCACAAATACCAATAGAACCGTTGCAAACATAAATGCTGGTTATGACATTGACGAGCACATTACTGCCTCATTTCAGGTAGGGGTGAATAAATATAGTTTGGACAGGAAACAAATCAGGGATTTAGGTTCCCGTGCCGATAATGGTAATGGATCTGTAACTACAGATAGGTTCACAAATGAAGATGTGGAATCTACATTTTTGGTTAATTTCGATTATGACCTGACCGAGGATTTAGGATTTACCGCTGTGGTCGGACATAACTTGCTTCAAAATACTACAGAAGCCACGAGAGTTAGCGCAAACACCTTTATTTCCCCTGGTATTTTTACCATTGAAAATAATTTGAACGTGGCTTTTGTAAAACCTACTTTAGCTAATGGATTGGGTTATGCAAGATCGAGAAATGTCGGTGTATTTGGAGAGGTGGGTCTTTCTTTCAGGGATTACCTTTTCGTAAATGTAACAGGAAGAAACGACTGGAGTTCTACACTTCCGAAAGACAATAATTCTTATTTTTACCCATCGGTGTCAGGATCTTTTATCTTTACCGAAGCACTTAATTTGGAAAGCGACATACTTACTTTTGGTAAATTAAGAGGTGCTTTTGCTTCTGTGGGTAAAGATGCAGATGCGGAGTTTATTAACAGGACTTTTTCAGTTGGGCAGCCATTTAATGGGATCCCGGTTATTGGTAATAACACAATTTTGCCTGACCAGGAATTAACCCCGGAGTTCACGGATGAATTTGAGGCTGGATTGGATTTGGAATTTTGGAATCGCCGTATAGCCCTTGATTTTACCTGGTATAAAAAGACCACTACAGATTTGATTTCTCCCGTAAGTGTTCCTACCTCAAGTGGTTTTGACACCTTTAACACCAATATTGGGGAAATTGAAAACACCGGGGTCGAGATAGGCTTAACCTTAGTCCCAATTCAAACCACCGATTTTAAATGGACTTTATTCACAACATTCACAAAGAATGAGAATGAAGTTACTGAACTAATCGCAGGGCTTGATCGTATTCCCTTAAATGTTAACGAGGTGGGTTTTGTGGCTGTAGGAGAACCCTTTGGAGTGTTTTACGGCTCGAGATTCGCACGTGATGCACAAGGCAATTTCTTAATCAATCGTGCCGGAGGTGGAGTTATAGCAAACCTGGAAAATGGAATTATAGGGGATCCAAACGCGGATTTCAAAATGTCCTTTATAAATACGATTACTTACAAAGGCTTTACCTTAAACGCACAGGTAGACTGGAGAGAAGGTGGAGATATTTCAAGTACAACCATTCAGTCTTTATTGGGTAGGGGTGTTACCAAAGATACGGAGGACAGGGAAAAATCCTTTATTATTCCCGGTTTTTACGGGGATGGAGATGGGAACCCTCTTCTTGATCCACAGGGGAATCAAATTCCTAATACAACCCAATTGAGCATGAATGAGCTATATTTTTCACCTGCAGGGGGTAACACCTTCGCTATTAATAGTGTGGACGAGGCTTCAATTTATGACGGAACGGTTTACCGCTTAAGGGAATTAAGTTTAACTTATGATGTTGCGAAACAATGGTTGGATAAAACCCCTTTTGGAAGAATAGGTATTAGTGCAGTGGGTAGCAATTTATGGTATTTTGCCCCAAATGTACCAAAATATACGAATTTCGATCCTGAGGTTACCGCTTTTGGCTCTTCCAACTTACAAGGTATTGAGATTTCATCTGCACCTACCTCCAAGCGATATGGTTTAAGAATTAACGCAAGCTTTTAAAAAATCAAAACAATGAAAAACACAATGAAAAACACATTTCATAAATCTACCTTTTTTGTTGCTCTAGCGCTCTCTTTTTTCTTTGCGGGATGCAGCGATTATTTAGATGTGAATACAGATACGGATAGCCCGGTAGTGGCGCCTATACACCAATTACTCCCAAATGTCCAGCTGGGAGTTAGAAACTTTAACGATTTTGAGTTCTACTCAGCAGAGGTTCTTAGTGTGTATGTTCATCAATTTACCACAAGGGAGGATCCAGACCAGTATGGAGCGAGACCCTCAAATACATTCATGTCCAATGAATGGAATAATGTCTATTTAACCCTTACTGATATTGAAACTTTAATTGCCACGGCCTCAGAAAGTACGGCTGCTTCTGAAACAGGGGATCAGATGTACGTTGGGGTTGCACAGATACTCAAGGCTTACCTGATGTCTTCAGCAGTAGATCTATGGGGAGATGTTCCCTTTAGTGAAGCCACCCAATTAGAAGATGGTATAGTGAGTGCTAACTTTGATGATCAACAGGCAATATATCAAGCTGTTTTGGATTTAATAGATGCAGGAAAAGCAAATATTGCCAGTGAGGCGGGTATAGAACCTGGAAGTGAAGATTTATTTTATGGTGGGAATATGGCACAGTGGATTAAATTTGGGAACACTCTAAAATTGAAGTTATACAATCAAATCAAGACAACCTCTTTGTTTAACCAGGCTGATTTTGACGCCTTGGTGAGTGAAGATAATTTTTTTGAATCAAGTGCCGATGATTTTCAATTTGATCATACCGCGAACGAGTCTCCAACGGATGAAAGAAACAATTTGTTTGTGTCTGCCTATGGAAGTACGCAGTTCGGTGCATATCAAAGCCCCTGGTTCTATGAAATTTTACAAGGTATGAATCCTTCTATATTTACCGGAATCGAGGATCCAAGAGTCCCTTACTTTTTTGTTAACCAATTGGAAGACGGGGAATTGCCCCCGGACCAGGGAAATGAAGAAACCCGGGATCCCAATGCTGATTATTGGGATGCCAGCACCGGATTTTACTCGATTCGTTTTGGTAGCATAGGTCCTGACAGGGATCATTCAGCTGAAAATTCTACGACCTACCCGGGTATTTTTCCAAGTGGAGGATTTTATGATGATAATTCTGGTCCAACTATAGATATAAATTCAGGTACAGGGGTGGCACCGCACCGAATTTTAACCTATGACGAGTTTTTATATATCCAGGCAGAATTAATAAATGCCGGATTAATGAGTGGTTCGGCCAGTGAAAAGTTGGAAGAGGCCATGATCGCAAGTTTTGCCAAGGTGGATGAGGTTGTTGCGGGAACCGGAACTACCCAGGATGTTCCTACATTAAGTGGAAGTGATGCTGTAATAGGAACCCCTTTATCCTATATTGACAAGGTAATTGCACTTTTTGAGGGGGCTTCTTCGGAAAAACAACTGGAGATAATCATGACCCAAAAATGGGTGTCAACTTTTGGGGATTCCATGGATCAATATACGGATTACAGGAGAACTGGTTATCCAGTCTTGGCAAATCCAACAGGACCTTCCCCGGAATACCAATTAAACAATAATGATGGATTTCCGATAGATGACGAGGTAACCGTGCAAAACAATGCGTTTCAGCTGTCAATTTTCTGGCCACAGAGCGAGTTGAATTTAAATCAAAACGCACCTGCCCAGAAAAACCCGGCAACCTACGCGATATTTTGGGACAATTAATATTAAAAAGATATAAATTATGAAGAATCTAAAAATAGTTTTAGCATTTATGATGCTTGCAACTTTCATCGTTTCGTGTGATGATGATGGTGGAACTTCAAATGTTGATTTACAGGAAGGAGGCGTGACCAATATTACCAAAAACTCCGATTTTGCTGAAATCATTAATTTGAATGATATAAGGAACGGAGATGAAGTCCAGATTGGCTTTGATGTAGATGTTTTTTACGGAAATGTTGTATCAGCTGATGTTGTTGGTTTTTATAGGACGAGTACTGATTTATTTGGGCCAGTTACCCTAGTTAGTGGTATTACTGAGTTTCCAACAGAAGTCACCTTAGATCAGGATGATATTATTGCTGCTTTTGCAGAATTAAATAGTCGGGATGATATTCAATTGGCGGATGAGCTTATTCTTACAACCAGAATATTACTGGCCGATGGTTCAGAAATAAATCTGGTCAATAACGATGGCACCCGTAATTACGGATCGGATATTCATACTTCAGCCTTTTTTAAAGCTCAGGTAAGCTATCCGGTTTCCTGCCCTTCAGATTTAGGAGGCACCTATGCAGTTGTCAGTAATGGAGCAAGTACGGAAGCGGGTATTCCTGCGGCAGTAAATTTACCTTATACCATCACTTTAACCGATAACGGGGGTGGTAGCTATTCCATATCAGACGGGGTAGCCGGGGTTTATATTTTCTGGTATTCTGGATTTGGATATACATTTGAAACACCGGGTAATTTTACTGATGTTTGTGGAACAATAAACGGTTCCTGGGTAGAAGGCTTTGGATGCCAAGTCGATCTTACCGGAGTTGTTAATGAGGATGGCACTCTTAGCATTTCTTGGGAAAACTGTTTTGGGGATGCTGTCGACGCTGTTTATACACCTCAATAATAAACCAAGCTTATATTTTTTTTAAGATTGATGGATTTTATAGAGATCACCAAAAGCCTGCTTTTGGTGATCTCTTATTATTTGGCGTTATTGCCTTTGTTGAAATTTAGCATTGGAGGTATGGCCTCGTAAAAAATTTGCCGGTCAAAAATTCCTTTTACAAACCAGTCACTCTATTGAAAAAACATAAATCTCAGAGGGTGTAAAGGTTCTCTCTATTTATTACAATATATAAGCCGCTCTGCGGCCTTTTTTGTTTTCACACAAATTCTCACAGTTAACTTTATTATTTTACTTTTGCAGTAGTCTATTATATAATATGAAGCAATTAATTATCCTTGTATTTTCATTGATCTGGTCCTCTGTAGTGTTTGCTCAGGAGCCACCCACGAGAGATTTGGGCCAAAAGCGTCCAGTTCAAAAAGATTCTCTTCAAAAACCCTTAATTAGCGCCTATAAAATTATAAGCGTTCAGGGCGACACCACATATGTTGATACTTCCCTGACCATCCAAAAGGATTATAAATTCAATTACCTTCGAAAAGATAATTTTGAATTGTTGCCATTTAGCAATATAGGACAAACCTATAATTCCCTGGCATATACCTTAAAGGGGGAAGGACTCATCCCTGAATTAGGAGCAAGGGCACGGCATTTTAATTTTATAGAGACCCGGGATATCAGGTATTATGAAGTTCCCACCCCTCTAACCGAACTTTACTTTAAGACAGTCCCGGAACAGGGACAAACCCTGGATGCGTTTTTAACGATCAATACCTCAGAACGGATTAATTTTTCAATAGCCTATAAAGGCTTGCGTTCCCTTGGGAAATATCAAAACAGCCTAACCAGCACCGGGAATTTTAGGGCGACCTTAAGTTATAGCACCTTAAACCAAAGATACCGTTTGAAAACCCATTTTGTCTCCCAGGATCTTCTCAACAGGGAAAATGGCGGATTAAATGAGCTGGCATTGCAGCAATACATTATCAAAGAACCCGAATTTGATGACAGGTCCCTTTTGGAGGTTAAATTCGAAAATGCTGAAAACGTGCTATTTGGAAAGCGTTTCTATTTAAATCAGGAATATGATATCGTGCAGGGAACCCAAAATAAAGTTAGCATAAGGAATGTACTGGATTTTAGCGATAAAAAATATATTTTCCGCCAGGACGCACCGGTAGGGTTTTTCGGAGAGTCGTTTCGGAACAATAATTTGAGGGACCAGGTGAAGCTCAGGCATATTGACAATATCACCACGCTGTCTTTTCAAAATACCAGCCTCGGGAAGCTAGGGGTTAAAGCGGGTATTTCACATTATAACTACGGCTATAATTCCCTCCTGTTTTTAGAAGATCAGGAAATCACAAATAGGATAGTCGGTGAGAACTATTCTGCGGGAGCCGAATATTCCAACAACTTTGGTCCCCTCGAGCTTTTTGGAGACGCCATGATAAATCTCGCCGGAGACTACACCGGGCATTATCTCACGGCGGGGGTAGGATACCCTTTGAATGAAAACAACTATTTAAGTGCCGGGATCAACAGCAACGCGCGGGCGCCAAATTTTAATTTTCTACTCTACCAAAGTGATTATCTCAATTACAACTGGAAAAATGATTTCGAAAACCAACGCACCCGGAGTCTTGATGTGAAACTAACTTCCAAAAAATGGCTCGATTTGGAAGCGAGTGTCTCGCAAATAGATAATTACGCCTATTTTTCCAAGAACCAGGAAGATGCGGTAAAGCCTTTTCAATTTGGGGGGACGGTTAATTATATAAAATTAAAAGCGAGCCGGGAATTCCGATATGGGAAATTTGCGCTGGACAATACCTTGATGTTTCAGAATGTCAGCAGTGGACAGGAGGTTTTCAATGTCCCGGAATTGGTTTCCAGAAATTCGCTGTATTACGGGGATCATTGGTTTGACAAGGCGCTGTTTATTCAAACCGGGCTAACCCTGAAATATTTCAGCAGGTATCAACTCAATGGATATGACCCTGTTTTAGCCGAATTTTATGTGCAGAACATTCAGGAATTCGGGAATTTTCCCGTAGTAGATTTCTTTTTCAATGCAAGGATACGCCAGACCCGGATTTTCTTAAAGCTGGAACACCTCAATTCCCTGATAGAGGGAAACAATAATTTTTCCGCCCCAGACTATCCTTATCGGGATTTTATAGTCCGATTTGGCCTGGTCTGGAATTTTTTCCTCTAGCAAGTGCAGCCCTCAGTTAGAATTGGGAATTTCGTTGGTTTAAGAGAATCATTTAATAGAACCGATGCTTGAGGTACTATATATAAGTATGCAACTGCCCCCTGCCTTTCCGATCACACGTCGTAATCCTCCCAAAAGAAGCACTCCCCTTATCATCTCATAAATAACTCATGCAACATCAGGGGCTTTGGTGGGAGGAAGACCCCCATCAAAGAAGAGGGGAGAGGTATTAAAACTTTTCGCTTCTTAATATTTATAAATAAATCCAGGGATCCCTTCGGGAGACCTCCCCCGCCCAGGATCAATTCTGCTGGGCTGGTTCTGTTAT
>JBGSWA010000266.1:0-2292 GCA_041752645.1 Gillisia sp. | reverse complement strand
CCGGGTTGTGCTTCATGACCCCCTGGTACAACGCGGTAAAAAATTCGGCACAGCCCAGAGAGCCTCCGGGATGACCTGAATCCACCTTATGGACCTGCCTTAAAATATCCCTGCGCACCTGGGTTACAAAATCTTCTAATTGTTGTGTGTTAGGCATCTCGGTGTTATTCATTTGAAATGCTGGTTGATGTGTGTTTGGCATTTTAGAGTTATTATTTTTGAATGGGGCAAAAATAAGTTTTTATATACTGAGGTCAAAGCCTGAAAGTGCCAATTATCAACCAATTGACTTTTTTAACTAACAATTTTTAAATTCTGCTTTCTTTAAATTGATGTTTAGTTAAGTATCTTTGCACCGAATTAAACCAAACTATGAAATTTGATCTTATTACTACCGATCCAGGTAGCCAGGCCAGGGCAGGAACTATTACCACAGATCACGGTACAATTGAAACCCCTATTTTTATGCCTGTAGGAACTGTTGGGTCGGTAAAAGGAGTTCATCAAAGAGAATTAAAAGAAGACATCAATCCCGATATAATTTTAGGAAATACGTATCATTTATATCTAAGGCCTCAAACAGAGATCCTGAAAAAAGCGGGTGGACTTCACAAATTCATGAATTGGGACAGGAACATTCTTACAGATAGCGGAGGTTACCAGGTATATTCCCTTTCCGAACGCAGGAAGATCAAGGAGGAAGGAGTGAAATTCAAATCTCATATAGATGGTTCTTATCATACTTTTACCCCGGAAAATGTGATGGAAATTCAGCGGGTAATAGGTGCGGATATTATTATGGCTTTTGATGAATGCACGCCATATCCCTGTGATTATAAATATGCCAAACGGTCCATGCATATGACGCATCGCTGGTTGGACAGGTGCGTGACTCATTTGGAAAAAACCCCTTATTTATATGATTACACCCAGTCTTTTTTTCCGATAGTCCAGGGAAGTGTCTACAAGGATCTGCGTCAACAATCCGCGGAATATATCGCCTCGGTTGGCGCAGAGGGTAATGCCATTGGAGGACTTTCCGTGGGTGAACCGGCAGAAGAAATGTACGCGATGACAGAAGTTGTTACGGCAATTCTTCCCAAGGACAAGCCACGGTATTTAATGGGAGTGGGCACCCCGGCAAATATCCTGGAAAATATTGCTTTGGGAATTGATATGTTCGATTGTGTAATGCCCACCCGCAATGCCAGGAATGGAATGTTGTTTACGGCACATGGCACCATAAATATCAAAAACAAAAAATGGCAGGATGATTTTTCGGCAATAGATGAAATGGCAATTACCTTTGTGGATACTGAATACAGCAAGGCCTATCTGCGTCACCTCTTTAGCGTAAATGAATTGCTTGGAAAACAAATCGCAACCATTCACAATCTCGGGTTTTATCTCTGGTTGGTTCGTGAGGCGAGAAAACATATATTAGCGGGAGATTTTGCCTCCTGGAAAAACAAGATGGTACAGCAAATGGATAAGCGCCTTTAAATTGAAAATACTTGACTGGTACATATTAAAAAGTTATCTGGGGACCTTTATCCTTATGTTAATTCTGTTTATTCCTATTGGAATTACGGTGAATCTTGCGGAAAAGATCGATAAGATCCTTGCTAATGAAGTGCCTTTTGTGGAGGTAGCTAAATACTATCTGGATTTCACCATTTATTTTGCCAACCTGTTATTTCCCCTGTTCCTGTTTCTATCGGTCATATGGTTTACCTCCAAGTTGGCTAATAATACCGAAATCATCGCTTTTTTAAGCAGTGGGGTTTCATATACGCGTTTTTTAAGGCCTTATTTGATTGGAGCTACCATTGTCAGTTTGGGAGCGCTTGTGCTAAGTATGTATCTGGCTCCCCAGGCCAGTAAAGGCTTTAACGAATTTAAATACGAATACCTTAAAAAGGGAGCTGAGGTTCAGGAAACCAGTGATGTTTATCGTCAGATAAACGGATCGGAGTATATATATGCCAGCAATTTTCAGCCTAAATCAAAATCAGCCCGCAATTTCACCCTTGAACATTTCGAAGGGAATGTATTGAAGTACAAAATAAGCGCATCCCGTCTGCAGTTCAACGAGAAGGACACCACCTATACCTTAACCAATTTCGACAAGAGGATTGTGGGGGAACATGAGGATATTATCCTGCACGAGAGGACCATGGACACGGTTTTGCCTTTTGAATTTGACGAACTTACCCCGGTTTCTTATATTGCTGAGACCTTGAATTACAATGAACTCAATGATTTTATAAAGCAAGAGAAAAGGCGTGGTTC
>JBGSWA010000265.1:0-6125 GCA_041752645.1 Gillisia sp. | reverse complement strand
CACATCTCCTGTAAGAGGAGCTTTTGTACCACTGGCTACAAAATCATTTAATGCGGCTCCAAAGGAGATGGTAGCCATTTCGGTATTCGGGTCATCCTGAACACCAGTTACCTCGTCTTTACTACAGGAAGTTAAAAGCAGCGCAAATAGTGCGACAAGGCTTATATACCTTTTAACATTTTCCATAATCAACTTAGTTTAATTAATAAAATAGGGTTAATTGAAGGTGTTTTAACTCGAATTATGAGTTTCAAAATTTCAAATAGGAATCAACAATTTGAAATCTGGTGTTTCGAATTCCAGTTATATTGTTTTGAAAAAAATGGAGGAATCTCAAAGCAATCTAGATATCAGTCGAAACCTTCATTCTGAATTTTACTCTTTTTGGAAAACCTATGTTTTATCTTATCCAAGATAGACATTGAGAAAATTATTGCTTTTAGACCCTTCCTTTTTATTTATTTAATTACATTCATTTAAATTTCAAATTGTTGAAGACTAAACAAATTTAATTTCATTCTAATTTAATTATAACTGTCCATGAGGGCTCATGGACAGTTAATTTTTAATTTAATGCTTAGTCATAATCATCACATTTATCACCTTTACCATCATTATCCCCGTCTTCCTGACCTGGATTGGCTTTATAAGGACAGTTATCACAGGCATCACCGACACCGTCATAATCCTTGTCTTTTTGATCTGGGTTCGCTACCGATGGACAGTTATCACAGGCATCACCTATACCATCTCCATCGGTATCTAACTGATCTGAATTCGGAATTGTAGGACAGTTGTCCTCATCATTTGGCACCTCATCGTCGTCGTCATCAGGTGGAGTACCATTATCACAACCTTCTCTAAAGTGGTAGTAGGTGTTTGTTCCATTATTGTAAAGAGCCAATACCTCAGCATCTGAAATTATAAGAGTTTGTTGAAGTCCTGCTGGAGCATCATATACTCCGGCAAAGTCCAGGATATTGATTTCGATATAATAAGAATCCGCACCTTCTCTATCCGGTAAAACGATACATAAAGGTCTTGCGTAAGCCTCTGTAGGGTCTTCGTAGAAGCCTGTTTCATTTAAAAGCGCTTCATTGGTTAAGGCTGCACCTTTTGGATTAAGAGGATCGCCGGAATATATCCAGGCTTCTGCACTGAATGCAGCAGGGAAGTGTCTTCCATTTTCAATACAGTAATTACCGAAAATACATAACGTAATTGTTTCTACCTCAGTAAAATCAAAGAACAAATATCCAAATTCATCGGCAAAGCGTTCATCATAGCAGAGGACCTCCACGTCTATATATTTTTTGACGCCAACCCTTAAATTGATAGCTATAGGAAGGGCATCCTCGACAAAGGCCGCAAAATTTGCAGGGCCATAAACATCATCCTCCCGCGGAGCGATCCAGAGGATATTATCATCCGCATCTAAAACCGCGAAATACTCCAGGCTGTACATTCCTTCAGGCAACTCCAAATCCGAGGACTCCTCGGTCATCCATCCGCCTTCTCCATTTGGAATAACTGGGATCACAATAAACCCGTCGGCATCCCCGCCAACCCACATGCCTTCGCTATCTTGTAAGGCGACTCGTACATTAACCGGATCGGCATCGGAACAAACCGGTACATCTTCCGAAAGATGATCTTTTGTTGTATTAGACACAAAATCATCTAAAACAGCTCCAAAGGAGAGCGTAGCCATTTCGGTATTCGGGTCATCCTGAACCCCGGTTCCCTCCTCTTTACTACAAGAAGTAAAGATCATTGCAAAGATTGCCAGGTAGGCAAAGCAAAATTTAAAATTTTTCATGGTGTAATTGTTTTTGATTAATAAATAATTAAATGGTTAATAAAATTTTTATGTAAACTCCCTAAATGGGAACTACTTTGTATCGCTCATAAAATTTTTGGGGTATATTCTAAAAATAAGAGTTGTCTATGGGGATCACAATCTTGAATAAAGTAAATTTAAATGCATTCTACCCGAATCACAATAGGGGAAATCCCTTACATTTAAATTTTAACATCTAATAGTTAAAGACTTATATCGATTAAATTGTGATTAATGGCATAGATGATGCTTTCTAAAATGGTTTCAGAATTGGTTCGCTTTATAATGTTTGCGCGATGCTTTTCTATGGTTTTTGGAGAAATAAACAGGGCCTCCGAAATTTCTTTTGTCTTATAGCCTTTGCATAAAAGGCCGATAATTTCTTTTTCCCTTCTTGTAAAGCTAAATTTTGTCAACTGACTGTTTTTTACGAAACATTCTTCAACATTGGTTGAATTTGTGCCGATCTTTTCCTTTACAAGAATTTTATTTTCGGTAAAATGAATAATCATTACAAACTGTTCATCGATCATTTTATCCAACTTCGAGAAACTTATTTTCGCATTTCGCACCTTATCATTTTTTAACCGCAAGGTTGTATTAGCGACTGCTTTCATATGTTTTCCCCGGGCAAAATTTCGCAGGCTCGCCTTTACTTTCAACTTGTTCTCACAATCGACAAAATCGGTTAGTTTGAGCCCTTCCTTTTTATGAATTTTAAAGGTTTGCTTAAATGCATCGTTCATTTCAACAATAGATTCCTGTTGCAACAAAACCACCGGGGTTTCCAAAAGGTTAAACAACCCCATAAAGGAATCCCTCCAGTAATTGTATAAGGGGATTTTGGCATTACTATGCTGGATAATTTTCCCGCATAAATTACTGTGAGAAATGGAAGTATAAAAGATCTCATTTACAATGTGACCATAGGACTTTTCCATTTCAGGTTTTTTGGCCTCGTTGGCATACATGATCAACCAGGATTTATTCAGGAAGTGCGTCGATTTGAAATTGGCTAAATTCTTAAAGCTGTTAGGGCTCAAGGAGCTCTGATCCAGCAATATGATCTCCGGCAATAAAATTAAAGCAGATTGGTATCCGGTGTGTATAGAGTTTCCAGTACTAATATCAAATTGCACACTCAATTCCTCTTTTAAACTGTTTATCAGGCCTGCCTGATTGCTGATAACCAAAATTTGTTTTTTATCTATCTTCATCTCTCAAAAATTTATAATACACAATAATTACCTCCAAAAGAAAGTATAGCAGCTGGGGATTTGGGGACAATGTTTCCTGTGCCGGGCAAGGGCACAAAAATCTAGTAAGAGGGGGATAAACTTTTATACTCCGGTAAAAACCGGCAAAACCATCAAGTGGGGTTTTTTATTTTTTCCCTGGGGATGTGGGAAATTTCTTGGGAATAATAAATATAGGGGAAATTACCTATACTTTAAAAAATAAAAAGTAATATTATCCTGACAAACAACGATTTAACATTTGATTTTAAAGCTAATAACAATTGGATCCAAAATTCAAAAAAAAATAAGGATTGACAATTAAGATCCAAAATTCAAAAAACCTCCATTTTTAATATTCTGGCTGTCCCTCATATATTTTTTTGGATATTAATTCTCGTTTTAAAATCCCGAATAAAAAATTCTATTAATTAACAATAGCCTCCTCGCGGCTTTCTTTTTAATTAGCAACAGTTTAAGTACCTTTGCAAACTTGAATAAAAATATGGCTAAAGCTGAAGAAAACATTGAGGTATTAGGGGCCCGCGTTCATAATTTAAAAAATATTGATGGTACCATTCCCCGTGAAAAATTAGTTGTAATTACAGGTCTTTCAGGATCCGGTAAATCTTCTTTGGCCTTTGACACGATTTATGCCGAGGGCCAGCGTCGTTATATTGAGACTTTTTCCTCCTACGCCCGCCAATTCCTCGGCGGGCTGGAGCGTCCCGATGTCGATAAAATTGAAGGATTGTCCCCTGTTATTGCCATAGAGCAAAAAACCACCAGCAAGAGCCCGCGAAGCACCGTGGGGACAATCACCGAAATCTACGATTTCCTGCGTTTGTTGTTTGCCCGTGCCGCCGATGCCTATAGTTACAACACCGGTGAGAAAATGGTGAGCTATAACGACCAGCAAATAAAGAAGTTGATCCTTGAAAACTTCCACGATAAAAAAATTAGTATCCTGGCACCGGTGGTTCGCTCGAGAAAAGGACATTACCGCGAACTCTTTGAACAAATTGCCAAACAGGGCTTTGTAAAGGTGCGCGCAGATGGGGAGATCCGGGATTTGATAAAGGGCATGAAACTGGACCGATACAAGATCCATGAAATTGAAATTGTAGTGGACCGTTTAAAGATCGACGCGCATGCAGAGGCCCAAAAGCGACTGGATGACAGCATAAAAACGGCAATGTACCACGGGGATGATGTGCTGATGGTCCTGGAACAGGAGAGCGGAGAACTTCGCTATTTCAGCCGGAATCTCATGTGCCCCACCACAGGGATATCCTACCCCAATCCGGAGCCAAACAATTTTTCCTTCAATTCCCCAAAGGGCGCTTGTCCAACCTGTAGCGGGATTGGCACGCTGTATAAGGTGAATATTGACAAGCTTATTCCCGACAGGACAAAGTCCATAAAAGGCGGTGCCTTGGTGCCCCATGGGCCACAAAAGAAAAATTGGGTGTTTTCCCAAATGGAACTTATTGCCGAGCGCTTCGAATTTAAATTGAGCGACCCCGTAAATAAAATTCCGCAGGAAGCCCTGGATATGATTTTATTTGGCGGTAAGGAAAAATTTTCCAAGGAATCCAAAGCCCTCGGAATTACCCGAGATTTTAAAATCGATTTTGAGGGAGTCGCCACTTTTATTGAAACCACCTTCAACACAAATGACTCAACTTCTTTAAAACGTTGGGCAAAAGAATATATGGACAAAATTCCTTGTCCGGATTGCCAGGGAACCAGGTTAAAAAAGGAATCGCTTTATTTTAAGATAAACGACCAGAATATTGCCGAATTGGCAGCAAAGGATATTACCGAGCTGGCCGATTGGTTTGCAAGGCTAAGTGAGCAATTAACTCACAAACAGCATCAAATCGCCTCAGAGGTAATAAAGGAGGTCAGGACCCGCCTTCAATTCCTGGTAGATGTTGGCCTGACCTATTTATCTTTGGACCGGGGCTCAAAATCCCTTTCCGGGGGAGAAGCCCAGCGCATTCGCCTGGCAACCCAAATTGGCTCCCAGCTCGTGGGGGTATTGTATATCCTGGACGAACCCAGCATTGGCCTGCACCAGCGGGACAATGAGAAACTGATTAATTCCCTGATTTCCCTCCGGGATCTTGGGAATTCCGTGATCGTGGTGGAACACGATAAGGATATGATAGAACGCGCAGACCATGTGATCGATATTGGTCCCCGCGCGGGAAAACACGGAGGGGAGATCATCAGCCAGGGTACTCCTGAGGAGATTAAAAAACACGATTCTATTACTGCGGCTTATTTAAACGGGACTAAACAAATTGAGGTTCCCAAGCTAAGAAGGAAAGGAAATGGAAAATTTATAACCCTGAATGGTGCTACCGGAAACAACCTTAAAAATGTTTCTGTAAAGCTTCCGCTGGGAAAAATGATCGCGGTTACCGGAGTATCTGGCAGCGGGAAATCCACCCTTATCAACGAGACCCTCTACCCTATTATGAATGCCTTTTATTTTAACGGGGTAAAAATCCCCATGCCTTATAAGAGCATTAAAGGCCTGGAACATATAGATAAGGTAATAGACATTAATCAATCCCCCATTGGCCGGACCCCGAGATCAAATCCTGCCACCTATACCGGGGTGTTTTCAGAGATAAGAAATCTCTATGCAAAAACCCCGGAAGCCCTTATCCGGGGCTATAAACCCGGAAGATTCAGCTTTAACGTAAAAGGAGGCCGCTGTGAAACCTGTCGCGGGGGTGGCCTGCGGGTTATTGAGATGAATTTTCTTCCTGATGTATATGTAGAATGTGAAACCTGCCAGGGAAAACGCTTTAACCGGGAAACCCTGGAGATAAGGTACAAGGGAAAATCCATATCGGATGTCTTGGAAATGACCATTGATGATTCCATTGGGTATTTTGAACTTATCCCCAAGATCCATCGCAAATTAAAGACCATCCAGGATGTCGGCTTGGGTTATATCACCCTGGGACAACAAAGCACCACCCTTTCCGGAGGAGAGGCACAGCGGATAAAACTGGCGACAGAGCTTTCAAAAC
>JBGSWA010000264.1:0-22705 GCA_041752645.1 Gillisia sp. | reverse complement strand
CCCAGGTAAATCCGCTTCCGAATGCCGCCAAAACTACGGTCTGTCCGGTTTTAATTTTTCCCTGTTCCCAGGCTTCGGTTAAGGCAATTGGAATTGAAGCAGCCGTGGTATTTCCGTATTTCTGAATATTATTGAAGACCTGCTCATCCCTGAGTTTTAGTTTTTGCTGAATGAACTGAGAAATCCTAAGGTTGGCCTGATGTGGGATCAGCATATCGATATCCTCCATTTCCAAGCCGTTTGCCTTCAGGCCTTCCAAGATCACCTCGGTAAACCGCGTAATGGCGTGTTTAAACACAAAAGGCCCATTCATATATGGATAATAAGGAATATCGTCTCCCTGGGGATTATCCGCGATAATCTCCGGCACCCAATACTCGGTACTGGGGCCTTTTTGTGAGAGTTCCATGGCGTGTTTCCCTTCAGAATGCAAATGAGTGGAGAGAATTCCCTGTCCAATATGGTCACTTCGGGTCAATACTGCTGCTCCCGCCCCATCTCCAAAAATAACCGAAATGGATCGGCCCCGGTCCGAGAAATCCAGGCCTCCACTGTGATTTTCGCTGCCAATCACCAACACGTTTTTATACATTCCTGTCCTTATAAATTGATCGGCAACAGAGATCGCGTAAACAAACCCGCTGCACTGATCGCGAAGATCTATAGCCGGACAGGTATTCTTAATTCCCAACAATTCCTGCACCAGTACACCGCAACCGGGAAAATACAGATCCGGACTCAAGGTGGCAAAAACAATCAAATCCAACTCATCTTTGGAAATTTTAGCCCGTTCTATGGCAATTTTTGCGGCCTTAAACCCCATGACCGAAGTGGAATTCCCATCCCCCTTTTTGATATGCCTGCGCTCTTTAATCCCTGTTCTCTCCTGGATCCAGGCATCATTGGTGTCCATCAATTTTGAAAGATCCTCGTTGGTTACGACATTTTCAGGCACATAGCTACCAAGCCCGGCAATTTTAGATTGATACATAAAGAATTTATTATGGGGTTAAGCAAATTCCTATTAAACGCCTCGTTTAATAAATTTTACTGCAAGATAATAAAGATTAACCCTCACTAAGGTATTTATTGCCGCGGTTTTTCAACCTGATACTTTATAGGTAATGAGAAGCACGGAAATTACATTACAAAACCCCTTGAAGAGTATTCATAGGTCTAAGCACATTTTTTCTGAGCACCTGGCAGGTCGTAATTTAGCGGTCTAAAAATAATCAAATGACCCGATGTGCTATTGCTACAGAAATTCGTAAACTGGTATCAGCTTTTATGCACTAAAACTAAACCATTCGGCCTTTGCACGTGCAGATGGGATCAGCAAAGGCAAGCCGTTCTACTGGATTCTACTAGTTTCCAAGGGAGGAAGCCAGAATACCTGTAAAAAAATTTTTTGTTTCTTTGTATGCTGGAGCTTCTACCCACCAACATCTTCCCGGAGAATGCAAATCCGTTTAGATAATGGGGGTAGAAATTGAAATTGTACTTTAATGTTTGATTAAATAGCTCCCTGAATTACCAGCTATGTCTTCCTTATACCGATATGCGTAAGGGTTTTGATGGGTTATGTGGTTTTGTTCCTGGAGAAGCAGGCTACATTTCCCATCAATGCGATGATGCCGCAGGAGGACTCCAGCGGATTACAACCAACTGCTGATTCATAAGGACGAGGTATCCATCCCCAATAGTACACGTATAAAACGCTTAAGACTCTATTACTAATCTATACCTATGAATAAACTGAATTTTACTGCAAAGGATTATGACGAAACCACTGAATTAGCAGGGCTGATAAGGAAAATTGATACTATAGATGCGGAATATGTAAATAGGGTATCTGATGAGATATTTAAAGATCAACCTTTTTTCCTAACCGTTCTATTAGGTTACAGAGTAGATGTTTCCACGCAGGAGTTGGAAGAAATAATGAAAATTTATTTTTTGATATGGGAGTATTTTAGATCAAGCGAGAATCTTCGCAAAAGCAAAGTAACCCAAACCCAGTTTGAGGAAGTGCAAAGGCGAAATATGTACATGCTTTATTACAGTGAGGGAGAGTCTGAAGATTCCAGAGATAAAATATGTACGGAGGAATTGCAGAATCTCAAGAGTAAATCCTTGTGGGCCGCTGTACACTTCAGATATAAAAACAGAACAGTATTATTAAATATGGATCAGGAAAACAAAGGAATAATCCTTCTGGGTATTCTCTGCTTTATTCTATGCTTTGAAACAACGTAGGGTATTAAACAATACCGGTAAAAACAAATAAGAGGAACCAGGGATAAATTCCTATCTGGAAAGATTAAAAGAAGTAATGCCAGCACATAAACCAGGAGACTACCCCATAAACTGACGCACGCCTCTCACATCACCCTACATAAGGGCCTCCTTATGGGAGTGTCGATCATACCACGTGTCGATTATAATAGATTAAGAAGTGCGTTATGGCTTTTTCGATGGCATTTTTGGGCAATACCTTTATTTGTGTTCCTGAATCCAGGTTTTGTATCCATCCGAGCAACTAGCGATAAGGTTGGTTGCTATGATCCTCAGAATTAAGGAAACCATATGGAAATGAGCTCCACGGAAACTCGAGCCAAACCCTGATGAATATTCCGAATTGCATAGAACCTATAAAAACCATAAAAAACCACACGTGATATTTTTAAAACAAGTCTCTAAAAAAGCTGTTTAAAAGAAAGGGTAAAACACTAAAAAAGAAAAGCGCAACTCCTAAAAGTTACGCTCTCCCATCCTAACCAATATAAAGATTCTTAGCTGTATTTTTTGTAATTGTTTATTTCCACCTTGGCCTTTAGATCGTGCAAAAGATTATACAGGCCAAAGAAGGTGCGGTTTATATAAAGAAAATGTTTGCTCCCCCTGTTCCCGTTCATTTTACGCAAATCGGTGTCCTTGCTGTATTTTTCGCCGAGATCGGTAATCTCAGCCCAGAAATTCTCATCTGCAAAATCAAAGGTTTCCTCGTGAAACGGACTTGTGAAAAGGCTCAACATCTGATGAAATAATGCTGAAAAGTATGTCCTTTCCTTTGGCGAATCGTCTTGCCGAAGGATCTCCAATTCAATTAATTTCTGGTTGAAAAATTCAGGATCGTCAATGTTTTTCTTAGTGGCCAATTCAAAATACGGGATATAAAAATCATCCGGCACCTGTTTGATACACCCAAAATCAATCGCTATCAGGTTTGAATCCTGATCAACCAGAAAATTTCCGGGATGCGGATCGGCGTGGACTTCTTTTAAAACGTGCATCTGGTACATATAAAAATCCCACAAGGCCTGTCCTATCCTATCTGCTTTTTTTTGATCGGTATTCTTCGATGCAAATTCGCTTAAATGCTCCCCTTCCATCCAATCCATCGTGATGATCCGCTCATTGGACAAGTCTTCATAATACCCGGGGAATTTAAGGTTAGCCAAATGTGCACAGGCTCGGGAGATTGCCTTGCTTTGTTTTACCTCCAGCACATAATCTGTTTCTTCCAGTAATTTCCCTTGAACTTCCGCAAAATATTTTTCTGAATCCTTTCCCTTTAAATTGAACATCCTGATGGCAATAGGTTTAACCATTGCCAAATCAGAGGTGATACTCTCTGCAACTCCCGGATATTGGATTTTCACTGCTAGTTTTTTTCCGTCTTTTGTAGCCCTGTGCACCTGTCCGATGCTGGCTGCGTTTACCGCATGAGTTGCAAAGCTGTCATATAGCTCCTCGGGGTAGCGTCCATTGTATTTTTTAAATGTCCTTCTCACCAGGGGAGCCGATAATGGTGGAACGCTGAATTGTGCCAGCGAAAATTTTTCGACATAAGCCCCTGGCAACAAACTCTTTTCCATGGAAAGCATTTGCGCCACTTTCAAGGCACTTCCTTTCAGGGATTTTAACCCGTCATAAATATCGCTGGCATTGCTCTGGTCGAGTTCCTCCCGGGTTAAATCCGGATTAAAAGCCTTTTTGCTATAATATTTTATATAATTCCCTCCTACCTTAACCCCGGTTTGCACCATTTTACCGGTACGTCCAATTTTTCCTGTGGGTATCTTATCTATAGTCTTCATATTGTTTAAAATTCTAACCTAACAGGCCGTATGTTTGTAAAATAAAGCACAGGTTTTTTGGGTAGGTGTTGGTTTGTTCATTAAATGTTCCTTTAGCTTAAAAACTGTCAAAGTCAGGTGAAGCTAAAATTGGGGATTATCCCATTTTTTCTTTCCACATAAATTTCCCAAAGTCCAGCAGGCTTTCCAATGGTGTATTATCGAACAGGTCAAAAACGGTGTTGACAGATTTTTCAATGACGATATCCGTGCTTTCAAATTTTGCTGAATTGTCATCCATCCAGAATTTAAGTATAAATAGGAGTTGAAGCCAGGCCGCTTCAGAAAAAATAGTTTCTGATTGCTTTAGAAATTTGACCGATTTATCCTGGTTCCCCTCGCGTATCAACTGATTTGCGAAGCCTTTTATTCTTCTTCTCATGCCTTTTAACTGCTCGAGATTTTTGAACATCTCCGGATCTTCGGACAGGGCGAACAGGACATAACTCCGGTTGGCCGTTAAGAGTTCGAAAAAGGTATAATAAAATGTGAGTAATTTCTCATGGGTTGTAAAACCTTCGAATTCAGGGCTTTTTTCGATCAAGTCTATGGTGTTGTCAAAAAACTGGTTCCAAACTCCCTGCCTCAAGCCGTCAAAGCTTCCAAAGAAATTGTAAAACTGTTCTTCGGTAATTTTGTTTTCCCTGCAAAATTTGAATACAGTCTTCGGAAGCTTTTCTCCTTCCAGGACAGTCTCCATATAGAGGCTTATCAATTGCTCCTTAGATAATTTTGAGCTGTTCTTAGCCTTGTTTTCCGGATCTTGTTTTATCGTTGCCATAGTTCAATCTTTATTTGTCAAATATACAAACTGTTTAATCTTTAATCATTACCTTTAAACAAAATTATTTGTTAAATGTTCCATTCTCTTATTTAAGACCACATTTTATTTGTCGCAGCAAAAGCAGAACCATTACATATGTCAGTTTGTCAGCGAACCGGTCTTGGTATTTTTTTTGACTATAGAGAAGGAACAAACATTCATTTAAATTAAATTTCAAAATATATGGCAACCGGAAAAATTAATGTATCTGTAGAGAACATATTCCCGCTGATAAAAAAATTCCTTTACAGCGATCACGAAATATTTTTGCGAGAGTTAATCTCAAACGCAACTGATGCAACTATAAAGATGAAACATTTGACCAGCATTGGCGAAACCGATGTGGAATATGGGGATCCTGTAATTGAGGTCAAGATCGATAAAGAAAACAAAACCCTTCATGTTATTGACCGAGGAATTGGGATGACCAAGGAAGAGGTCGAAAAGTATATCAACGAGGTCGCTTTTTCCGGCGCTGAGGAATTCCTGGAAAAATACAAGGATTCAGCCAAGGACAGTGGAATTATAGGACATTTTGGACTTGGGTTCTATTCCTCCTTTATGGTGGCAAACAAAGTTGAGATTATCACCAAATCTTATAAAGATGAACCTGCAGCCCTATGGACTTGCGAAGGAACCACGGATTTCACCCTGGGAGAAGCGGAAAAAACAGAACGTGGCACCGAGGTCATTCTTCATATAAATGACGAAGATGCTCAGTTTTTAAAAGAAAGCAGGATCCAGGAACTTTTGGTGAAGTATAATAAGTTTATGCCAATCCCAATTAAATTCGGAACCAAAGAGCAAAGCGTGGATCTTCCCGCAAACGCACCGGCAGACGCAAAACCGGAAAAAGTAACTGTGGACAATATAATCAATAACCCTACTCCTGCCTGGACAAAACAACCGGCAGATTTGGTGGAAAAAGATTATAACGATTTTTACCGCGAGTTATATCCAATGCAATTTGAGGACCCCTTGTTTCACATTCATCTGAATGTTGATTATCCGTTTAATCTTACAGGGATTCTTTATTTCCCAAGGATGACCCAGGATATGAACATGCAAAAGGACAAGATCCAACTTTACCAAAATCAGGTTTATGTCACCGATAATGTCGAGGGGATAGTTCCGGAATTTTTAACGATGTTGCGAGGGGTGATTGATTCTCCGGATATTCCATTAAATGTTTCCCGATCTTATTTACAATCTGACGGCGCGGTTAAGAAAATTTCCAGTTACATCACCAAAAAAGTGGCCGATAAGCTGAAATCCCTGTTCAACAATAACCGGGAGGATTTTGAAAAAAAATGGAACGATATTAAGATCGTGATTGAATACGGAATGCTTTCTGAAGAAAAATTCTTTGAAAAAGCCGATAAATTTGCACTTTACCCAACGGTGGATAATGCTTATTTTACCTTTGAAGAACTCCAGAATAAAATAAAAGACACCCAAACCGACAAGGACGGCACCCTGGTGATCTTATATGCTTCAAACCAGGATAAGCAGCACAGCTATATTGAGGCCGCCAAGGAAAAAGGCTATGAGGTATTGCTGTTGGACTCTCCCATTATCTCACACCTGATCCAGAAGCTGGAAACCTCAAAAGAGAAAATTTCTTTTGTGCGGGTAGACAGTGACAATGTGGATAACCTCATCAAGAAGGAAGATGATAAAATCTCGAAACTCTCAGAAGAAGAAAAAGTAAAACTGAAAGCCGATTTTGAAAAGGTGGTGCCTAAAGAATACAGCATTCAACTGGAGGCTATGGACAGCAATTCCGCACCGCTTATTATTACACAACCCGAGTTTATGCGTAGAATGAAGGAAATGCAACAGACCGGAGGGGGGATGTTTGGAATGGGCAATATGCCGGAAATGTACAATTTGGTGATCAACACCAATCACACCCTGATCTCGGAAATCCTCAACACCAGCACCAGCAAAAAGCAGGAACGCCTTATAAAGCAATCCCTGGATCTGGCCCGATTATCACAAAACCTGCTCAAAGGAGAAGAATTGACTGCCTTTATAAAACGCAGTTTTGAAATGGTAAAATAACAGCTTTTAGAATTTCACCTTAAGACCGCTTCCCTTTTGATAAAGTGAAGCGGTCTTTTTACTTTTGAGTAAAAAGACCACATTTCGCCTATAGCCTTTTGAGCCTAATCCCCTTAAACAGACAAAACATGAAACGATTTTTTGCAATACTAATCCTCCTGAGCATTTTTGGATGTGACCAAAATCAAAAAAAAGGAGCCTCACAGCAGGAGAATCTCATCACAACACCCTCTGTCAGCACCATAAATCAGGGGATCTCTCCTGGGCGAAGCTTTGCCCAAGACATAGAAACCGCACACCATAAACAAGCCTGGGAAGTTAAAGATGCGGTATCATTTGACATTGATCTTTCCTTTGGCGGGAAGTCGCGGTTTACCGCAAAAATAACAAGCCTGACTAATTCTACCAAATTGAGAATCCATAAGCAGGACGGCTCAGAATTGATTTACAATGGAGAGGATGTTTTTTTAAGCCCGGGCAATGCCGATGATAAAGGGGCGAGGTTTGATATGTTTACCTGGCACTATTTTTTTGCGATCCCTTTTAAATTAACCGATCCCGGAACTCATTGGGAAGCTTTGGATTCTCTTGAAATTGACAGCACTCCTTATGCTGCAGGAAAACTTACTTTTGGCGAGCAGATAGGGGATGCACCGGATGATTGGTATGTGATTTACCAGGAGCCGAAAACCGGCTTATTGCACGCTGCGGCCTATATAGTCACTTTTGGCAGCGACAGGGAAGAAGCAGAAAAAAACCCGCATGTGATTGTCTATCACGATTATAAAGAGGTTGATGGAATTCCCCTGGCAACCAGATGGGCCTTCCACAATTGGGATAAGGACAAGGGAATCGGGGAGCAAATAGGGGAAGCGAACCTGTCCAACATCCAATTTTTAGTTGCCAAAGATGCGCTCTTTGCACCGCCTAAAGATTCAAAATTAATCGAGAAATAAATGCCTACTGGCTCACTATTTCCGTGGGGATATTCCTGTAAACCACCTGGTAAAAGGTGGAAGTGTCGTAGGGCTTTACTATGAAATCGTTCATTCCGGACTCATAGATTTCTTCCCTTATCTCGTCAATTTCCAATGCGGTAAGGGCAACTATGGGAATTTCTTTATTAAATTCCCTGATGCTCAGGGTGGCCTCAAGACCGGTTATTCCGGGCATGTTCACATCCATCAGAACCAGATCGAAGGGATTGTTTCTTATCAGTTCTATTGCATCCAACCCATTATCGCATACCGTGCATACAAAAGACTTCTGCTCCAGGATACGCTGGGTAACCACCTGATTAATGCGGTTGTCATCTACAATTAAAATACGTCTTCCCGCTGCCTCCTGAGCCCCATCGCTTAGGGTCTCGCTCCTCTCTGCAATCCAAGAGGCGCCCAGTTTAAATTCAATTTCAAAACTAAAGACGGAACCCTGATTCTCCTTGCTTTCCAGTTGGATTTCTGAATGAAAGAGCAGTAATAATTTCTTTACAATCGGCAGACCCAGGCCGGTTCCCTGGTAATTGTAGTTTGCCGATTTCAACTGGGAGAATTCTTCGAAAATAATCTGCTGTTTATTCTTTGGAATCCCCAACCCATCGTCTTTAATTTCAAAATAGATCTTTGCCGAATCTGTTTTAGCTGACACCAAATGTGTCGAGATCCAGATATTTCCCCTTTCGGTAAATTTCATGGCATTCCCCACCAGGTTCATCAAAATTTGAGAAAGCCGTACGGTATCCCCGATGAGATTAAGTGGAATTTTTGGATCGATCTCAAGGTGAATCGCATTTTTATTCTGAAGCCGGGTAAATTCAAAGGATTTTACAATACTGTTCATTAAATCCTTTAAATTAAAGCTAAGGTTTTCCAATTTCAATAAATTGGACTCCATCTTGTTCATTTGCAATACATCATTGATCAATGCCAATAGGTAATCTGCCGAAAATTTCAGGGATTTAAGGTCATGCTCGTGAGATGTGAGGGTTTTATCTTCCATTAGAATAGAAGTTAATCCAATCACTCCGTAGAGCGGGGTACGCAATTCGTGACTTATAGTAGAGAAAAATTTGGTCTTTAAAACCGAGAGCCGCTCTGCCTCTTCTTTTGCAAGAAGCAATTCCTTGTTTTTCTCAAGCAGATCCTTATTTAACCTTCTACGCGATCGGCTGATTTTATACAAGCCAATAAGGAAAATTATCAAAACCAGGGAAGAAATTATCGCAATAAGGGATTTCAACTGGGATTTTTCAATCAACTCATCCTTGTAAAGTTGCTCATTTTTTGAAATCTCCAGATCCTTCTGGTATTGGATCACATCATATTTCACATTAGTTACCTCTATTTGTCTTAGCTTTTCCTTTTCAAAAATTTGAGAATTAAAGTGGCCATATTTCTCCAAAGCAAGAAAGGCCTCCTGATAATTTCCCATCGTAAAAAGCAGATTTGCATATTCCTTGAATACCAGGGAAGCCTCAAGGATCAGAGTGTCTTTTTCTACTCTATGGATTGCTTCCTCAAAATGCGCCTTTGCTTTTTCCGGTTCATTCACTCCCGTGTGATAGCGGCCCATTAGGATGAGGAGTTGGGCCCTTATTAAATTCTCATCCCTGTTACCCAATAATTCCCAGCTTCTTTTTAGATAAGGCAAGGCTTTGTTATATAAGCCATTATCTATATAGGTCCAGGCAAGATTTGCTGTTGGCGCCAGGAGTTTGCTTTCATAGTTCATTTTGGTGGCCAGTTCAATTGCCTGATTATAATAATCTATCCCCAACTGTGTTGTGTTTCTATCTTCGGAATAGACATTGCCCAAATTGTTATAAGATGATAAAAGCAGGGTATCACTATCCAGTTTAAGAGCGATAATTAAGGCATCTTTATAATACCCCCTGGAATGAAGCGTGTCATTTAAATCGGCATAACTGATCCCTAAAATATTATTGGAATGGTAATTATAAAAATCATTTCCCTTTTTTTTGGACTCCTGAAGCAATTGCATTGCAACCTCAATGGATTCCTTGTACTCGTATTTACCCAAATGCCTGACGCTTATTTTATAAAGCGAATCCAAATGCATATTTTTATAGGCGATTTGTTGCGAATAATGCTTCGCAAAGGCCAATAAAAAGATAAGAAGAAAAAAGTAGGTTTTTTTCAATTATTAAAGGTTAAGTTTGGATCTTAAGGCGCTTGAAATGTACTCTATTTTAATTGGTTATACGATACAATTCTTAATTTTATCACAATTCACTCCCATTCGAGGCCGTTCCAATAAGGTTCTTTTAAGTAATTTTTAACTTTATGATCTCTAAATAGTAATATGAAATTTTTTCCTGAAAAATGAACTACCCCTGGCATCTTTATCTAATGGCCATCAGCTACATTCTGGCCGGTTTTTTCCACTTTTTAAAACCAGCGATCTATTTGCGAATTATGCCTCGGTACCTCCCATGGCATAAGGCCTTGGTTTATTTAAGCGGCGCAGCTGAGATTGGTTTAGGGGTGGGTTTGTGTTTCTCCGCGACAAAAAATTGGGCCATTTACGGGATTCTATTGATGTTGGCAGTCTTTTTGCTGATCCATTTTTATATGCTTTCTTCCAGCAAGGCAGGCGCAGGAATTCCTCTTTGGGCACTGATTGCCCGCATTCCGTTGCAATTTTTTCTTATGTGGTGGGCATATTATTACCTGCAATTTTAAAGAGAGTTGAAATGGAATTATTTAATAATAACCCAGAAAGGCTGTCTCTGAACCTGCCCGATGCAAAGATCAGCTACCTTCCCCACTTTCTTAGACCCGAAGCAGCAAATTCTGCCTTTACTATTTTTCTGGAGGAATTGGATTGGCGGCAGCATCATGTCAGAATTTTTGGAAAATTGCTTCCGCAGCCAAGGTTAACTGCACTTTACGGAAGGAATGATCAGGCCTACACCTACTCAAATCTCACCCTAAACCCCTTGAAATTCAATCCGTCCCTGCTGGAGATCCATCAGAGATTAAAAGAGCTGACAAAGATCGATTTCACCCATTGCCTTGCAAACCTATACCGTGATGGAAATGACAGCATGGGCTGGCACGCCGATGATGAAAAGCTCCTGGGGGAGAATCCCGTGATCGCTTCGCTAAGCCTGGGCCATGCCAGAAGATTTCAACTAAAGCACAACTCTGATCCCAATATAAAATATCAATTGACTCTGGGCCACGGCAGTTTGCTGCTGATGGAGGGAACAACCCAACACTTTTGGAAACACCAGCTTCCGAAAACAAAAAAACCTATTTTCCCCAGGATCAATCTTACCTTTAGGACACTTCTACAGAGATAAGAATATAAAAACATGAGGGAAGACCCATTGCAAGGATTAGAAAAAGATTGGATTTTTGTTTTGCGGGAAATCCTTGGGCCCTTCCTGGGTTTCTTTAAGCGTTATTTATAAATTTCATTTAAAACCGCGGCAAGTCGCAGGCCTCCTTTTTGAAGTTGGCCTCTTACCACTGGAAACCAGTCGTACATATATTTGTATCCCAGTTTTTCGCCGACTGCTGCCGAGCTATATACTTTTTCACTTAAGATTTTCGACTCATACATCCAGTCTTCAAAGGAGCCTGAGGTAATTTGCCTTTTTAGTAGTTCAGAAAGATGGTCTGTGTTTTGTGCCAGATCAGAATATCCCATATCATAGGAATCAATCATATCGCTGTCCCACACCCGGTGAAGATTTGTGCCCTCGCCAAACCAGCGCACCTGGAAATCGTTCCCGCCCTTATCTTCCCCCCGGCCGGTATGCATTGGCTGGTGAAGGTCTCCAATAAAATGGACCAGCATTTTCAGGTAAAACTCCTTATTCTCATCGCTGGAATTAGGGTCCTTTAATACCTCCACACATTTTTTAATCCCCATTAGTAAATCCCCGTCCGGACTGGCAGTTTCTTCAGAATAAACAGATTCCCCTGCGGGGAGGTTTACATAATGCCAGGGTCCGAATTCGCGGTATTTCGGATCGCTTTTGATCTCATCCCCAAAGGTGGAAACAAAGGCAAGGCTTTTTCCCTGAAGCAATTTATTTATTTGTATCCTGGCTTTTTTACTCAAATGCCTGTCTGCAATTTCTCCTGTTGTCCGATGCCCGGTCTGACCCCAGTCATAATTATTCGAAAATCCCAGGTTCAGCGTTAATAGAAAAACAGCAGTTACTATAAATCCTTTCATTTATTTGATTTTTTATAAGCGATAAAAAGAGGTGCCAAAAATTTTATTTTGAACAAATATATAAAACCTGAGATTAACAAAATGTAAAGATTCTTTATGAAATTCATATTTAAATAAAAAAAATCCATTTCGCTTTTAAATTAAGGAGGTGTAAAATTCCGCTGCAGGGACCTATTCCGGAAACAAATCGTAAATTTGTACAAAGCCCAGCAGGTATCCTCTACCTGTTTGGCTTTGGAAGAAAATCGAAGTCAATGAAAACAAAGATCCTAAGGCTTATCCTATTGCTGATTGTACAACCCGGTTTTTCTCAAATGCTTCCCTATACAGAAAATTTGGTTTCTGTCAACGAATTAATTGACGGGACCCTCAGCCTTCCCGATAATATCGAAACTCCACCTCTGGTAATCCTGATCCAGGGCTCGGGTCCAACCGACAGGGATGGGAATCAAAGGATGTTGAAGAATGACGCTTCAAAAAAGATCGCGCATCAATTGGCCGGATTCGGTATTGCCACCTACCGTTTTGACAAGCGGATTTTTAAAATGGACAAATTCAAAATTAAGGAGGAAGATTTGCGTTTTGAGGATTTTGTCACCGATGTAAACTCCATCCTGGAATATTTTAGAGCCGATAAGAAATTTGATAAAATCATCCTGTCAGGTCATAGCGAAGGCTCCCTAATAGGAATGCTTGCCGCAGCTCAAAGTGCGGATGCTTTTATTTCCTTGGCCGGTCCGGGAAGATCTATCGATAAGATTGTTGTGGAACAACTGGCAAAACAATCGGAAGAACTCTCAGAAAATGCCCGGCAGGCTTTTGATGAAATTATAAAATCCGGGAGTACCCTTAATTACAGTCCACTTCTGGAATCTATTTTCCGGCCAAGCGTTCAGCCTTATATTGCCTCCTGGATGAGATATGATCCCGTCCTGGAAATAGCCAAATTAGAGATGCCCATCCTGATCATAAACGGATCCTTCGACCTGCAGGTCGATATCACCGATGCGGAGATTTTAAATGCCTCCGCCCAGAATTCAAAATTGGTCATTTTGAAAAATATGAATCATATCTTCCGGGAGATACCCGGAGATAACCTTGAAAATACCAAGGCATACAATGAACCCAACAGACCCCTTCATCCCGAGTTGATCCCGGTTTTAACTGACTTTATTAAATCTTTAGAATAAAAGCTGCGAAAAATCAGGGGATGGGAACTCTTCAAGGCATAAAAATCGTCAATTGGAAAATGCTACGCAACTTTTCAAAGGCCGTACCCCAGCAAAAGGATCTTTAAAAAATATAAACACAGAAATTTAAATGGATTATAAAATTGTATTTTCAGATATAGATGGAACCCTTCTGAACAAGGATCGGGAATTATCTCCGGCAACCATAACTGAAATAAAAAAATTAAAAAACAGAATTCCCTTTATCCTGATCTCAGCCAGGATGCCCTCTGCGATGCGGCATCTTCAAAATGAACTGGACATTGAAGATCTCCCGCTAATTTGCTATAATGGCGGATTGATCCTAATGAGGGATAAAATTGTAAGTTCTACCGAGATCCCCCTTGAAATAGTGGAGGAATTGAGCAGCTTTAATTCGGAGATCCAGTGCCATATCAGCCTGTATCATCAGGATGAATGGTACGTGCCGGCAATGGATTTCTGGGCGCTCAGGGAACAAAACAACACCAAGATTGAGCCTGAGATAAAATCAAATCAGCAGGTGATTGAAAAATGGCGAGCAGAAGAAAAAGGGGCACATAAGATTATGGCTATGGGAGAGGAACCCCAAATAGACCAAATTCAAAGGTATCTGGCTGAAAAATATCCGGAGCAGTTGAATGTATACCGATCGAAAAATACCTACCTGGAAATCTCCCCTAAAAGCATTTCAAAATATACCTCCATAGAAGTATTGCTCGAAAGGCATTTTGATATCAGCTCAAAAGAAGCAATCGCTTTTGGCGATAATTACAATGATGTGGAAATGATCAGGAACATCGGGTACGGAGTAGCAGTCGCCAATGCGCGTCCCGAGGCACTTAAGGTGGCCAAGCTGATTGCAGAGATGAGCATCGAGGATGGGGTTGCAAAGAGTTTAAAACAGCTATTTAAATTTTAAGCCGTATAGCAGTTGGCCCGTTTTCCAATAGTTGTATAAAAATTGTATTTTCGCGCTTAGAGAAAATCGACTTATGGAAAACGCCCCTTTTTTTACCAATGATGCCATTGTTTTTGGAATCCTGATGCTATCCCTTGGTTTTGTATTCTACACCTCCGCGCGAAAAGAGGGTTTTTGGAAAAAATTCTATTCAGTGGTGCCAGCCCTTTTGATGTGTTATTTAATTCCCTCCATATTTAATTCCCTGGGAATCATTGAGGATGAAACTTCTCAATTATATTTTGTTGCCAGCAGATACCTGCTTCCCGCCTCTCTGGTTCTGATGACCCTGAGCATCGATTTAAAGGCAATATTCAGCTTGGGCCCAAAGGCTCTTATTATGTTTTTTACGGGCACCCTTGGGATCATTATAGGAGGGCCGCTGGCAATTCTTATAATCTCTGCCATTTCCCCCGAAACAGTTGGCGGGGTTGGACCCGATGCTATCTGGCGCGGACTCTCTACCCTTGCGGGCAGCTGGATTGGCGGGGGTGCAAACCAGGCCGCCATGCTTGAAATATATGAATACAACCCCGAGCTGTATGGCGGAATGGTGCTTGTGGATATTGTGGTTGCAAATTTATGGATGGCAATTTTACTCTTTGGGATTGGAAGAAATGAAAAAATCGATACTTGGCTCAGTGCAGATGATTCTGCAATTACGAGTCTAAAGAATAAGGTAGCCTCTTACGCTGCGAGTGTAACGAGAAATCCCTCTTTGGAGGATCTGATAATCATGCTTTCCCTTGCCTTTGGCGCAGTAGGAATAGCGCATTGGGGGGCCGACTGGATCTCTGGGTTCTTATCCGGCAATTTCGAGGTTTTTACCGATAAAAAGAGCGCCCTGTCTTCTTTTTCGTCTTCCTTTTTCTGGATGATCTCCATAGCCACGGCAATAGGAATTTTGTTGTCTTTTACAAAATTCAAAACCTATGAAGGTGCAGGAGCAAGCAAATTAGGAAGTGTTTTTATCTATATGTTAGTCGCGACTATAGGTATGAAAATGGACCTGACCATGGTATTTGACAATCCGGGACTTATCGCCATTGGAATGGTCTGGATGACCATACACGCCGGGCTGTTGATCCTGATAGCCAAACTGATTAAGGCCCCCTTCTTTTTCCTTGCCGTGGGAAGCCAGGCAAATGTGGGAGGCGCAGCAAGCGCCCCTATAGTAGCAGCGGCATTCCACCCGTCTTTGGCCACAGTAGGGGTTCTTCTGGCTGTCTTTGGATATGTAATAGGAACCTATGGTGCCATTTTGACAACAATATTAATGCAAATAGCGGCTGCCAGTTAGTATAGAATCAAAATTATTATGATATTTGCCTCCCGTAATTTCAACCCGAATTCATGAAAAAGCTCAGTTTTTTATTAGTTATGCTTCTCAGCATTGCCGGCTGTACAAAGAAAGAAAGCAACCTTTTGGTAAAAGGGAATGTTGTTGGCCTTAAAAAAGGAACGATCTACCTTCAAAAAATTAAGGATACCACCCTGGTCAATGTGGATTCTGTACTAATAAACGGGGACTCCAACTTTGAATTGGAAGATTTTATCACAAGTCCGCAGATCATGTATTTGTTCCTGGACAAAGTAGATAATTCGGAATATGATGAGCGAATTGAGTTTTTTGCGGAAGAAGGGGAAGTAGCCATCAGGACTACTTTAAAAAACTTTGCCGTAGACGCAAAAGTTTCAGGCTCTGCAAACCAAACAAAACTGATGGAATACCGGGAAATGATGTCACACTTCAACGAAAAAAATCTTGAGCTTATTCAAAGTAATTTTGAAGCGCAGCGCGATAATGACGAAGAAGCTATGATTGAGACAAATACTGAATACGACCGGCTTTTAAGCAGAAGATATCTGTATACCGTAAATTTCGCGGTCAATAATAAGGACCTGGAAATTGCTCCATACCTCGCACTCTCGGAAGTTTTTGACGCCAACATAAAATATCTGGACACAATTTATAACTCCATGACCCCCTCGGTTCAAAAATCCAAATATGGAAAGGATCTGAAAGAATTCCTGAAAGAACGAAGGAAAATGGATAAATTGGAGGAAAAGGTGGAGAAGCAATAACACAGAGTAAGAATTTAAAAAACACAGCGTGAGCTCCTGCCTAAAAAAGATTTTTATGGCTTTTGCCTAAAGACAAAACCCTGCCAGCATTCCAAATGCTGGCAGGGTTTTTTAGTTTCGGAATTCTTTGTTCTGGAGAATCCATGGCCACGGTCCAGGGGCATCCCCCCGAGGTGGAAAGACCCTGAGCCTATAGAGGGCCTCGCCAGGGATCAGGGTTTGCCGGGGGTACCCCCATAAAAAAACTCCCCCATTTTATGGAGGAGTCTTGAGCCGATGGAGGGACTCGAACCCACGACCTGCTGATTACAAATCAGCTGCTCTAGCCAGCTGAGCTACATCGGCATCGAATATTTTTACAATTCGTTTATTTTAGCAACCAAAGCATTTGCTTTAGCTTCAAAATCTTTTGCAATTGCTTTAAAATGTTGTTTTTTATTTTCAACATTTTTTTCATTGATCTTTGCCATCAGTTCGTCAAAACCGGCTATGGCCTGATCTACAATTGCTTCCGATTTTTTAGGTTCCTGTTTAGGGTTTGCTAATTGATGAATATATGCTGCTTCGATTAAATCACCCATCACATAATTTACATCTCTCTTTAACAATCTTATACTTGCCATTCTTTCTTAATTTTAGGCTGCGAAATTAGGTTATTTTTCGATATAATTATACACTTACCTCCAATATTTTTGAGTTTTGGCTTTCTATTGAGATTTTTGAGATGCAGGCAGGCACCAGAAGGGTCTCTCCCTGTCCCAGAATTTCCTCAGACCCATTGGCCCTAACGATGGATTTCCCTTCCACTCCCATCAAAATCACGAAGGAATCCAAATCTGAATAATCCCTTGTTATTTGGGAATCCAGCGCAATAATATTGGTCTTGAAATACTGGTTGTGAAACAATTTCGAGGCCTGGTTGGCCTTGTCGGTATAATTTATTTTAAAATCGGTGTTGTTGGACAAATCAATGGCCTCCAGGGCCAAATCTGTATGAAGTTCTCTTGCTTCCCCTGAATCTGTGACCCGGTCCCAATCGTAAATGCGATAGGTAATATCCGAGGTTTGTTGAATTTCAGCCAGTAATACCCCTGCTCCAATGGCGTGGACCAGCCCCGGGTTAATTATAAAGGCATCTCCCGTCTTTACCTTCTCCCGGTTTAATGCATCTACAAGAGAGTTTGTTTCCACTAAATTTTGATATTCAGCCTTGGTGATCTGCTCATTAAACCCCATAATTACCTCGGCATCCTGATCCGCCTGCAGAATAAACCACATCTCGGTTTTTCCAAAGGAATTGTGTTTTTCCTTTGCAATTTTGTCATCCGGGTGCAACTGTACCGAGAGGGCCTGTGCAGCATCTATGAATTTTATCAGCAAGGGGAATTTTGTGCCAAATCTCTCAAACACCTTTTCTCCTGCAAAGCCAGATCCAAATTCTTCCAACAGCCATTTAATTGACTTTCCTCTGTAGGCTCCATTGGAAATGATGGAATCGTTTCCATCCACATCCGAAATTTCCCAACTTTCCCCGGTTTTGGAAGAAGGACTGTTTTTGTTGAAGAGTTGCTTTAGTTTATGACCTCCCCAGATCTTTTCCTTGAGGATCGGGTCAAATTTCAATAGATAGAGCTCAGTTTTCATCTTGTATTTTTTTTAATTTTTGCAATGCCATGGTTGTATGCTGGGTGGCATTCATATTGTTGTATCGCATCCTCAGAATGCCTTTTTTGTCAAAAATAAAGGTTTCCCTGCCCGGGATAAGTCCAAGCAGTGAAGATTGCACTCCAAAGGCCTTTCTGGCTTCCTTGTTTTTATCCGACAGGAATATAAAGGGCAACCTGTATTTATTTATGAATTTGGTATGGGAAAGCTCCGAATCAGAACTGATGGCGATCACCTCTGCCCCCAAATCCCTAAACTCCTGATATCGATCCCTGAATTCACAAGCCTGGGCAGTACATCCGGGAGTGAAATCTTTAGGATAAAAATAGATGACAAAGGCTTTCTCTCCTTTAAAATGAGCTGTACTGAAAACGCCCCCATCGGTATCCCGGAGCTTTATCGAAGGCACCATTTCTCCTTTTTTTAAAGACATTTAATTCCCGCTATAGGTTACAAAATTTCTGGGGGTTTCATGCAGAGTAACCGAAAGTTCCAAATCCTGAGGTAGTTTCGGCCTTAGCCTGTTCCAGATCACAACGGCTATGTATTCAGCAGTGGGGTTGAGATCCTGAAACTCCTCCACCTCTATATTCAGGTTTTTATGATCAAAAGGAATCTCAATTTCATAATAAATCAGGTCTTTTAGAACCTTCAAATCTATTACAAAGCCAGTTTGCGGATCAATTAATCCGGTTACAGAAACGGTGAGCTCATAATTATGCCCGTGATAATTTGGATTGCTGCATTTTCCAAAAACAGCCTCGTTTTTTTCCTGGTCCCAGTCCTTGCTATATAACCGGTGTGCTGCGTTAAAATGAGCCTTCCTGTGTACTGTTACTTTCATGGGAGTATGGATTGGTAATACTTGTCAAAGATTATCTTAAACCATTCGGTATAGTCCTCGGGGTGGTGTTTCATGTCTTTTTGAACCTCCTCTAATTTCATCCATTTCCAGGCAGAGACCTCCAGGGGATTCATTTTGGGAACCTCATTGAAATTTCCCACCAGAATATGATCGAATTCATGTTCGGTTAAACCATTGTCAAAAGGGGCTTTGTAAATAAAAGACATGCTGTCTTTTAAATCGGTTGTAAATCCCATTTCTTCCTTCAATCGCCTTTTCCCTGCTCCAATATTGCTTTCTCCCTCCCGCTGATGGCTGCAACAGGTATTGGTCCAGAGTCCCGGGGAATGGTATTTGGAAAGGGCGCGTTGCTGCAACAGGAGTTCGTTTTTATCGTTAAAAACAAAAACCGAAAAGGCGCGGTGCAACAGCCCTTTTTCATGAGCTTCCATCTTGGGCATTAATCCCATGGGTTCATCTTTTTCATTCACCAGGATCACTTGTTCTTCTTCCATAGTTTTAATTGATTTTCAAAAATACAAAATCGGCCTGGGAAATCATAAGAAAATAAGTGTTGCGAGGATAATCTTCCTTAAAAAATATAAAAAGCTAATCAAACTACTATTCCCTTTTCTTGCTCAATTATTTTATATTTGCAATCTTAAATCAGCAAATGAAATTTACCGACGAGATAAAACGCAGAAGAACCTTTGGAATCATTTCACACCCGGATGCCGGTAAAACTACCCTTACCGAAAAACTCCTGCTTTTCGGGGGAGCCATTCATGAGGCAGGCGCGGTAAAATCCAACAAGATCAAAAAAGGCGCTACCAGTGACTTTATGGAAATTGAGAGGCAACGTGGAATTTCGGTTGCCACCTCGGTGCTCGCCTTTGAATACGATGGGATAAAAATAAATATCCTGGATACCCCCGGGCACAAGGATTTTGCGGAAGACACCTTTCGAACCCTCACTGCAGTAGACAGTGTTATCGTGGTGATTGATGTGGCAAAAGGGGTTGAGGAACAAACCGAAAAACTGGTGGAGGTTTGCCGGATGCGGAATATCCCGATGATCATCTTTGTCAACAAGATGGACCGTGAAGGGAAGGATGCTTTTGAGCTGTTGGATGAAATAGAGCAAAAACTGAATTTGACGGTTACACCCCTTAGTTTCCCGATAGGAATGGGATACGATTTTAAGGGGATCTACAACATCTGGGAACAAAATGTGAATCTTTTCACTGGCAATCCCAGAAAAGATATTGAGGACACCGTAGAGATTTCTGATTTAAAATCTGATGAATTAGATAGCCTTATAGGGGAAAAATCGGCAAATACCCTCAGGGAAGAATTAACTCTGGCCCTTGGGGTTTATCCGAAATTTGATAAAAAAGCGTATTTGAATGGAAATTTACAACCCGTCTTTTTCGGTTCAGCCTTAAATAATTTTGGGGTCAGGGAATTGCTGGATTGTTTTGTTAGCATAGCTCCTGCTCCCCGGGCCAAAGAAAGTGATACGCGAATTGTAAATCCAGAAGAAAAGGCATTTACCGGATTTGTGTTTAAAATCCATGCCAATATGGATCCCAAACACCGGGACAGGCTGGCATTTGTAAAAATTGTCTCCGGAATATTTGAGAGAAACAAGCCCTATTTGCACGTTAGACAGGGAAAAACCTTTAAATTCTCCAGTCCCAATGCCTTTTTTGCCGAGAAAAAAGAGGTGGTAGACATCTCTTATCCAGGGGATATTGTCGGGCTGCACGATACCGGGAATTTCAAAATTGGGGATTCCCTCACGGAAGGGGAAATATTAAATTATCGTGGGGTTCCCAGTTTTTCCCCGGAACATTTCCGCTTTATCAACAATGCCGATCCTATGAAATCCAAGCAACTGGAAAAAGGAGTAGACCAATTGATGGATGAAGGGGTTGCCCAGTTATTTACCCTGGAACTGAACAACAGGAAAGTGATCGGAACCGTTGGGGCACTGCAGTTTGAGGTAATTCAATACAGGTTGGAACACGAATACGGCGCGAGGTGCACCTACGAACCCCTGAATGTTTTTAAGGCCACCTGGGTGGAAACACAAAACCCTAAAAGTGAAGAATTCAAAGAATTCAAACGTATCAAAGCGAAATTTCTGGCGAAGGATAAACAGGGACAACTGGTGTTTTTTGCCGATTCCCAGTTTTCACTGCAGATGACCCAGCAAAAATTTCCTTCGATTAAATTCCATTTTACCTCGGAGTTTTAACCCGTTGTAAAATTTAAACCTCTGATAACCAAAAGGTGTTCAGAGGTTTAAAACTGCACCCAGATTTCCTGGTTTTTCCTGGTGGCGGGGTTGCAATCCACCTGTCTATAAATTTTTCCGAAAACAAAAACTTTTTTCTATTCCGACATACTGACCATAATTAGGGATCAAATGATACCCATTCTTTTTATAGAGTGCGATAGCCTCTGGCTGGTTAACACCTGTTTCCAAAATACAACTAAGAGCTCCAAGTTCCCTCGCACAGAGCTCAATTTCCTTTAAAATTATGGAGGCATTTCCATGTCCTCTCTTTCCCTTTAATACAAACATTCTTTTAATTTCCATAATTTCAGGCTGGTATTGCTTTATTGCGCCGCATCCAATGGGTTTTTCATTTTCATAAAGCAAAATGCAATATTTAATATGATCCAACTTATTGAACTGATCATAAAAGGCATGGCCTTCCCCATCTGAGATTGCAAGCTCAGCATCAAGAAAATTAACCAACTCGTTAAAATGAACATTACCGGGGGAGGTTCTTAAAATCTTCATCATATTTCTTATCTAAAGGAATTAGCAGCAATTTTTCAGATTCTTATTATGAATTAAAAGTAGATATTTAAGCTTCGAGGACTAAAAAAAATACATAATTAAGAAGAAAAAAAATAAAGTCATATTTTATTGTTTATAGGTGACAGTATTCAACTAAACTTAATAATGAATAGTTTTGGCAATAAATACGACATTAAATTTTAACACCTACTTAAGTCCGTAAATTACTTAAAAGGTTCCAAATACTTAATACATTAGGTGTAATTAAAAGTAGTACCCTCCTATATGAAAATAGCAACCTATAACGTCAATGGAATAAATGGCAGGCTACCGGTACTTCTGCGCTGGCTGGAAATTTCAAAACCAGATGTTGTGAATTTGCAGGAGCTTAAGGCTCCGAATGAGAAATTTCCCGAAAAGGCACTTTTGGATGCTGGGTATAATGCGATTTGGCATGGACAAAAAAGCTGGAACGGGGTAGCCATATTAACGAGAAACCTGGAAATTAATGAAACCACACGCAATCTGTTTGTGGACGAGGAAGATCCACAAAGCAGGTATTTGGAGGCCCTGGTTGAGGATATCCTTATTGGCTGCATATATCTTCCAAACGGAAACCCTGCCCCGGGACCTAAATATGACTACAAACTGCGTTGGGCTGAAGGCTTGACAACCCGCGCATCAGAACTGCTAAAACTTGACACGCCGGTAATTCTGGCGGGGGATTATAACATAATCCCGACTCCGCTGGATGTATATAAACCGGAAAGGTGGACCAAGGATGCACTTTTCAGGCCTGAGGTCAGGGAGGCCTTTAAAAATCTAACCGATCAGGGTTGGACAGATGCTATCAGGAAATTATATCCCGGGCAGGTGATCTATACTTTTTATGATTA
>JBGSWA010000263.1:0-10197 GCA_041752645.1 Gillisia sp. | reverse complement strand
GTAGGGTACACCCGTGAAAGGTGATGGTCAGCCCGTATTTGTTGGCATCCGAAAGAATGTCTTCATATAACTTTAAAGTGGTTTGCTTATCTCCCCCAAAAAAATCGACTTTTAGGCCTTTGACACCTATTTTTTGCAACCATTCCATCTCCTTTTGCCTGGCGATGGAATGGTTCATCATGTCCTGTGGGGTTTGGGGAGCATCATTCCAGAAACCGTTGGAATTATACCATAATATTACTCCTACATTCTTTGAGGCTGCATAATTTACAAGATCCACTATTTTCTCACGGCCTATATTGTTATCCCACCAGTTGTCTACAAGCACATACTCAAAATCAAGTGCAGCGGATAGATCTATAAACTTTATCTGGTCTTCATAGTTGATACTTTTGTCCTGCCATACAATCCAGCTCCAGGTGGAACGTCCCATTTTATAGTCAATGGTAGGCTCATATGCTTCTTCTACCAGATCGAAGGCAACGGTTGATTCCACAATGGGCTTTAAATCTTTCCCAAGGGTAATAGTGCGCCAGGGAGTTTTCGCAGGTAAGCTTTGAGCTGCATAGGTCTCTCCTATCCCGTTGTTTTCTCCCTCCTTAGGAAATCTCAAAGGATAAATACCCTCTGAAGACCCATCTCCCAGACGAGCCCCTGGGTATTGACTATCTACCCCGGTCTCCGAGACCAGTACCCACCCCCTGCCCGGGAGCTTAAAGAGCGCCGGAAAGGTGTAGCCTTCTCCATATTGTGAGGGTGTCCCCACGGGTTCGCCCAAGGTGTATTCTTCCTCATAGGAGGGCTTGGTTTTTTCCCAGCCGGTCATAGGCAAGGCCTGGGGCGTAATGTAGGTGGTGGCATCATCGGGAAGGTTAAAGGCGGATACCTCTTCAAATATTTTAATATTATAATCTTTTCCTTGGGACAGTATGCGATAAGAAAAGGCTACATCCCGATTGCTGAGCCTGAAGATTACCTGAAGGCTATCTCCCTTGGAATTGGTGTATTTGGAAAGAAGCTCTTTAGCCAGGTAATTGACATGGCTGACCTTCGCTTTTTTTAAATCGTATGATTTCTGAATTGTGGTTGAATCCGAGGAGACATATTTCAGATCCTTTGAAAAATCCCCTAAGGAAGTCTTTAAACCCAGAGGGGAATTCTCGAGAAAAATCTCATTACCTAAGCTGATTCCATAAGATAACATGCCATCTTCCAGGGCTAAATGCAAATGGATTTTGCCATCAGGACTTTGAACCTGCAGAGTGGACTGTGCAAAGCCTCTTCCGGAGATCATCAGCAGAGTTACTGCCATTAAATAAAGATACTTCGCTGAATTCATTTTTTCGTCGTTTTACTATTTATCCAGGTGGATGTTAATTTTAAAAAAGCAACAGCTTTCAGCTACTTGGAAAGTCTGGAAATTCCCTTTAAGGTTGGTTTCACTTCTATGATAGCACCTTCCTTGGTGAACTGCAGGCTGTCTATGCTTACCTCCCGATGAAATCCAGCCGCTCCTCCCATTTGTTCACCTTTGGGTCTGGAGAACCTGTGGTATACAATATACCACTGATCTTTCCCGGGAACCTGCACCACAGAATTGTGGCCTGTGGCAAAAATCCGGTTAGCTTCATCCTTTTGAATGACAATATTATCCTCCGGTATCTCCAGGGGTCCTATTGGGGTTTTAGACGTTGCATAGCGAACCTTGTAATTAGGACTGCGGGTATCATCTTCAGACCATAGGAAATAGTAAGTCCCATTCCGGAAGAAAACCTCAGCACCTTCCCGAAAGGTATGATCAGGGGTTATTACTTTTATGGATTCCTTTTCAAGGGAGATCATATCCTCTTTTAATTCTGCTACGGCTAAAAAGCCATTGCCCCAATATAAATAACTTTTCCCGGTATTGGGATCCAGAAATACATCCGGATCTATGTTTTGTCCTCCATCTACTCCCTTGGGTAATTCTGAAATAAGTGGCTCCCCCTTGTCTATAAATGGTCCGGCAGGATCATTTGCAACGGCAACCCCTATTTGTTGCGCTGCGGTGAAATAATAGAAATAAGAATATACTCCATCCATCTCTTTCTCCACCATGGTAGGCGCCCAGGCATTCCTGTCTGTCCAGGAAACATCCTTTTTAAGGTCCAATATCACCCCTTCATCTTTCCAGTTCAATAAATCCTCGGAAGAAAAGGTTTTAAAATAGGTGCCGGACCATCCTGTAAAGCCATCGCTGGTAGGATAGAGATAATATTTCTGGTTCTTTTGAGAAAAGATGATTTCCGGATCGGCATAATAACCTTCCAATACCGGATTGCCTGCCACCTGGGCAGAAACAGCATAAGTGGTGGTGGTATTTCCGAAAGTGACCTTATAATTTACCGCCTCTTTTGTGAAATCCTGAGCTCCTGTTAGGTCGATGAGCGTTCCAGGGAGGATGTTGAATTCAGGATCAAAACTCTGTAAATCAGTACCCTGCTTTACCGGCAGATATATAGTTTTTGAATCCTGATCAATCAGGATATTATTGGATTTAATCGAAGAATTGGAAGCGCCCAGAACCGGTGCCAAATCTTTAGATGGAAATTTCTCAATTAAACGCTCCAGCTCCGCCTGTTTAATGGGAATAATACTGCCGTGACGTGGGTGAAAATTCATCGAGACCTGGGTATCGATTACCTCAAAGCTCTGGAGATCATCACTACGGGTAAACTGATACTGACCATCAGCATATACATCATACATCAAAATATAGGAATCCTTACCAATGAGTTTAAAGACGCTGGAACCTTCCACCGCTTTGTCTGTTTGGTCAACATTTCCCGATATTGCCTCATAACCTGAGGTCAGGGAATCCGAAACTGCAACTTTAATCCCTTTGTCGCTGTCCCCTTCTGTTTTATAAAATAAGTAAAACTTGTTATCCTTTATAACAATATCCCCATCAATACTGGCTTTTTCTGTCGGGCTGAAAAACAACTGTTTCGGTGCAGCTTCCAATGCTGTAAAATCCTCATTCACATAAGCGTAATAGATCTTGTCATAACTTCCGGGCTCGAGCATAGAGAAATAAACCATGTACTTGCCCTTCTCCTCATCATAGATCGTCTGTGGCGCCCATACGCGATATACCTCGGAGAATTCCGGATAGGTTTGTGGAATATCAATCACACTGCTGGACCAGTCGACCAGCTCATCGGATTTCATAAGGATCATAGCTGTATTTTCCCATCCTTCCTTGGTAAGCAGGTCTGTCACTACCATATAAAACCCCGTATCATCGGTTTTTCTTAAAATATGTGGGTCACGTACGCCGCCTGTTCTACTTATTACTTCGGACCGAACTACAGGCTCATTGTTATTTAATGCCCGATAATTGTAGGCATCTGTGCTTATAGCATAACGGATGGCTTCTTCCCCCTCCCCATTACCGGTAAAATAGGCAAACAGGTAAGCTACCTGTTCTTCCTTCGAAGAAGATTGGTTGCAGGACGAGATGCTAAATGCCAGGAAAAAGGCCAAGCAATAATTCAATAGGTTGTTGTTTAACATGTTCAAGTATTTTTTAATTGATTGATACCACAGAAAATAATTCCGTATTTCCAGTTTTTATAGGTCCCGGATTTTATAAAGTAGTATTCCGATTCTGACCCTCCGCCTCACTGGAATCGTAATGAGGTGTTGCTATATGGAACTTTTTTTAAGGTCGATAGACCAAAGTCACAATTGATTCCTTAGGTATAATAAAGTTTGATCCCTCCTGGATATCTATCTTTTCCAGATCCCTGGTTGCCGAGGTAACATACGTACTTACAGTACCCATTTCGGTATCCGAAAGGTTAAATTTTGTCCTTATATCCTCCGTGCCAGCGTTCACCACAACCAAAACAACCTCTTCCTTTTCAGGATGGACATAGCCAGATAACAAAAGTTGCTCAGAGGCAGATCCGCTCCTGCCTTTGACATCTATTCTCTTATACCCGGGGCGAATAAACCGGCTATAATTCCCTAGGGCCCACAACATTTTGCTGGGATAATAGTTCCCGTCCGTTTTGTTTTTATCTATATAAATAAGGCCATCTTTATAGTCATAGGGTGATACAGCCACCCACCAGTGCCAGGCTGAAGCTCCGGAGACCACCAAATCGCTATGAATAACTTTTGCCATATAAAGGGCCGGTGGCATTCCCAGGTCCCTTTTGTTGCCATTAATCTCCCCCTCATTATCGCCCAGAATACAATATTCGGACATCCAATACTTAATATCCGGTTGCTCAGAAAGATGCTGGGCCAGTTTCTCCCTGTGTCCAAGAAGAGTTGCCTCAGGAGAAGTGGTAAAATAGCTATGCCCCGAGATGGTGGGGCTCACATGGGCCAGATCGCCGATATAATTTTCTGAATCCTCATTAAAAAAGCTGGAAATATGAGCTCCCCTTCCCGGCCTGTTTCCCTGCTCGTACAGGTAGTTGATTTGAGCTGCCTCGGCAATATCAATTTTAGCATTCAGATTCCTATGATCTATTTCCTTATCCAGCAGTCTTACTATCTCAGCAATTTCATTATTCCAGAAAGGAGTTCCTTCCTGCCCTCCGTCTGCCCAGTCCCATTGAGGTTCATTTACGGGACTAATGATATCCACAGGGATCCCCATCTTTTCCAGGCCTTCAGCTGCCTTTGCCAGATATACTGCGAAATCTCCATAATTTTCCCTGGGAAGATTAGATTGCTCTTTGCTTCCGCTATAAGCTTTTCCATTTCTGGTAAAGTTTACCGAAGGACTGTTGGCGAAAACAAGGATATTCTCCACAGCTCTTTCCTTTGCTTCCTTTGCAAACCACACTTGTCCTTTCTGGTTTTCCCAGTTGTAGGAACCGTCCCGCTGGAGAAACGATTCTGCTCTTCGCCACTCATCCTTAATACCGCTCTGATCTCCCTGAGAGGCACTGCCAGCTCCTAGATTAAACCTCCATAATGAGAGACCGATCCCTTCTGGATTCTGGTTTTGATCCAGATCTTTACTAAAGAGCAAGCCTGCAATTTCTTTCCGCTTATCCAATGGCCACTGCCCTACAAACTGGCAGGACCAGGCATCCGATGCTCCAAAATTGTCAATAGTCTGATGGGTGCTTCCCGGATCAATAAAGAATTCCGAGACCTCCTCTACCTTTTCTCTCCGATGAGTCAACCCGTTCTTCTGAACACTCTGACAGGAGCCAGTTAAAAATATGACCAGGGCTATTTGTACAAATTTGTTGTTTATTCTCATAATACGATTACCAGCTGCGGATTGTAAATGCTATTCGCTTCTTTTTAGGAACTTTGGAAAAAGTGCCCCCCAAAAATAAAGATCCTAATTACAATACCCCTTGAAACTCTCTAAGCTTTGCCTTTAAGAGGCTTTAATTTCCACTTTTAGGGGAGATCCTGTGATCACAAAATTATCTTCTCCACCTGGGTGTAATAAAATTCATTTGACAGGGTTGAACGAACTCCCATGCGAAAGAAAAGATATTCCTTATCCCTTAAATTCTCAGGAATCTCGACACTAAAGCTGTTTTGCTGGTTCAGGTCAAGACCTGTTAAATCGAGGGTCTGTGAAAATTCATTCCTGTTCTGGTCTGTCAATAGGGAAGTGCCTAGATACAATCTTACCGATTCGATATTAGCCGATTCCACAATTTGGTCAACAGAGAATTCCGCGGTGAGGGAATTTTCTGATTCTTGAATATCTCCGCTTTCAATGGTAAAAAAGGGCGTCACAGGAATATCAAATTCCGTCTGTCCCCTTACATCGATGATTAAGGTATCGTTTAATTCAGCTTGCCAGGGTCCTCCCTCTTTTCGCACTAGTTTATACTGCCCGTCAAATAACGCGACAGAGTAACTTCCATCCTGATCGATATAAATCGGAATATTTCTTTCCAGGGCATACCCCCCCTGCCAGAGTTCCATCTGGGCAGCATTTGTGCGCACTCCAATTGGTTCTCCGTTGTAGACCACATTCCCCTTTAAAAGAGAACCCGGCTCCTCAAAATTATCGTATTCACATCCGCTTGCCAATAAGACAAGGCCCAATGTAAAAAGCAGGTAACCTATATTTTTTTTCATCGTTATATATTTAGCATTAAGAATTAATAAATCAGCAATAGTTACTGAACGCTAGTCTCCTTACATATTTTAATGGAAAGGATTTCTTATTAATTTAGGATTGTTATTGAGAACATTTTGATCTATCGAGGAATAGTAATTGGCAAAACGGAAGAACCTGGCTCTTCTAAAACGTGTTGGCCTTACTTTATCAAAGACGTATTTACTGTCATCCGGATGTCCGGGACGCACTATCCTGTAAGGAAATAATCCGTATACGATGGCGTCCTCGCTGTCTTCGTTTCCATCCCATACCAGGTGAGCGATTCTCCACCTTTTTAAGTCAAAAAAGCGGTGATCTTCAAAGGCAAGCTCTACTCGACGCTCATTTCGGATAATATCATTGCTAAGGGCCTCCACGCTGTTAGCCCCAAAACCTGCGCGTTCTCTCAAGCTGTTAATATATACCACGGCTTCTGGATCATTCAATTCAAAAGCAGCTTCTGCCGCATTGAGATAGATCTCCCCAAGGCGGAACCAGGGCCACCAGTTCACTGCAGATACCCCTCTGGTACTCGCTCCTGGAGCTTCACTGACAAACTTTCGCATATAAAACCCGGTATTGCTCACATCCTGTGCGTCATTGCGCGGCCCGTCAAAACCTGTCCAGAGTGCTCCATCTTCATAGGTTCCGCCCAAGTTGGGCGCCGCAAGAAACTGGTAGTCAGAGCCTTCCCATACGGCAACTCCTGCCTGAATGTTTACAGGAGTACTCTTAAAATTTGTACCGGGATAAACCACCGTGCCATATAGCCGGGCATCCTTATTTTCAAAAATATCATTTATCCCTTCATAAGCTATATAAGCTCCACTGCCATCCTGCATTTTCAACGCCCCGTCACTGCCATCGAGATATTCAAAGCTTTCTACCAGGTTTAGAGAAGGAGTCATATTGGAGGAGGATTCATTGTCTTCGGTTAGGCTACGAACGATATTGTCATAGGCAAACCTATGAGTTTTAAGGCTAAGTTCAAAATCCTTGGCAAAGAGGACTTCCCTGTTTTTGGTCATAAGCATTTCGTAGAAATTGGCACCCTTGTCAGGATTCTCATCATACAGCACGTAGTTGCCACTGTTAATGATGGCCTTGGAAGCAGCCAGGGATTTGGTGTAATAATCGCTCGATTTCTCGCTTGGGATCCCTACTTCTCCTCCGGGTAAAGTTATAGGAGCGCTCATCAGATTGTTGTATTTGGCTATAGAGGCTGCATAGAGCATCGCCCTGCTCTCTAAGGCAAGAGCGGTAAAGCTATTTGCACGGGTTTGGCTGGCATTGTTTCCTTCCAGATCATCCTTAATGGTTTCCAGCTCGGTATAGATAAAATCATAAACTTCGGATTCCTTGGCCCTGGGAACCTGCAAACTGGAAGGGTCCCCCTTAAAGTCATAAATTAACTGCTCGGTCACCAGAGGTACTCCTCCCATCCGCTTTACCATTTCAAAGTAAACAAAGGCTCGTATATACCGCAATTCAGCAGTGTAAAGCGATTTTTTAGTCTCATCCAGCTCAGTACTGTACTGAGCTATATTATCCAGGGCAAGATTAATATCCCGGATAAAACCGTAATCCCAATACCTGCCATAGTCATCGCCATACTGAAAATCATTGCGCCAGTTGGAATCGTAATGACCTGACCACATCGCATCATCTATTTCACTCATGCCTCCTGTATTGAAGACCCCGTGCATAGAGGGTAACCTGTCGTAATAATTGGCCAGAAGGGATTGAATAAGTTGCGGATCGTTCCACAGCTGCTCATCTGTGATAAGATTCTGAGGATCTCTTTCAAGCCATTTCTCGTCATTGCAGCTGGTCAATAGAAAGAATACCAGAATAGTTATTATATATGAATTTTTCATTTTCTAAAATTTAAAGTGAAAAGTTAAAGCCAAACAATAAGGTCTGCTGCTGCGGATAAACAACTGCCGCACTTGCCTCGATTTCCGGGTCAATCTGGAATTTCTTGACATTATCGAAGGATATTAGGTTGGACCCGGTAAAGTATATCCGAAGATTCTCCAGGTTTATTTTTGATACCAGTGCAGTAGGAAAGGTATAACCCAATTCCAAATTTCTTACTCTCAAAAACCGCACATTGGTAAGCCAAAAATCACTATTCCTGGCATTAGGCCCTTGGTTACCCTGTCTGATTGCCGGATAGTAGCCAGCAATCCATTCACTGTCCGGATCATAAGGATCTGCACGATGCCAACGGTCTTCCAGGAGATACGCAGGGGAATTCCCTCCTCCGTGGTAGGGGTTCCTAAGTTCATAATTCTGGTTCCAGGATTGCATCGCTCCCCCTGTAAAATCGACATTCAAATCAAATCCTTTATAGCTTCCCCCGAAATTCCCTCCAAAGGAAAGGATGGGAGACCACCCGGTTGCATATCCTATTGGCCGCTCGTCCATTCCGTTGATAAGACCATCTCCATTGACATCCTTGTAGATAAAGTCTCCAGGCAGAAGGCTTCGGTTGTTCTGTCCGTCTATATCGATATCATAATTACGGATCTCTTCTTCTGACTGGAAGCGCCCCGTTACCTGATACCCCCACCAGGCACCACCCCACCTGTCTTCTGATGAGGAGCGGTATTCATCCCAGGAATTTCCAAAACGTGGCATATAGGAGCTCAGGTTTTTGTAGCGCGAATAGGTGAAATTTGCACTTGCATGGTAATCCAGATCTCCTACAGCACTGTAATAGGATATAATCCCTTCCGCACCGTAATACCCGTTCTCATTTAAGTTCTCGTTTGGAAGACTGTACCCCACCTCACTGGGCAGCAGCACATCATATCTTGCGGCAGGAACTCCGGTTCTCTTGATTTTAAATACATCCGCTGTAAGGGTCAATTTATCTTTAAAAAATCCCATATCGATCCCGATATTGGAATTAGTATTCTTCACCCAGGATAGGTTGGTAACGGGCAATCCTCTGGGCCTTACCCCATTTGTGAATGTGCCGTCCAATACGGCATTTCCGTTATTCCAGGTGTACCCACCGATATACCCGAACATGCTGACTCCCTGCTCCAGGCCAGTCTGACCTATGGAAGCACGGATTTTAAAATTGCTGATCACCTCTGTAAGGTTCTGGAAAAATGGCTCTTCAGAGACTCTCCATCCCAAAGATGCTCCCGGAAACAACCCCCAGCGATGTCCTGGTGGGTAAAGGTACGACCCGTCATAACGCCCAAGTAGTTCCACCAGGTACTTCCCGTTGAAGTTGTAATTTACTCTCCCGATATAACCAACCCTGGCCTCATAGGACCAGTCGTCGGTAAATGAATTTAACTTGTCGAATTCCAGCAGTGGTAAATAGTTGTTGGAAGGATTGGTACCGAGTCCCAGATAATTCTTCTCATAATCAGAACGCTCATAAGCCCCCATTACAGAAATGGAATGTGCCCCGAAACTCTTTTGGTAATCCAGCTGAAACTGTGCAAATCTTGCTACAACTTCCCGCTCTGTCTGGTACCTCCATCCCCCGTCTGATCCTGCTGTTCGGTTATAGCTATCGGCTTCCTTGTTGTAAGTGAATACATCATAGGTATATTGAAACCCGTCAAACTTGTTATTGGTGTAATTATAGGATACAGTACCCCTGGCCTTCAAACCAAAGGGCAGTTCATATTCTGCAAACAGGTTTACATTGGCATTGCGGTTGAGATTATCCTTATAGCCGACAATATCCCTGTCAAAAAGCGCAGGATTTCTGGAAAAATCCCGGGTATGATTGATGTAATCGGGATTATCATTTGCATATGGCCCGTTGGTGGGAAGATTGCTGAACATTCCGAGGATAGCTGAAAAATAGCCATCTCCCCCGGGAAGTCCCACATCCTCAGTCAATTCCTGTCGGGCACTTATCTGAGATCCTATGGTTAACCGGTCGGTGATCTTCGACTCCAAGTTGGCCTGTAAATTGGTCCTGTCATAAGAGAAGTCATTCATCAGGGCCTCCTGATTGGTATTTGCAATGGAAAGATAATAGTTTGTCTTTTCAGACCCTCCGGTAATATTGGCGTTGATATGATACTGAG
>JBGSWA010000262.1:0-4336 GCA_041752645.1 Gillisia sp. | reverse complement strand
TGAAACCATACATCAGTTGAGTGCAAAACCTTTATGTGAGATGCACGACTTTGAATACACTTCGGCTAAAACTTCAAAAGAATTGTCAGACAGATTGAGTAATTTCTTTAATGCTTCCGAAAAACCAAGATTGCTGGAAATATTTACTCCTCGAAAAATAAACGACCAGGTGCTGTTGGAGTATTTTCATTTTATGAGATCTTAACACGAAACTATTAATTTGGGGTTCTTTTTCCTGGCTTTGGATATATTTAAGTCATAAACCATTACCAGTTTAAATGCCCTACAAATCTCGGATGAAACCCGAGGATTATTTTTTCGGGGCCCTGAGGAAAAAATTGGAGAGGAATTGGAGATGCAATTGTTCATCCAAAGCCTGTATATCACGTATTTTTAACAGGTATGCGGTAACTTGGGGGCTGTGCCGCGGGGCTGGAGCCCTAAAGAAAAAATCCTGGTCAAAAAACCGCGTTTAAAAAGACGGGGTTAGGCTCCATGCTTTTTTGAATTCCTCCTGAGAAAAACTCGGGAGATCCCGGAATTCATCCCGGGAGGAAAACTCCTTCACTTAGGAAGTTCAAATGGGATGCTGGAAGCAGCTTTAGAAATCTGTTATTGAACGGGGAAAAGTGGATTTTTTGATTTCTATAAAAACCCGGTTAAATAAAAGTATCTTTGCATTTTAAAAGGAAGTTATGCTTGGAATTGGTGAATACCACAGATTAATTATAGATCGCGATACCGAACCCGGATTATTTTTACGAAACCAGGAGGGGGACGAGGTATTATTGCCTAATAAATACAAACCTGAAAGTTTCAGTTTAGAGGATGAAATAGAGGTTTTTGTCTACCTGGATCATCAGGAACGGCCTGTAGCCACTACCCTGAACCCCTATGTTAAATTAGATGAATTCGCATATCTCAAGTGTGTGGAGGTTTCTGATATTGGAGCATTTTTAGACTGGGGCCTGGAGAAACACCTTTTTGTGCCTTACAGGGAAATGGCTTCCAAAATGCGCCAGGGCAGCTGGTACCTTATCTTCTGTTATCTGGATGAGGAGAGCGGAAGACTGGTGGGTTCCAGCAAAACCAATGCCTTTCTGGACAATACCGATATTACGGTGGAACCCTTCCAGGAGGTGAGTATCATTGTGGCGAATCCTACTGATCTGGGAATGAATGTAATTGTAAATGAAATTCATCAGGGATTGATCTTTAAGGACGATATTTTCCAGGATATGCAGCCCGGGGACCGGTTAAAGGCCTGGGTGAAGAAAACCCGCCCAGACGGAAAAATAGACATCACCCTGCAACGTCCCGGGTATCGAAGTATTGAACCAAATGCCCAGGATATCCTCAATGAAATGGAGCTAAAGGGAGGCTCTTTAAAGCTTACCGATAAATCTTCCCCACAGGAAGTTCAAAGGCTGCTTCAAATGAGCAAGAAAAGCTTTAAAAAAGCCATTGGAACCCTGTACAAGCAACGCCTGATAGATATTAAGCAGGACGGGATCTATTTAATAAAGGATTAGTAGTAATTATGGCTATTCCTGTAAAAGGGCGAATAACTCCTGAGGTAATAAGCGCCGGTGCTTTGTGATGCATCCTTATACACCGAATTCCTGGTGCCGTTTAAAGGGCCTTCAGGGCTATAGCTTTGGTTGATAAACCTTGGCGAGGCATTAAAATTGCCATCCCGGGACAGGGAAAATCCATCTCTCTCCTGTGGTACATAGACCGGGGGGGCGAGTTCCACAGTTCTGGATCTCATTCCTTCCTCCATTGCCATCATCTCGTAAATATTCACTTCCCGGGCCTTAATTCCCTTGTCAAAATTCACCGTTCTTATCCTGAATTTCCCGGTATTTGGAATTTCCGGGGCCAGGTTGGTCAGGGAAGCTGTGATCTCCGGGCGTTTGATGATAAATTCCGAGGAGGAGCGGGCATCTTCAGGAATCTCCTGTGCAGCGCCCAAATAGGAGGAAAGTATACTAAAGAATAAAAGTCCTATTTTTTTCATTTGCAGGGTTTCTTCAAATATATCAAGAATTGACCCAATTATTGGTCGCTATTGGATATTAATGAGGTTTCTCCCGACAGTGAAATTCCTGAAAGTCATAAAATCTCTAATAAAAATCCTATTTTTACAGAAAACATAGCAGATGGATACAATCAATTGGAAAACCGCGAAGCAATATGAAGATATTACCTATAAAAAAGCGGGGGGGGTAGCGAGAATTGCATTTAACAGACCCGATGTGCGCAATGCTTTCAGGCCTAAAACCACCAGTGAATTATTCGATGCTTTTTTCGATGCGCAGGAAGATACCTCCATAGGGGTTGTACTGCTGTCTGGGGAAGGGCCTTCCTCTAAAGACGGGGTTTATTCGTTTTGCAGCGGGGGAGATCAAAGGGCCAGGGGCCATCAGGGATATGTGGGAGAGGACGGGATGCACCGGCTGAATATCCTGGAGGTCCAGCGCCTGATCCGGTTTATGCCCAAGGTGGTAATAGCGGTGGTACCGGGATGGGCAGTCGGCGGAGGCCATAGTCTGCACGTGGTTTGTGATCTAACCCTTGCCAGTAAGGAGCACGCTATCTTTAAACAAACCGATGCCGATGTTACCAGTTTTGACGGAGGCTACGGCTCGGCCTACCTGGCAAAAATGGTAGGGCAGAAGCGCGCCAGGGAAATTTTCTTTTTAGGACGCAGTTATTCAGCCCAGGATGCTTTTGAAATGGGGATGGTAAACGCTGTAATCCCTCACCAAGAGCTGGAGGCAACGGCCTTTGAGTGGGCACAGGAAATTTTGGCGAAATCCCCGACCTCCATCAAGATGTTGAAATTTGCGATGAATCTTACCGATGACGGGATGGTTGGCCAACAGGTATTTGCCGGGGAGGCCACAAGACTGGCGTATATGACAGAGGAAGCAAAGGAAGGAAGGGATGCATTTCTGGAGAAACGCAAACCTAATTTTGAAAAGAAATGGCTTCCATAATGGATAATTTTAGCAATAACTCAATAGATATAGCATCGCTTCCTCAATTTAAAGAGGTCGCTTTCCAGCCAATTTCAAAGAAGTATCTCCTAAAATCCAATTTTCAGAACCTTGTATTTTTATGCCTGGTGATGATCGGGTGGGCAGCACTATTTTACCTGGAGCTGACCTGGATCCAACGAGTGCTGCTTCTTACAGGGATCGTTTTATACTTTGGGTTCAGGTTTTGGAACCTGTCCCGGCTACAGAAAAATTATGGATTTGCCCTGCGGGAAAAAGATATTTTGTACAGGAGGGGCTACCTGGTAAATAAAACCACGGTTGTCCCCTTTAACAGAATTCAGCACGCATCGATCTCCCGGGATCCCCTGGATAAGCTACTCGGGATCTCAAGCCTTAAAATCTTCACTGCCGGGGGCAGTGGCAGCGATCTCAGTATTCCTGGATTGGCACCGGGCCTTGCCCTGCAGTTAAAAGAGGCTTTGGCCTCAAAGCTTTCCGCCAATGAATTCTAATTTGTTTGAAGCCCCGCAAAGGCAGTCGGAAATAGGGATCCTTCTGATTTTTCTCACCAAGATCTTTAATGTATTAAAAGGTTTTTGGGCTGTTATCCTATATTTTTTATTCACAGGCCCCAGTACCGCCACCCTGGTTTATTCTGGATTGGGGTTGGGGGTAGGCTCAGTGCTGATCCTGGTATACAGCTTTGTTTATTACCGGAGGTTCCTGTTTTATATAGATTATAAAAAAAAGGAATTTGTACTCCAAAAGGGGGTCTTCAACTCCGAGGAGCTCGCGATCCCTTTTGACAAGATCCAGCAGGTCTATATTAAAGCTTCCATCCTGCAACGCATTCTGAACGTTAAGAGTTTTGTGGTAGAAACTGCGGGGAGTAAAGAGGAGGAAATCGGGATTAAGGCCATTTCCAATGAAAAGGCAGGCCAGCTTTTGGCCATTCTGATCGAGGCCAAAGATCGCTATTCCCCTGAGATTCCCGGGGCTGAAATTTCAGGGGAAGCCTTGGAAGATCTCTCCTGGACCCATGAATTGAGTTTTTTAACCTTGCTTAAAATAGGAATAAGCACAAATTATTTGAGGGGACTGGCCCTGATCGCGGCGTTCTTTGCCACCATTTACAATGAAATAAGGACAATTTCCGAAGAACATTCACAGACTATCCAGAGATATTTAGATGCATTGCCTGGTCCTATGGAATCCGTTTCAATTTTCAGCATCCTTGCTGTTATTGTGCTGCTTTTGAGTGTTTTTATTACCGTTGCAGAGGTTTTTATAAAGTATTTCAATTTAAAATTAACCCAAACAAGGGAGTCCCT
>JBGSWA010000261.1:0-12357 GCA_041752645.1 Gillisia sp. | reverse complement strand
AAGCTCAATGAAGAACTCTATCGGTAAGCCGTATGAGCGAGAAGTTCACGTACGGTTTGATGAAGGGGGTGCTGATAGCTTATTCTTAATTAGTATCTTTAGGGATGTAAATTTTGAGCAAGCTATCAGGCTCTACTCTACTAGTACATTAAAAAAATGCGTCATTTGAGAAATCTAATTAGAATACTTCTTTCTTGTCTTTTAATAGTCAATTTGTATATATCATTTGACCATATAATAAGTCAAGGTTCTCTTGCGAATGACATTAAAATTGAACTGCTACTAACACAAAATCAGTATGAATATGATTCAATTGATTTTGATCAATTAAAACAATCTTTTTCACTTTACGAAACTGTAACATCTTATAAGAAAAGTCAAAAATTTGTCTATCAAATTAATAATCAGAATTCCTTAGAGCAACTAAAATTCAATGCTCAGAAACATACTATTTTAAGATTTAAACCTATTCTCTTACAAATCGTTATTAACGAAATTTTAAACCAAAAATCTCATTGTATTTAATATAACTGATTTAAATCGTCAATATTAAATAGCTTAATTCCTATCACTATATAATGGAATTGAAAATAATTAATTGTACAAAATTAATTCACAATGAGAATAAAAAAATTCTTACGTTTTTTAATGCTTTTGATTTTTATTATAATAGCCTCTGTAGTGCCATTTCCAATAAAATTTTACAAAAAAGATAATTTACCTTCTTACGAGATTGAACAAATTGACAAAAAAGAAGAAGATGAAAATACCGAAAATGATTATCAAGCGTTTTCTTAAGATTAATCACAAAACGTACTACAATAAATAGGACTATGAGCGGTCTGCAAGACCCAGCGATGAGTCCATGTTGAACTACATCACGTGCAAAATAGCAGGATTTATTTCTATGCACCTATCGAGGGTTTTCTGTGTTTTTTCCCGAGTTATTGAGGGTGGTTTTTGGGGATTTTGGGATTTAGTGTTTTATCATGACTCCAATTCACTAAGGTAAAAGCCTTAATACCTGCAAGATCCCAGGGTTTAGGCAATACAATGCCCCTGCTCATAAAAATGAAGCCGCAAGAAGGGAAAAAACATCCTATTGTAAATACGAATTTGAAAGAACCGGGATTTACCCGGAGTATTTCTTATTCAACCTCCCCGGCACCCGCCAAAGCTGGAGAATAAGAATTAAAGAGAAGCCCCAGGAAGGAGTTTTGAAAAGTAAAGGGGAGATATCCTACCATTATAGTTTTGATGGAGGCTTGTGCTAAACCCGAATTGTTAATGAGGACGGTTCATTATCCAATTGAGTAGAACCTGAAATTATGATGTTTCAAATGTGTGATTAATTATAAAGTTATGTCCCAATACCTCCTCACCAAATCTCATTTTTAACTGCAGAGGGCGAAAATGCAACCATTATTCCACCTGATGAGCCGATTCAAATTCCATTTCACCTCATTATTATGGTAAATATGAGCCGATAAAACATTTAATCAACTCAAAATTTAATTATATTTGAGCCGTAACATTTTATTAATCGGCTCATGAAATACAACTGGCAACAAAAGGACTGGCTAAATTTTTCGTATTCTACAAAAGAAGTAGAAGCCCAACTCTATGAATTTTCAGAAAGGGCCGGGAAGATCAATGGTCTTATGGAAGGCTTGCCTGAAGAGTCTCGGGTGGAGACAGTAATTGAACTGTTGGTGGCTGAAGCCATAAAAACTTCGGAAATTGAAGGGGAATATTTAAGCAGGAAGGATGTCATATCTTACATAAAAAAGAACCTGGGATTGCTACCTCCTGTTGAGGGAATCAACGATAAAAGGGCTGAAGGAATAGCAGAACTTATGACCGATGCCCAAAGAAGCTATAAAGAACCATTAAGTGCTGAAAAAATCCTTGAATGGCATCAAATGCTGATGAAAGGGAATTTATATCTGCAAGCCGGAAAATGGCGAACGCACGAAGAGCCCATGCAGGTAATATCCGGGGCGATGGGAAGGGAGATTGTATATTATGAAGCACCGCCATCATCCAGTGTCCCTAAGGAAATGGAAAAATTTATTTCCTGGTTTAACCGCAGCGGAAAAAATGGCGAAAATGAAATAAAAAAGCCTGTTATACGTGCTGCCATAGCGCACTTGTATTTTGAAACTATCCATCCCTTTGAAGACGGCAATGGTCGAATAGGACGTGCAATAGCGGAAAAGGCATTATCTCAAACTGTTCAAAGACCAATTCTCTTAAGTCTTTCCCAGGCTATTGAGAAGAAAAAGAACGATTATTATGCTGCTTTAAAGCTGGCACAAAGATCAAATGAAATAACTCCATGGATCAAATATTTTGTACGGACTACCATACAAGCACAGATCGCCGCAGAAAAACTTATAGAATTCAGCCTTTATAAAACCAGATTTTTCGATAGGTTCAGGAACGAATTGAATGACAGACAAATGAAAGTTATACGCAGGGTATTAAAAGAAGGTCCCGAAGGTTTTGAAGGAGGAATAAATGCAAAAAAATATATGGCCGTTACCAAAACTTCAAAAGCAACGGCCACCAGGGATCTGCAGGTTCTACAGGAAAAGAAAATTATTTCCAAAAAAGGGCAAGGCAGAAGTACAGCTTATATTCTAAACCTTTAGGGAATAGTCCGGCCACCATCAAAAAAATCCAGATTGATAAATAGTCTGGCGACAAATATTGATGTACTTTTTTTTAAAATTTGCCTGGACCAGAAATTAATAAAATTATGTCCCAACACTTCTAAACAAATCCCTTTTCAAACTAAACATGAAATAATAAACACATACGTCTTTTATTATTTGCAGTTCAAACTCTTCGGAGGAAGGATTTAATATGTATTCTATTCTAGAGGTCAGCTCAATTTTAATCTCGTTGGTTTTCAGCTTCATATTGTAATATTCTTTCACCGAGATAGCTTTAATTTTGGCTAGTTCTATTGCATTTCCATTTAAATTTATAATCTTATTCATAAGTTGAATTTTTATTTACACACTTCCCTAAAATATTCATAAATCATCACCATTGCCAAAGTATCCAGTTCGCAATAGCGTAACAATCCATTTCTTATAGCTTCCCTCTCGTCTTGCTTTACTTCCGGAAACTGTAATTTTCCATACGCGAACAGTGCTGCCCCGCCATCTTTAATTTCGGAAAGTTTGTCGGCAACTTTTTCCAGCTGCTCATTATCCCAACCTTCGAAAATAGGGGGTAGGGCCTTGTATGGACTAATAGGATTTCCATTTTCCATTTTCAGAAATATATGGGAATTATCAAAGTTTTTACTCGTTATATTCAAATTTGCTAATTGCTGTTGATATTTCTCCTGAAGATAATCGCTGGAATGCAGTACCGCGGGAAGAATCGCCTTGATGGAATTTGAGCCATTGGTCACTGGGTCGTAATAATAATTTACCACGGTTTTTTGGAGATCTATCATGTCCCTATCTCCACGCCAGGACTTTGCATTTCTGCCGGTATTATGACTGATGGTTTCTATAAATCCCAAAAGCTCCTGTTTATCCGGTTCATTAGAATTTCGCAGCTGGTCATAGATCACATTTACAATAGTGTTCTCATGATTGTGATATCTAAAAATGCTTCCCACATTAATAGAAAGGGAATCTTTTAAAGCTCTTATAAAATCAAAATTGGGAAAAACGCCAATTTCTGTATTCAGATATTCATTATAATGTTCCACACGACCATCTTCAAAAACGATGTGATGACTGAATTGGAAAGCCAACTGTTCGTATGGGTGCATCCCAGCCATAAAGGGAATTGCAACTGCTGTAGTTTCAAAATCTATAAAATTGAGTGGGAATTGCCAGGATGCCAGTTCCTCCCGTAAATTGTCCAGGTCGAAATGAGGAGATTGATCTTTGTTTATCGTTTTTTCAATTTGCAGCCATTGCCGTTCAGATCTACTAAGTTTTCCCGCCTCCGGACGGATGTTGAGGTCATTTTCTGATAATTCATGCATAAAGAATTTCCCTTCTTCCAAAACTTTTTTAGCAGGGTTAAACCATACATCATATACTTTTGGCTGATTAATTGCCGAAACTGGCAACTGCAGTTGAGATGTCCAGCATTCATGAAAACCACTCTTTGCTTCAGCGGTTGGATTATCTTCTTTGAATTCACATGCTTTACAATGGGAACCAATTTCAGTAAATATTTTAGAGTCGCTTTGATAATGTTCCCTAAAATAATTCACCAATTCTGGGAAGGATCTGGTTTCATCTGCCGGGTTTTGAGTTAGAATTAAATCTATTTCTTCATTGACATTTATAGCACATAAAATGGAATCACCCAGATCTTCTCTGGATAGGCCCTCTTTCTTTTCAATCCCCGTTCTTAAGTCGGAATTTGAAACTATTTTAAAACAAGTATGCAAGCCATCTACACTGGTGGTTGCATCCTTATCTACCAATTTTAAGGAAGCAGAGATCTTCCATTCCGGATAGCATAACTGCATCACATATTTTTGAAAAGCGATATCATATAGATAGCTATCCCAACCTCCAAAGGAGCCAGTGGATTTTATAAAGGAGTTATGATTGGAACTGGAAATAGACTTTGCCTTAACTTCTATAAGTTGAATCTTATTTCCTTTTTTAACCAAAATATCTACACGGATGAAAAGTCCATCAATTAAAAAAGCAGGTTCAAAAATGGTGACGTTTACTTGCTTTAAAAGCTCCTTCGTTCTGTTTGCCACTAAGGAGTAGTTATAGTCGTCTCCTGTTATGGCAACTCCGTTTGGATGCTCCATTCTCGCCAATTCCTCTACCTGAAATCCGCCTTGCGCCAAGCCTTCCAAAAAAGAATCCGTATCAGCCTGGTTCTCATATTCCCTCTTACGGGTATAAAAAAGTTTGGTTGGGCAATCCAACGCAAGTTTAAAACGGGATTTGGTAAGGAGGCGAGGTTTTTTCAAAGTTGATGTTGGTTAGATCAATTAATTTTAAATCTTAGAGTAGGCACTAAAACAAATACTAAATATAAACTTTTTATAACGTTTAGATATGTGGTTTTCCACATTTATCTCAATGTAGGCCTAGACTAAATTGCTCCTGGTTAACTTCAATTAATAGATAGGCGTGTTAATACAATTCTATAGCCTCCTTAAGTTTCCTTTTAATATTCGCCCGCAAAGTCTCTGGTTCCAAAACTTTTACTTGATTCCCATAGGATAACAGTTCCATCTGAAAATCGTAGGTGGGTCCAATGAAATAAGTAAATTGATATTCTTAATCATTCTTTGAAATTAGTTTCTGACTCCTATGTAGAGGAAGGGATTCTATATATCTACCTTCTCTAGCCGTGAATGAAAGGATTACATTAATCGGTTTTTCGTCGGTTCCATTTATTATCCCGAAACTATCCTTAAATTCTTGATGGACGTTGTATCCAACTGGTTTGAATTTGATTTCAGTTATTAAAAGTTGGACTTGCAGAGGAAATGCACACAATTAGGATCACTATTTTAGTTATTTAATCTTCAACTTCGTACCCCAAATCAAAGCACATTCGCGCCAAACCCATGGTCCCATATGATATGATCAATTTATCCTTGCTAAATACGGATCCCTTTTTAGTTTTTTCAATAGCTTTTTTCCTTTAATGGTATCCCTGTTAGTATCAAAATGCTTTGGATATTTTTCCATGATCTCCGGCTTTATATATTCAAAAGATTGAAACTCATCGAGATAAATGAATACCAGGGCAGGGGTAGGGAAATAATCATCGGGTTGTAATACCTGCTGCCCGGTAACAGGGCAATAGAAGTTTTCAAATTCACGGTTTAAACAGATTTCTTTCATAAAGAAGTTAGTATTAAAATGATTAGTACTTTTGGTTGATACGCACTCGCTAAGCAACTTCCGCTGCGGGAGGCCTGATGAACTCGTGTCTTTTGCAATTATGAAAGAATCGAGAATAGCCCTGAAGTCCCCTGAGCTCAGAAAACTGTATGACTAGAACTGTCTTGGTAATTTCCTCATATATTTTCCTGTAAAAAATCCTCCCAGATTTCCTGCCATTCATCCCGGTAAGCTACAGCCGTATCATAATCTGCATAAGGGTGATCCATAAAATCATTAATCAGGACCTTATCATATTCCTTGGTCCCGGGATTCCATAAATATTCATATCGGGATTTCAATTCTATTCTTAAAATGTGGCTTTTTTTTCGTGGGGAATAGCTGTCAATTTGAAAGGCCTTTATTTTAGATACATCCATAGTAATACCGCCGTGAGTGACAATCTTTGATTTTTGCATAGGAACTATATTTGTCATTATGAGTTGAACGAAGTTAATTTATTAAGGAAGATTCTAGTTTTTCTACCCATAGTTCCTGCCTGCAGCAAAATTTATGGCCACCATACCCGGAATCGCCTTACTTTTCTTAAATCTACTTTATTCTCTTCTTTGGTAAATTGAATTTGAGACCATCCCGTTAGATTTTCTATCCAATCCCGAATTTTGGATTGCAAACACAAAAAAATTAATTTCTTCCGGCTCCTTAAATACTCATTTTTTTAACGAGTTTCCTTTTCACTTCCCCAGTAATGTTATTTACCAACTTTATTTCCAGTGTACTACCAAAAATATCCGGAACAGAAATGTTCAGACATAGCGCATATCCGCCAAAAACTCCCTCTTAAAAATTGACCTGGTTATAATTATTAACCTTCTCTTGAATGTGTTGGTACTGTTCTTCGGATAAAGTGATGTCCAGTTCATTACCCTTGGTTTTGTTTTACAAATATAGGAGGTGATGACGACAAACGGTCTCGTATTAAAAAACACAAAGCTCAACCCTGAATAATGTTTTTGAGTTCTAACACCTCCTCCGGTTTTAGAAACGAATGACACCAGCCAAAATAGATAATCTACTCCTCCATGATTTAAATAATTCATCTCGAAATACCGCTCGTAATTAATCATGTACTCCCGGTAATTGGCAAAATTCGAAATGTATTAGCACCCGGGCTTCTCTTGTAAAGTTAACCAATTTCCAGATGTGTTCCTTACGGTTTCCCGTAAACAGTGGTGGTGGGAACCAAATAATGAGCGATATACTCATAAATACATAAGGAACAAGTAATTATTTGCTTGTTGATTATGAATATATCAGATCTTCTGAAGAAACTTTTAGCAAGTATAAATCCCATTAAACCGACTACCAAATTGCTTAATTGTGAAATAATTTCAGATCTGGCGGACTCAGGCAAAAAAATACTTCCCGGATTGAAGCGGTTGTATTCCGGCTTTTTATTAGGATTCGCAAAGTAGTGTAAGAAGGAGATTATTTTTGCCTGTGTCCAATACCTTTACGACGAAGCACTTTCCAGGCAATACCGGAGCGTGTCACTGGAACAATGCATTACCGGAAAGGCAACTCTTTGTTTTTTTGTCAAATTCCCTCAACCTTTTCAGCCAGGAATTTGGATCTAATTCTTTTGTTTCTTCAGCTCTTTAAGCAGTTTCAATCTAATTGAAAGTCTTCCCATTTCTTCACCTATCTTTTTCTCCCAGGCCTTCTCATAAATTTTTGAGCTGGCAATTTTGGAATATCCAAATAATTTTATAAGGGTTTCTATAGGTACTCCATGGGTTAGGGCCACGGTGGTTGCAAAGGTTTCCCGTCCCATAGCAAAGCTCAGCTTTTGAATTTTGCACAAATGCGCTATTTCCTTTAAACAGCTGTTCATTTTGGCGTTGGAGATCTTAGGAAACAAGCTCTGGTTAATTTCTGCCGCAATGGAGTTTTTGTATTTTACGATGATTTCAATGGCCTTTGGCAACAAGGGAACCTCTACCGGATTCAAGCTCATTTTTGGATTGATCACAATCCATGGTTTTCTATCCTCTCCAGGACTTATGCTTTCCTTGGTAAGGAGCAAGATATTACTAAAGGCTATCCCGGAGTAACAACTGAACACAAAGAGGTCTCTGGTAAGAGTAAGGTGCTCTGACGGGCTTGATAAAGCTCCTATTCGTTGCAGCTCATCTTCAGAGAGGTTCTCCCTGTCGGTTTTAATATATTTTGGTTTAAATTTCACGAAGGGATCCCGCTCTATCCATTCCATCTCAAGGGCCATGGTTATCATTTTCCTGAACCGCTCAATATGTTTCATAACGGTGTTGTTAGCAATGGAAGGGGAAGGCTGGTGATTTGGATTGTAAGCCCGGAGGAAATTCTCGAAACCTAGGATAAAGTCATAATCCAGATCCCTAAGATCGCAATCCGTTTTTTTATATTCCTTTTTCAGATATTCCAGGATATACTTTCTGACTGGTCCTATAGCGCTCCTGGGTATCCCTGTACTTTTCCCTGTGGCAATACAAAAGCTGTTGCAAGGTGGGATTTTGTTGATCTTCCCCTAAATACCTGGCCTTGACCGCCTGGACAGTGATCTGGGCTCCAGAGGATATGAGATCCCTGTAACTTTGGAGGATCTCATTGCGGGTCGCATCCATATATTTATTGAGTTGCTTTGCCTTTGGAGAGGATCCCTTGAGTTTTATTTCTTTGTCATCCCAAAGCTTTACCGGCACCCTTTCCTTGAGATTCAGGTTCACCCGTTTTCCATTTACTGAAATTCTAGCATAGAGAGGTGCAAGGTCGTCGTTGATGCGCGAGAGATTGATCCAAAAAAGGATTGAAATTGTTTGATTGGTTTTCATAGTTGTCGTCTTTTAGTGATACATTATAGTTCAAGACGAAAGTCAAATCAACTATATTTAAATATATAGCATTCCATAATGATTTACAAATTTTTATTTTAAATCTGTTAAAAAATTTGGGGTAAGAATTATCCTATCAATTGGTACTAACCGACATCAAAAAAAATGAAAAACCATGATAATCAACCAAATGAACAGAAAATAAGCGCTATCAAAATTAAAGGCGCACCGAGATTGTTTCCAGCAACAGCGGAAAATTGGCTAATTTCACTCCAGAATTTAATAAAAATGTTGCTTGAACCTGGATGGTTTAACTTTATTCCTGGTCTATAAAGCGGTTTTAATGGCACTATGCCCAATTGATCGCGGAAACAACATTTCTTTCCCAATTCTAATTCCAAATTCAGAAAATCTGGCGGCAAAACAAGGTTATTAAAAGCCTGCCGTACTAACCAAATCCCCTAATGGTAGAAATTTTTCAAATCATAAATTGTATATAAATTTGTACTTCATAATTTATATTTTATGCAAATAACGACAGTTTCGAACTTTAGGAAGAACATGGAAATCAATTTTCCCCGCACCAATCCAGCTGGAATTACAGGAACCATTTATTCACTAAAATCCTTCCTTAAAAGGGGCATTTGAATTTATTTATGAGATCATGTCACCATAATCTCCCCAAAATATAAAATGTTAAATTTTCTCGTAACTACGAGAGTCATTGGGATAAAATCTCATTATAAATATTTAGCGGGCCTTAGGATAAAACTTCAGTAAAAAAATCCATACGAATGCTGCGTTTTCAAGTTTTGTATGGAATCCGGTTTATAAAAAAACAATCCTCCTTGTTTAATAAGACTCCTTCTTAAAAGAGTTATTTGAATTAATTTTTGAGATCATTTCAGCATAAATCACTCTAAAATATAAAATGTTAAATTTTCTCGTAACTATGAGAGTCATTGGGATGAAATGTTATTTTTATGAATCAATTTTGAAATACGAAAGTCAAATTAACTGAGTCCCGCCGCTTAAAAAGCTATAACCTGCGGCGGGATTATTAAAATCCAATGTATTATGCCAACAACAATTCTCACCACCGAAGATTTAAGATAGTTCAAAGCAGAACTCCTGGAAGAAATCAAAAAGTTATTGAACAATCCATCCGGATCGCGTTACGGTTCAAAAAAATGGCTGAAATCCAAGGAAGTCATGGAATTGCTTCAAATCAGTCCGGGCACCCTTCATAATTTAGAATCAATGGAAATTTGTCCTTCACCAGAATGGAGGGAAGAATTTATTATGATGCAGATGAAATAAACCAAATCCTGATGGAAAACAGGATCAACTACAAATATATGTAAGACCTTGAATTACATCAAGCCCCTAATTTAGATTTCGATCTTTTTACCAGGATTTTAATTTAAATCCTACCCACATTAGCCTGTATATGGCCCTATTTCGGAAATGGAACAAAAAAACCTTTTTGACGATCAGGTTTCAATTGGAAGATCACAACTTAATCCAAGGTATGGTATTTGTTTATTGAATTTTTCAGCTAACACGATACATCACATTAGAATGGGAACAGTAGGCATCTTTACAGAAAAAATAAATACTGTATATTATTTAAGTAGATCCTTGTTAAATATTCCGGTGGCCGGGGTACTTCTGGCCGGAAATTGATATTCTCCAGGATCAGGGGTTTCATTTGGCTCGACTTGCTCCAGAAGTTCAACGGCATGTTATATCACATGTTTTTCGGACCTCTGGAGATGTGATCAGGTTTCGGTAATTCAAAAGTAGTATATTACCTTTGTGATGATCAATGGATATTAGATCTCAATTTTGACTGAACAGCTATTATTATTTGAGTTAAGCTCTTGTAAATTAAAAGATTAATTTTACACAATTCACCTTAAAATGACAAAGAGACCCTGGAATTTAGGAAAATATGCTTTAATTTTAATGATTGTTTTCCTAGTAGGCTATGTAGCCTATGACAAACCAAAAGATGTAAATACACAGAACCAATTCTCAGAACGAGACACTACTTTCGCTTCAGTACAAACAGACACAACTTTGAAAGATAGCATTGTGGAATATGGCATTGAATATTTAGGAACGCCATATTTAACTGCGGGTTCCGGAAAAGAAGGTTTTGACTGTTCCGGATTTGTATATTTCGTTTTTCAAAATTTTAATATAAACGTTCCACGTAGTTCGGCCGAATATGAGAATTTTGGAAGAGAAATCCCGATTGCGAATGTCCAAAAAGGGGATTTATTATTGTTTTTAAGTCCAACACGTAATGCTATTGGTCATATCGGAATTATCACCAATGCAAATGGAAGAGATAGTGATTTTATTCATGCCTCGTCAGGAACTAAAATGAAAGTCATCATTACAAATCTTTCAAACCAAGGCTACACCCGCCGATTTGTAAAAGCCATCCGTGTTTTATAAGTATATTGTTCAGTCTTCCAACTAAGCTTGCCGTCTCTTATATTGGTCAGGGGTGCTAGTTATTATACGCATTTGCCCGCTTAGGTTTTTAATGGCTCGATTTCATAAATATTGTTTCCCCTGAATCCCACAAGTGCGCGTATGCGATATTGGCATAGTTCATCTGCGGACCAATCTCATCTATTTGAAATGCATAACCAATTCCCCACATTACTTGCTCTTTCAGGCTCTTTATCCAGAAATGAATATTGGTGTTGTATAGTTCCAAAGACCTTGTTATAGCAACCCCACTAATCAATGCTCCCGCTCTAAATCTGCCCTCAAAGGAACGGGCCTATGAAGCACCTCGCTGAGCCACCTCCAGGGCCTTTTCCAGTACCTGGTCCTTTTCTTGTTTTACCCCTTCCAGGGTTGTTTTTACCTCGATCTCCGGCACAATTACAACTCTTTGTGTCTCCCGGCCATCAGGATAGAAGACCCCAATCCCGCTTATATTTGTCCTGAATTTTCCCAACATAGAAATATCGCTGACATTCCCATCGGCGCCGGAGGTCTGACTTCCAATAACAGTAACATCGAATGCTGTTTGTAAGGCCATGGCAGTGAATTCAGCATGGCTTTGGGTCCACTCATTGACCAGCAGGATTACCTTACCCTGATATGCATCAGGATTTTTCCTTCCCACACGAAGAGATTCTGTCCAGGTAAATTTCCCCGGGTAATTGAGATCCGGAACAATAAACTTGACAAAAGGCCTGTTTTCAGTGATAATCTCATTTGCAATGCTGTAAAAGGTGCCTTTAGGATAATTTCTGATGTCAAAAATGATCGCCTTGGTATTTTTAAGCTCCTTCAAAATTTGCGTTACGTCCCTGTTTTCAAGTAGCCCCATATTGACATAACCTATTTTTCCTTCAAGAAATTTCCATTTTGGCTCTGCCGGTTTTTCCTGACTGAATTTAGATCTCAGGTAGCGTTTGACCTGTTTTGTCTGAATTTTTCCATCCCTTAAAAATTCTATTTCCACCGAGGTAGTACTGCCGTTTAATAGGCTTATTTCAATATTTCTGCCTGCTCTGCTTTAGAGTGTCCTACATTCGTATAACCACTACTTTTCCATCGATCATCATCAGCTTGACAGGAGTCCAATAATAGCCAAAATA
>JBGSWA010000260.1:0-7819 GCA_041752645.1 Gillisia sp. | reverse complement strand
GCATAAGTATGTGATATTCAGCAATTTACATTTTTTTTGAACTTCAAAAATTGAAATCGTCTTAGGCTAAAAAACCTCGCAAACTCAATACTGACAATACTTTCAAAGAACTAATTAATAAAACAACGCAACGCTAGTGACCGTTTTTATAAACGCTATGAACCTAATCAGCAATTTTTTCTAATGATAATTCTCGCAATTCGGGATAAAAAAAATCTTTTGGATTTAATATATAGATTTTTGTTGAAAATTCATCAATATTATAATCAGCTTCGGAAAAAAAAAATTATTTTGCCCTCAAAATAAAACGTAATATTATTAAACTCTTTTAACGAGCTGCTCTCCCATCTGCCAGAATCTTCGACATCCCTCGAAACTAGCTTAAAGGTTTTGTTAGCATATAGACATAAACTCACCTTTGGATTAAAAATAAAATCGGCTGAAGTGTCATTTTTCTCAAAATTATTTACTTTATAATTACCAACCAGCCGGGGGTCAAAATTACTTTGACAACTTTTTAAAATAAATGAAATTAAAATACTTAAAATTATTTTACGTAACATATACTTTTATTTTGGACCTGATTTTGTTCCACCAGAGAATTGTTGGATCAATTTATCAGCCTCTGATGTAGAAATTGTTATACTAAAATATTGGCTTGTATTTGAGTATGTAGGGTGATTAGTACTTCCATCCATACGTCGTGTCGATAAGGGTTTATCCACAAACCATTTAACTATTGGAATATCTTTAGTTATATTACCAGAACCAAAACTTGTAATATTATATATTTCAATCTTTATTTCTTCGGCATTTATATGAGAAATCCTTGTATACGCCGAGCCAAGAAAATGTTCCAAACTGAATATCCCCGACCTAACATCAACATTTATTTTTCCCCGTAAATCCATTTGCCATTTATAAATGCCATCCTTATAATTATTTTTAGCCCACTTCAAAAGAGATTCACCAACCATTATCGAACCTTTCATGCTAAGTGAATATTTTCCATTTTCGGGGAAAACGATGTTCTCTGGACCTCCCCCCCAAATAAAATTTCCTAGTAGATAATTGACCAATTCTTTTTCATTTGAAAATGCATCTTCATTAAGCAGAAATTGACTTGTTTTATTGACGTTATCACTTCTATTTTTATTATTGCCGAAAAAAGAATTTTTATCTAAGACCCTTAAATAGCCACCCAAAGATGTTTTACTATTTTTCTCAAAATATTTTTCATCACCTCCAGTCTTTTGGTAAGCCATATCAATCCCACCTGTTTTTCCTTTGTATTCTATTTGGTCAGGTTCGGCTGGTTCCAATCCATCAAGGTCTATAAATTTAATTGGGCTATTACCAGAAAATTGATACGGAGTATAATATGGAAATTTAGCAGTCAAGGGATCCACACTCAAAAACCTTCCTATCCTCGGATCATAAATCCTCATCCCATAATCCTGCTGATTACCACTGCCTTTCACCTCATTGTCATTCTCTTTCCCATTAAACCCATAACGATACGCCGTTGCCTGAAAATTCCTGCCCGGCATAATCATACCAAATGCAAAGTAGTCTTGTGCAGATAGCACCACTGCCTGATAACGGCTAACCAATGCCGGATTGCCGGTATTGGGGGTGGAGCGCCTTCGGTCGCTGACGGTTACCAGAACATTGCCTAAGTGGTTAGATAACTCAAAGAACCTATTTCCTCTTTCAAAAATATGGGCTTTTCCCGTTATTTCTCCAACAGTAATGATATTTTCCGGCTCAGGGTTACTTAAATTTACTGCTACCTGCTGTATGCCTATCCTGCTAATACAAAACAGGTCTACCTCCTGCTGCCAAAGGCCTGCATTGTCGTTGGTGTAGATACTCATAACGCATGTCTCTAAATTCGTAGAGATTGCCTGAGGCATCCCGTACATAAATGGTTTCTGCGTTGTTTATTTTTTTCTGCAAGGGAAGAAAAAAGTAAACTGTTTGTGAAAGTTTATTTTCTGTGGACAATCGAATCGTTTTTGTATATTAATAATGCTTTTACTGAATCAGAATCAATAATAATCCATTTTCCATTTTTCTTCCCTCCTTTATAAAAGCCCAATTGTAAAGTATCCCCCATTTCATTTCCTGAAAAATATTTGCCTGAATATTCTCCACTTAATTTGTAATTCTCCTCGACTAATATTTTCCCATTACTCCAATAGTGAATATACTTAACAGCTATCCCATTCATGTATTCAATATAGAACCTAATTTTATTGTCTTGGTACAAATCATAAGCCTTCCCTGAATATGGAATAGTATCATTTTCTAAAAAATATTTCTGATTAATTCGTACCAATTTCTTCATATTTACACCATTTTTGTTTTGATTTTGGCAAAAACAATTAAAACAAGTAAACAATAAAACGATAAGAAAAAATCTACTCTTTTTCATATAGTATAATTAAGTGAATTATTTATTAGGGGCTGGGATTGGTTTTTCAGGTACATCTTTTTCGACATCAACTAAATTTTTTGGCTTATCTTTTTGGTCATAAATATTTACAAAAGTTGAAGTTGAAGATTGACCAAACGATGGAGGGGTAATATTTATACGATTAGGATCTACACCATAATCCTTGATTAGACTATTTACTATTGTTCTCGTTCTAGCATTTACTAAGTCTTCAACCGTCCAGTCTGTATCCTCAACGCCATCAATAGTTGCCTTTCCCAATAAGTCTGTAGCAGATAACATTGTAGATCCACTAACATTTATTGAAAGTGACTTGTTTTCAGTAAGGGCATTTGCGATTTCCTTAAAGTTCGAACTTTGATCTGTTTGATATTCATTTCTATTACCAATAAACCCTATCTCCTTAGATTTAAAAACAGGACTCCATCTTTGATATGCTGGCTGGGGACCTAAATCATATTTATAAACAATAACTGGAGGTAGTTGCGGATTACCTAGTTTAACAATATAATTTATTTTTTCGTCTTTCCAATTACTTTTAAATAGTACTGTCTGATCTGACGCAAGCCCCAACCAAGCTGCATCACTTTGATTTTTGCTTATTGCAAAAATACGATCTATGTGACCATACTTTTCAGCCAAAGCTTTTAATTCTACATTGTAATAAACAATTCCTTCGAGTCCATCAACATCAATCATTGCTATTGGATTATTTGAAGAAAACTGATACGGTGTTAACTCAGGATATTGTTTGGTAATCGGATCCACACTCAAAAACCTCCCCACCCGTGGATCGTAAATCCGCATCCCATAATCCTGCTGATTCCCTTGGCCTTTCACCTCATTGTCGTTCTCCTTGCCATTAAACCCATAACGATAAGCCGTCGACTGAAAATTTCTGCCCGGCATAATCATACCGAATGCAAAGTAGTCTTGTGCAGATAGCACTACCGCCTGATAGCGGCTCACCAATGCCGGGTTGCCCGCATTTGCGGTAGAACGCCTGCGATCGCTAACGGTTACCAGAACATTGCCAAGATGATTACTTAGTTCAAAGAACTTATTTCCTCTTTAAAAAATACGGGCTTTTCCGGTTATTTCTCCAATAGTAATGATATTTTCCGGCTCAGGGTTCGATAAATTAACCGCCACCTGATGCAACCCAAGCCTGCTGCTGCCATATAAGTGCAGCTCCCGCTGCCATAGGCCTGCACCATCGTTGGTATAGGTACTCATTACATTACCACTTGCATCCCGTACATAAATGGATTCGGCATCATTTAAATTCTTTATCTGTAAATGCGGTCCATTTTATATGAAAATTGCTTCAAAAGTATAATCTAAAGGTTAGCCATTTGGATCTCTCCTAAAATCTATTACTTTGATATTGTTCATGTTGTTCTACCCTTTATACTATTCCAAAAATAAATTTCTAAAATGGTAATCAACACAATAGTGTGAAATAAACTATTTACTATTAATGGCTGAATAAAAGAAGAAATAAGGTATGGAAATGCAAAGATTCCATAAAATAAGATATATAGCAAAAAAGATAATAATAAATTTAGTCTAATAGCTCTGAGTTTGATAATTAATGAGGTTAACATAACTAGGCTATAACAAATAATAAAAATAAATCCATCCTTCCAATTTAAATAACAAATTAAATCAGCTTCCTGAAATTGATCCGAAAAAAAACAGATTCCAATTTTATATAATGCTGCAATTAACCATAGCAACCCAATTTTAAAAAGCGTTCCCAACAAGTATTTATATTTATTCATTTATCCCTCCATTCTTATTGGCCAAACTTGTTACGATAGGTTTTAATAAAATTAAAAGTATTTTTTTCTCCATACTGTTTGTTCAAGAAATCTATTGCTGATTTATACTCTTGTGTATCCTTTGTTTTTTCAAAATTATTGTCCTTTAAAAAATGTCTTATAAATACTAATGAACGACCTATTGCCTCCCTTTGGTTTTGATGTCTATAGTCTAGTTTATCAGTACCCAATAATGATTTTGCCATACTGTACTCGGGATGTATAAATTCAAACCTCGAAAAATTTCGATTAATTGCATCTTCGTCTGATTTTCCAAGTGGATCATTTGTAATTACTTCAGTTAGAAAAGTTTGTTCCCTATTTACATAATTAAAATCCCAAATTATACCTTTAACATTTACCACGGATGATGAACCATTTTTTAGAATTTCTTTAATGACTGGCATATTTTCTTTGAGCAACCTAGTATTCACATCTGCTAAAGATTTTTGCCCATGCTCAGATAACCCAGAAATTTCTGGAAATCTATATGCACCATCTACACCTGTTAGTCCTGTCACGTCTCTTGCAGCTTCAAAAAACTTAATATTTGCTTTTGTTTTATTAATCTCTCTAGATGCCCAAACATAATATTTATGAATTTGGGTTACAGGTTCATATACGCTAAAATTCAAAATATTAGTATTATAAAAAGCAGCACTTGCAAAGGTTCCAGTAGCAAAACTTCTATCTATATCCTTCCATTGAGAGGGCTTTAATGCCGGGTAACTAGCCCAACCGACACCTGTAGCTGGATTAAAATTTATTGTTGCCGATACCTCTTCTAATCCATCTAAATCTATTTTGGCAATTGGAATATTTCCAGCAAATTGATATGGTGTATACCATGGATAAGCTTTTGTTAGAGGATCTGTAGATAAGAACCTTCCTAACCTTGGATTGTAAATTCTAAACCCGTAATCGTATTGATTTCCGCTTCCGGAAACTTCGTTATCCATCTCCTTGCCATTGAACCCGTAACGGTAAGCAGTTGACTCAAAATTTCTACCCGGCATAATCATACCAAATGCAAAGTAGTCTTGTGCAGATAGCACCACTGCCTGATAGCGGCTAACCAATGCCGGGTTGCCGGTATTGGGGGTGGAGCGCCTGCGATCGCTAACTGTTACGAGTACATTACCAAGATGGTTCGATAACTCAAAGAACTTATTGCCACGTTCAAAAGTACGGGCTTTACCCGACATCGTAAATACCGTTTTTATGATGGTAGGCACGGGATTTGACAAATTAATGGCTACCTGCTGCAAGCCTATCCTGCTGCTGCCATACAAGTGTACCTCCCGCTGCCATAGGCCTGCACCATCATTGGTATAGGTGCTTATTACATTACCACTTGCATCCCGTACATAAATGGTTTCGGCACTGTTTACTTTTTTCAGGATACGGTTACCCCCGGCATCGTAGCGGTAACTGATGATGGTGCCATTGCTTTTGTAAATGCTGTCTATTTTGCCATATACAGTCCAGGCAATATGGGTAATGCCTTCGGAACTATCGCGAATGAGGTTGCCTATGGCGTTGTAAAAAAGCTCACAAACGGGTTTTATATTTGCTTAAACAAAGAAAATAAGGGCTTTATCACTCTTTTAAGGGCTAAATCATGGATACTTTCGGCAAAAGAATAACAGCACTCCGCAAGGAACGCAAAATGACACAGGAAGAACTGGCAAAACTCCTGAAGACTTCCATTTCCGTAATTGGCCGGCATGAACGGGATGAGATGACCCCTTCGGTAGAAGTGGCAAAAAAAATTGCAGGTTTTTTAAATACAACTGTGGGCTATCTGCTTGGGGAGAACTAAAGGGCAGACCTTTTTAAAGACCCCACCATGTTAAACAGATTAAGCGAACTTGATAAAATGAATACTGATGACAGGAACCATATCCTGCATGTACTGGATGGTTTTATTAAATCAGTGAAATTTAAAAATATAGCCGCTATGTAGCACTAAAAAGCCCCGCAATATTGCGAGGCTTTTTAGTGCTTGTTTCAAAACCTTATAACCTTCTAAATCAAGGGGAATCCGTGCTTTAACAGAACTTACAACCAAGGAACATTCATATTATTATACCCTCCATTATTAATTAACTTCTGTTCTAATGAGTATGATGCAACAGCTGGAAAACCTTTTCCCCACAACCAATCTAAAGCCGAGTTAATAACATTAATACAATAGTCTTCAGAACAATCATCACTAAATTCAAATTCTATTAAAAATTTGAAATATAAAAAACCATTAGGAAATTCTTTTGATTTTTCTACATCGAAATCTTGATTTTTATGAATGGTTAATTCATAATGTGAGTGTCTAAAAAATGAATTTGAAATTTGAATTACATAAAGGAACTTAGAAAACTCCTTACGAATATCCAACAAGTCAATTGATGGAAAACAAAATATTTTACAATTTATGAAATCCTCCATATCATATTGAAATAAAATAAATCACTTAATCGGAATTTGCACACCGTTATCGAATTTCCCCCCTTTTAAAATAACTGAAACATCAACCTCCATTCCAATCAAGTCTTCAAGTTCTCTTCTTAATGATCTTAAACCAGCTTCACCTGATTGTATTTTACCAGTTTCAATAGCATGTTGCATAGTTCTCCAATTGGCGGTGCCTTCTTTAGGATTTTTGAATGCTTTTTGTATCAAATTCTTGAATTTTTCAGCATCTACTTTTATCGCTATATCTAAATCAGAGGTTGAGGATGCTGTTCCAGATGCCCGGCTTCCCTGAACTACAATATCATCACTGATACCTCCAGTAGCACTTTTAATCTTCTTTGAGACTTCTTTGAATAAAGAAAAACCTATACCTTGAGGTAATCTCAAGCCGCTTATATTCTTAAGCCCATCACCAACAGCAACCCCAGCTGCCGCTGAATTACCTAAGCCTTGAAAAAATCTTCCAATTTCTTCTTCAGCCTCTTCGGTATACTCTAAACCTACGCCAGGTAAACAATGGCAAGCTCTACCGAGTCTTTCAATTTTAGGATCCTTAAGAACACTAACAGCTTTGAACATATCAGAATAGCTGGCAAACTTGTAATTGTAAAAGCCAACGTTAGCAACGAAAGTTTCATTAATACGTGGGACCTTAACCTTCTTAGGGCCAAATAATGTTTCAATAGTAACTTCTTTTTCGTATTCAACTCTAGAAGCTGTAATAACTACTTGATTAGTCTTGCCATTTGTTTGATAAAGCTCTACCATATAGTAACGATATTCAGCACCATCCAAATCAATACCTGAAATGGGACTATTAGCTGCAAACTGATACGTTGATAGCCAAGGATATTCTTTAGTCAAGGGATCCACACTCAAGAACCTCCCAACCCTCGGATCATAAATCCTCATGCCATAATCCTGCTGATTCCCACTGCCCTTCACCTCATTATCATTCTCCTTACCATTAAACCCATAACGATAAGCAGTCGACTGAAAACTCCTGCCCGGCATAATCATACCAAATGAAAAGTAGTCCTGTGCAGATAGTACTACTGCCTGATAG
>JBGSWA010000259.1:0-4879 GCA_041752645.1 Gillisia sp. | reverse complement strand
TTTACGATAAGTTAATTGAAAATTCCATTACGCTCATAAAAAACAACAACGGAATCCTTCCGATTAAAAATTTGGAGATAAAGAAAATAGCCTATGTCAATTTTGGGGATGCTGATGGAGCCCCTTTTCTGAATCAACTCTCCAAGTACGCCAAGGTGGATTGGGTGAGGGCTATAAAACTCGATGATTTGCTGGAAAAACTCAAAGCCTATAATTATGTGATCCTGGGGTTTCACAAATCCAATGCCTCTCCCTGGGCAAGTTATAAATTCAGTAAGGACGAACTCACCTGGATCCAGGAAATCGCGAGGAACAACACAACCGTGCTGGATGTCTTTACAAGGCCCTATGCGCTGCTGGATTTAAAATCCAGCAGTAATCTAGAGGGGATAGTAGTGAGTTACCAAAACTCCGGGGTTGCCCAGGAAAAGTCGGCCCAAATTATTTTTGGTGCCCTGGAGGCAAAAGGTAAATTGCCGGTAAGCCTTGGGGATAATTTCCCTGTGGGCACAGGATACAACACAAAGGTCTTGAACCGGTTGTCTTATGGAATCCCGGAATCCGTCGGGATGAGCTCGCGAAAACTGCAGAAAATAGATTCGGTTATAAATGTCGCTTTAGAGGGAAAAATGACTCCCGGGTTGCAGGTGCTGGTGGCCCGGAAGGGAAAGGTGGTCTATCAGCGCAATGCCGGATTTCATACCTATGAAAAGAAAATTGCGGTAAGCGATTCCTCCTTATACGATCTGGCCTCGCTCACCAAAATACTGGCAAGCCTTCCGCTTATTATGGAATTGGAAGAAAAAGGGGTCTTGGATTTTAATTCAAAATTAGGAGATTTCATGCCCTTTTTCAAAAATTCAAACAAGGCAGACATTACTCTTAAGAATATGCTCATGCATTATGCCCGGTTAAACCCCTGGTTGCCGTTTTATGTGCCCACCATTGACAGGCAAACCAAACGTCCATCTCTGAAATATTACAGAGATTCCTCCTCTGTTGGTTTTAGCACCCTGGTAGCCAAAAACATGTTTATTAGAGATGATATAGGCGATTCCATTATGAGTAGTATCAGGGATAGTAATCTGGAGAGAAATTCAGGCTATAAATACAGTGACCTACCATTTTATATCATGAAATACTACCTGGAGGATTATTATAGGTTCTCGATGGCGCAGATCACACAACAGCATTTTTACAAACCCCTGGGCGCCAATTACACTACCTATCTGCCCATGGATAAATTTACCCTGGCACAAATTGTCCCCACCCAAAACGATGAATTATGGCGAGGCCAGGTGGTATGGGGTTATGTTCACGACCAGGGAGCTGCCATGCAGGGAGGAATAGGAGGACATGCGGGCTTGTTCAGCAATGCCAATGATGTAGCCAAGATCATGCAGATGTATTTAAACGGTGGGGATTATGGCGGGAAAACCTATCTCGATCCAAAGACATTGGACAAATTCAACACCTGTTATTATTGCGAAGAAAATGTACGCAGGGGAGTTGGTTTCGACAAACCGCAACTCGGGGTGGCAGGGCCTACCTGCGGTTGTGCCTCCTTGTCAAGTTTTGGACATAGCGGATTTACCGGGACTTTTACCTGGGCAGATCCCGAGCAAGAAATTGTATATGTCTTTTTATCCAACAGGACCTATCCCGATGTGGATAACCGGAAATTGATCCGGGAGGATATACGTTCAAAAATTCAAAGCATTATTTACGAATCTATAGACTTTTAGCCCATAAATACAGAATAATATATAAAATGAGCAGCATGAAACCAGACAGGATTAGCAGTGAAGAAATGCGAATTAGAGTTGAGCAATAAAAAACAATAAAAATTTACTTATGAAAATTGCCATAGTGTGTTACCCAACCTTTGGGGGAAGCGGCGTAGTTGCGACAGAGTTGGGCATGGAGCTTTCAAAACGCGGTCATGAAATTCATTTTATTACCTATAAACATCCAGTGAAGCTGGAACAATTAACCGGGAATATTCATTTTCACGAGGTAAATGTTCCTGAATATCCACTGTTCCATTATCAGCCTTATGAACTGGCCCTGAGCAGCAAACTGGTAACTATGGTGAAGTTATATAAAATCGAGGTCTTGCATGTGCATTACGCCATTCCTCACGCCTATGCCGGTTATATGGCCAAAAAAATGCTTGAGGAGGAAGGGATTTTCATTCCCATGGTGACCACCCTTCATGGCACCGATATTACCCTGGTTGGAAATCATCCTTTTTATAAACCGGCGGTAACCTTCAGCATCAATAATTCTGATGTGGTAACCTCGGTTTCCCAGAGTTTAAAAGAGGATACCCTGAATTCCTTTAAGATTACCAAGGAAATTCACGTGGTGCCCAATTTTATAGATATTACAAAATATCAAAATAAATCCACTGATTGCCATCGTTCCCTTCTGGCGCATCCGGATGAAAAAATAATCTCACATGTAAGCAATTTCAGGCCAGTTAAAAGGATTGCAGATGTGATCAGGATTTTTGAGCGGATTCAGAAACGACTAAAATCCAAACTGATCATGGTAGGGGATGGCCCCGAAAAGGAAATGGCCGAAAACCTGGTGATGGAACTGGGCCTTGAGGACAAGGTTGTTTTTGTGGGTCAAAGCAATGAGGTGGATGAAATTCTTTGTTTTTCGGATCTTTTCCTGCTGCCCTCCGAAAAAGAGAGCTTCGGACTGGCCGCGCTGGAGGCAATGGCCAACGGGGTACCTGTGATCTCCTCCAATAGCGGGGGAATCCCGGAGCTGAATATACAGGGGGTTTCCGGATATTTAAGCGATCTTGGAAATGTGGATGAGATGGCGAATTTGGGGATCTCTATCCTGGAGGATGAAGAAACCTTGATGCGCTTCAAAATGAATGCCTGGAACCAGGCCAAAATTTTTGATATCGCTAAGATTGTGCCTTTATATGAAGCCCTTTATGAAAAGGCACTTTTAGAAAAAATAAAAAGCTGATCAAATCCCGGGGGTTTGGTCAGCTTTAAATAAAAGTATCTTATTTTACTAGAACTGGTAACGAAGACCAAGGGCGATGTCTGGTGAGAAATCGTTGATGCCTCTATTATTTCTGTAGTTATCATTGTAAAAACCAAATTCAGGTCTGAAATCCAGGGAGATCAACAGCGGAATATCAAAATTGTATTCAATTCCTATATCTCCTGCAAGGAAGATAAAAGTGTTGTCATCATATACGTCTCTGCTGTCAGAAACACTTCCAACACCACCACCAAGACCTGCATACCAGTTAAAACCACCTTCTATGTTCCATACCCATTGGTATAAGGCGGCAAGTTTAATCGCATCGTAATTATTACTGTCATTTCTCCAACCTAAGTCCAATTCCAGCCGGTTGTTATCACCAAGACCGCGTTGGTAAGAAACCTCGGCGCCATATCCATTACCCCCACCAAAACGCAAACCAAGTGCATTTTCTGAAATGGTTTGTGCCTGTGATGCAAGGCTGGCTCCAATTACAAAAATTGATAATAAAAATAATTTCTTCATATTTTTTGTTTTTAGTTTTTAAAACTCGAACAAATTTAAGTGTTAAAATCAAATGTTAAGGCCCATTAAAGCCAATCTATTGTTAATAATCATTAAAAACCTGTTAACCATAATCTAAATTTATTCGTAAATTTAACCAAATTATGAAAGAATTTTTAACAAAATTAAGCCAAGACCTTGAAGGTCAGCTTTTCTGCGACGATCTGCACCTCAGTATCTACGCCACCGACGCATCCGTTTACCGGGAGATCCCGCTGGCAGTATGTTATCCTAAAAACGAATCTGACTTAAAGATCCTGATTCATTTTGCCGGCACACATCAAATTGGCCTGATTCCAAGAACGGCCGGAACTTCTTTGGCGGGTCAGTGTGTGGGAGACGGAATTGTGGTAGATGTATCTAAACATTTTGACAAAATTCTCAGGATAGATCCCACAAATCTAACCGCTTTGGTGCAGCCCGGAGTGATCCGCGACGATTTAAACCGGGAGCTTCAAAAACACGGCTTATTTTTTGGCCCGGATACCTCCACCTCGAACAGGTGTATGATAGGCGGGATGGTGGGAAATAATTCCAGCGGCTCCACCTCCATAAAATACGGCACCACCCGGGACAAATTATTAAAACTTAAATGCGTTTTAAGCGATGGAAGCAATGCGGAATTTTCTGCTGTTTCTCCAGGGGAATTTCTGCAAAAATCTAAGTTGAATTCCCTGGAAGGTACCCTTTACAAGAAATTATACGATTTGTTGTCCCCCCCTGATATTCAGAGAGAGATCAGGGAGAAGTTTCCCAAGCAAACCATTCATCGTAGAAATACCGGCTATGCAATAGATACTCTTATTTCAACCGGAGTATTTTCCAAAACTGACAAAGCACTCAACCTGTGCAGTTTGCTTGCCGGGAGTGAGGGCACCCTTGCATTCACCACAGAGATCACCTTGCAGCTGGATCGGATCCCCCCTGGGTATTCGGCACTGGTAGCGGCTCATTTTTCCAGTATCGAAGAGTGCATGCTGGCAGTTGTGCCCTCGATGGAAAGTGATTTATATACCTGTGAGATGATGGACAAGGTCATTCTTGATTGTACCAAACAGAGTTTAAAATATAGGGAAAACAGGTTTTTTATTGAAGGAGATCCCAAGGCCATCCTCATGCTGGAATTGCGTTCAACAACCGCGGAAGACCTGGAGGGGCAGGTGCGGATTCTCCTGGAGCGATTAAAAGAGTCCAATCTAACCTATGCCTTGCCTGTATTGAGGGGTCAGGAAATAGCCCAGGCGCTGGAACTTCGAAAAGCAGGACTGGGGCTTTTGGGGAATATGACCGGCGATAGAAA
>JBGSWA010000258.1:0-23443 GCA_041752645.1 Gillisia sp. | reverse complement strand
TTTCTTAATGACACAATTGCCTGAAAAAGAAATTTTCCACCCAACTTATGCATTTTTACAGGCTGTAGCCTGACGCCTGTATAGTTGTCTGCCGGAATGCCTGTGGATGTTGCTTCATCATGCTCATCGCAACCTATTGTAATTTCAAAATCCTTTAATTCGCACAAAGACTGGAACAAGGGCAATCGGTAATTGGGAATGGCTCTCTGTAATATGAGAACTTTTTTCATTGATTTTATTTCCATGTAGATAAACTTGCGATCAGAGATAAGTACGTTCGTTTTGTAAAATTATAATATACTATCAGGGTTATGCGTGGAACGTATATTGTGTTCTTATATTGCCATGCCTGATATAACCGCAGCATCAAAAACACAATTTCATTCATCAATGAATTTCATATCCAGGATATAATGTGAAGGACCTGAGGAAGTAAAAAATGATTTTACTAACACGTGTCATTTTTTATTTTATAAATCCAAATCTACAAGCTGATTTCATTGGTTTTACCTGAAATTGAAAAACCTATTTTCCGGAAAATATCCAGGTAGGATTGATATACTTTTTCTTCATCAAAAACAGCCAGAGCCTTTCGCCTGTTATTTACTGCCATTATTTCCCTTTCGAAGGGTGTTAGTAGAAGAAACTGCTCAATGCCCGATGCAAGACTTTTATAGTTGTTGGGATCAATCAAAAACCCATTGATTCCCTCTTGCACGAGGAATCGATTCTCTTCAATATCGCTTGCAATTACTGGAATACCGGCACAAATAGCCTCGGACAACACATTGGAGAATCCTTCGAAAAACGATACCAGGCAAAGCAGGTCTGTATTGTTATACACATCCAAAACATCTTTGGTAGGCCCATTGTATCGAATGGTATTGTTGAGGTTTAATTCATTGATAAGCGTGGTCACTTCTGAAAGATAGCTTTTATTGCTTCCTGCTCCATGCAGGGAAAGGTTTATATCGTATCCCTTTTCAACCAGCAGATGAATGGCTCTTACCAGATTAAGAATATTTTTTTCGGGAGAAATTCTCCCAACAAAAGTTATCCTGCATGTAGTATGGGGGGCCTCGTGCTGATGGACTTGTTCAAACTTCTTTACGTCTATGATATTGGGCATAAAAACAGCCTTTTTTGCAAGCAGCGGAAATCGACTGTTGATATAGGCGAGTTTGGATGGAGAATTAACTGTTATTTTATTTGCCAGCAAAGCAAGGTTAAAATAATACAAGTCGTGCCAGGGTTTTAATAAAGAAGTTCTTTCGGAGATAATGAGCTTAAATCGGAAAGCGGACAATGCCCTTGCAAAAATAGCCACCTGGCTCACCCGCTTGATATAAGAAATTACCAGGTCTGGCTTTTTTGCATTGATTTGTTTTACTGCTCTTCTTAACCGCTGAAAACTATTCCCTTCATTGGTTACACAGGAATATGTTAGTTTATGGTCCTTTATGTAAGGCAAAAAATAATCATAGTCCGTCAAAGCCAGTACCTCTATATTCAAGTCTTTTGATTGGAGCAACCTTGCAAGTGAAAGCAGCTGAAATTCTGCACCACCTTGATTTATAGAACCCACGACCAAAAGGATTTTTCTGTTGTCTACCATAGTTTATCTAAAACAACTCAAGATTTGTCATTTCGCTTTTTTATATCTCAAAATCAAAAATTTTTGTGTAAGGGGCTAAAGCAATACGCTCTTTAACAAATTCAACATCCCTTATATAAATAGTATTTTCTGCACCAAAATAAGAATCCAACAAGCTGAGTTTTCTTTTAAATCCATCATAATGATAAGGTTTAAATGAAGCCGCCTCCAGCTTATCGTTCAACTGTTGTTCATCATATCCATAACGGGCACCATGACCTCTCAACTCAATGATTATCGCTTGCAGAGACGGATTGTTTATGGTTTCCATCGCTCCAGCAATCACTTCAGTCTCAAAACCTTCTACATCAATTTTCATTAGCAAGGGTGGATTTTTTCCTGACATTATGGTATCAAGTTTCTCTACCTTAACTTTCACCACATCCTTATCACTTGCCTTAGCAACGTGGTTGGCTGCACCTGCAGTACTGGTAAAATCAAGTTCGCCTTGCTGGGAACCTAAAGCTAAATTGAACGATTCAACTATGTTTTCAATTTGATTCACCACAATATTATTCTGAAGAAATTCGAAAGTTGAAGGCAGTGGTTCGAAGGCTATAGTTGTTGCGCCCACATGTGCACTTGCCAAGATAGTATAGCTGCCGATATTGGCACCGATGTCCACAAACTGATCGTCCTTTCGTAAGAAATGAAGTAAAAATGACATATCGTTAAACTCCATTAACCCACAATATAAATTACCAGTCGCACCAGTGAGTCCATTCACAACAATCAGTTTGCTTTTCCTGGTGAATTGGTATAATATGGGATATGGCGTTAACCGTGTAGAGAGCTGCCATTTTACAAATCTCAAAATCGCCTTTAACTTATTTTTCCGATTAAGCGGATGGTTGGCAATTGTCTTCAAAACGGAAAAAAAAATCATACTTTTTTAGATTATTTGGTTAATAATGATCATTGTTATGATAGAGATCTAAAGAATTCCCTTGAATGAAATTAAATCCCCTAATCGATCTGAACTCATAAATTCTAAGCCGGGCCATTTTGCAATCATCCTTTTTAATAATTGTTCAAAAAGAAAAATATTTCCTTTCCGGTTGCTTGGAATAAGAGAACCAATAAAATTGACCCTGTGTACACCAATAATGGCGGGAGAGTTACCGGCAAACGCTTTTTCAATGCGTTTCATACAACCCTCCACCCAATCAAAACCAGTATCGGAAGAAGGTTCAAAAAAAGCATTTCGTACCAAATACAACTGCCCCTGTTTATTCTTTTGGCCAGTGTAATGTAACCTTTTTGAATATTTATTACTATTCCTTTTGGGCTCATATTGGAAGGCCAATCCCTGGATATATTTAACACCTGTCTCATACAGCGTTTCCTCAATTGCCCGGTTCCAGATATAAGCAGATGCGATAAAACTTTTTGAATTAAAACCAAAGTAATCACTGAATATTTTCATCCCTTCCCTAATGGCATTTCCCTGAAACTGGCTATCGTTGTCCGCCCCAGAATAGTCAAATGCAGCCTGGAGGTTCCTCCGTTTGGTGTACAATTGCGATGTAACCGGCACACTAAAAACACCCTCATTGAACGCCGCCAACAAGGGTTGATTCCCGGATCTTAATTCATGTAACCATACCGGCACCAGCACATGTTCTCTTCCATGAAACTGAGGATGAAAGATTTTTTCATCCATACCGCTTTTCCACAGGTCTAAAATTTTCTGCCCGTCATCCAATGCCTGGATGGTTGTATAAAACGGCTCATAGAAATACTCCTCAAACCCTGCCTCTTTAATTTTTTTATAATCAGGATTGGCCATGATGGCGTTGGCGGTAATTACCGGATGATTGCCATTACTGTCTTTGTATTTAAGCAATGTTTCAAATAGCATCTCCAGGTCGGCTACCCGTTCGATGGAGTCACAACTGGCATAGTAATCTTTCGATAAGCCCGGTACCAATGGCTCCAGCCGATTATAAGTTGCAAGATCCGGCATACGTCCACTTCCCCAATCGTCTGATTCAAAAACCACAATTTTACGGTTGGTATGCCATTGCCTTTTTTGTGTATAGGCTTTAATTATTTTTTTAAGCATGCTATGTCTTCTCTCTCAAATTTGTTTTGATGAATGCTATATAAAATTTAATACGGCGACTTCACGATTCACATTTCAATGTTGCTTACTTAAGATTGGTTGGTGAGACACCAACAACGGCCCTGGATTCACCATTGACCATTCACCATTCACGCCCATTAGTATTTACCCCTTAATGTGCTTAATGATTTGTTTAATATCGATATCGCCAATCTCTTTTGCGGGCACACCTCCTATCATCTTATGCTCATTTAAAAATGATTTACCAACTGCTGCATTTGCCGCAATAGCTATATTGGAAGCAATAGTGATATTGCCATAGATTTTTGCACCTGGACCGATGTACACATTGTCGCCGATAACAGGCGGGCCCGCTACTCCTCCAGACTCACCAATATTGGTACATACATGTATGCGGCAATTGGCACCTATCCTTGCTCTTGGGTGCACTACAATGGTGCCGTAATGTGGCAGTGTCAAGCCCGGACCAAATACATTTTCAGGAATCGAGAATCCTAACTTCAAAGAGATTTTCTTAAACCTGTATTTTACAAAAAGATAGATGATTTTGTCGAACCATCCCTTTTTCACATTTTTATAATATTCTGCTTTTCGCAGCAATCTTTTAAAGTGCTGAATATTTGCCGGGAACAATAAGCTTTCCATTCGTTCTGAAAACCCGGGAGCTGGTTTACCAGCCCTGTCCGCTTTTAAATAGGCCAGATAATCCTGCTTCGATTGTATCATATTTTCAATAGAAGAAATGAATTAAAATTAACCCAGGACGTTGTTGATATATCCTTGGGTTGCATTTTCACGGGGGATTATTTTGCCAGGATTTCCTAGCACAATGGAATGATCCGGCACATCAAAATTAACATAGGCGCCGGGCGCTATCAGCACATCTGATCCAATATGAATACCACCAACCAATACGGCATTGGTGCCAATCCAAACAAAATCGCCCAATTGAGGAGCTCCTTTTTTTTCTCCCCTTCTGCTGGCGCCAATCGTAACGCCGGGAGCTATATTACAATTTCTCCCGATTGCGGAGTTGATACTGACTATCACTGTTCCAAAATGTCCTATGTAAAATCCTTCCCCAATTTTTCCCCCTATCTGAAATCCATATTTGTAGGTATAGCGGCGAAGAAAAAATTTAGCCACTATGCCTGTTATAGATCTGGAACCATGTTGGTCGCTCAATCTTCTAAAAAACATATAGCGGAATCCCTGCGATCTGAACCCTTTCAATAAAACTTTTGGAGAGTAGGCAACAGGTTGGTATCTAAACAGATCTGCTTTAATGGATGCTAGCACTTTCTATACCCTTTTTGATTGTTTAATTAAATCACCCAACTGGTTGCTGGATAAAAAAATAACCTCCGGCCATTTAGTGGTGATCCCTGTAAGCAGTGTTTTGAGTTGCTGAAGACCGGATTTCCGATTCCCTTCATCCAAAGAACCTGTATAGTTAACCCGATGTGTACTGATAACTGCCGGCTTATGCCATCGAAAAGCTGTGTTAATGTCTGCCAGGCAGGAACTCACCCAATCCTTGCCAGTTGCGGACGGCTCAAAAAAACAATTCCTGGTGATATAGAGTTGTTTCGATTTATTTTGCTGGCCTAAATAATGATACACTTTTCTTGTATTGCCATTACCCAATACCTCTTGCTGGATTTTGGGGGCCGACATATATTGAATGCCATTTTCCGCCGCTGTTTTTTCCAATACATTGTTGATGGGCCCATTGGGTGGCACAAAAAAACTTGCCTTAAAACCATGTAGTTCTTCAAATAACTGAAGCCCTTCCCGAATGATATTTTTTTGGAGCTCCAGGTCTTCAACCAGCTCAAGATCAAACGCTGCCTGGTAATTGATTTTGTTAGAATTGGTATTTTTAAATCCCCATACGCCTTCTTCAAATGCTGCCATTGTCTGTGGATCGTTATCTTGCAATGCACGCATCCAAACTGCAACATTCAGGTGTTCCCGTCCGTGAAACTGGGGAATAAAAAGATGGTTGCTGATACCTTCCCTATAAAGCTCAATTGTTCCCGGCCGGTTATACCGCTCCAGTGTTTTTGTAAATGGTTCGAAAGAATACGCCTGAAAATTATTTGACTCAATCAAATCAAAATCAGGATTGGCAGAAAGGCAAAGTGCCGTTATTACAGGATGATTGCCTGCGGAGTCTTTTACTAATTGTAATGTTTCAAAAAGAGCTGACAAATCACTTGCACTTTCAATGCAGTCAAATGAGTTGTAACGTGTTGAATCCCCTCCGGTTAGGTTTAACCCCTTTTTCCTTAGTCGTCCAAAGCTATCTTTTGAGGACATGCGGATGCTCCCCCAATCATCGCTCTCAATCACTATAATTTTCTGTTTATCTCTCCAACCAAAAAGATTGCTTAAATTTCTACGTAAACTATTTTGCATTTTATCCACGTTAAAACTATTTATTTCCGTTTGTCAATTTTAGCTTTAAAAAAAATGCAGGCAATAAAAAAATCAATACAATCAATTCTGATTTTATGGTTTTGGCATTTCGTACAATATCTAGCGACGTCCTTCCGGATAAATATCCATATAAAGCAAAGGCAAAATGTAGTCTTAACTTTAGCTTCCAGTTTCTGGAAGGCATTCTAGGCAGATAATAATTTATCCAAATCCTCTTATTTACAAAAACCCTTTCCGGGTTTTTTGTTCGATTTCCGGTCGACATACTTGGTCGGTCTGGCTCAATAAAATAAATTCTTACGATTTCATTAAAAAATATTGTGTCATATTCCAACGCCATCATGCCCCAAACATCGTCTCCATTAGGAAGACTTCCCGCCGGAAGAATAGACTCATCCTGGTACTTTTTTAAAATGTGCTTTAATGCATCCACCCTGCTACAAACAAATCTTTCCTTGTGAATCAAAGGCTTTACGCCTCCCATAATATAATTGTCGTAATAATCGAAGTAATTAGATACTGAAATCCGTTCTGGAAACTCGTTACCAACTAATTTGCCAAATTCATCTTCACATAAACTCCAGATATTACCGATTTTATTATTCCCGTATTGCTCCCATACCTCTTTTAATTTTCCAAGTTGAAATGGTTTGGCAATATCATCATGATCCCAGGTTACAAAAAGACTACCAGTCGCCATATTAATGGCCTTCCACCTTCCCTTTGCAACACCTTGGTTTACTTCGTTTTTTAAAAACTTAATATCCATTTCAGGGTGTTCCAATATAAAATCGTTTATTAAATTAACCGTATTATCTTTCGAACAGTCGTCTATAATTATCCATTCAAAATTTTTATAGGTTTGGTTTTTAACACTGCTAAAAACCCTTTCTATAAATGGTTCAGAATTGTAGCAGCCAGTGAAAACGGTAAATTTCATATTTAAAAAATTAACAAATTACGATATGCCTTTATTGAAAAAATAATCACCTAACAACCCTAGAATCTTGGATTGATTTAGTTCGAAAAAAAATGGTAGCCTAACCAGGTTGTCGGAATATCGGTCGGAATTTTGCAAGGGGGCTCCGTCATAATGATTTTTATAATATTCACTTTGATGTAAACTTTGATAGTGGAAAACAGCTGACACATTACTTTTCTTCAAAAAAGCAATTAGCCTGGTGCGTTCCTCTGGGGTCGGCATTACGATATAAAACATGTGAGCATTGTTAGTAGCATATTCCGGAATTCTGGGAATGACTGCATTTAAGCCGTTTGATTTAAAGAACGCATGGTATGTATCCCAGATTTCTTTCCGCCTGTTTTGTATAATCTCCAATTGCTCAAGTTGGGCATATAAGAACGCTGCGGTTATTTCTGAGGGCAAAAAAGATGAACCTGAATCTACCCATCCATACTTATTTACCTCCCCTCTAAAGAACTCTGCACGATTGGTACCCTTTTCCCAGAGTATTTCGGATCGATGGATAAATTGTTCATCATTAATGGCCAGCAAACCTCCTTCACCACATTGGATATTTTTTGTTTCATGAAATGAGAATGCAGCCAGATGCCCAATTGAACCAAGTGCCCGTTTTACACCATCCGTTCCGGTGTAAAAACTTGCAATTGCCTGAGCCGCGTCTTCAACTACAAAGAGATTATGCCTTTTAGCAATATCCATTATTTTGTCCATATCGCAGGCAACACCTGCATAGTGAACCGGTACTATTACTTTGGTCCGGTTTGTAATTAGTGCCTCAATTTTGTCTTCATCAATACAAGGATGGTCAACTCTGCTATCAGCAAAAACTATTTTAGCACCTTGCCTAACGAATGCCAAAGCCGTACTTACAAAAGTGAATGAAGGTATTATCACTTCATCGCCGGGTACTATATTTAATAACATAGCGCACATTTCGAGCGCATCAGTACAGCTGGTTGTTAGCAATGTCTTTTTGAATGCATAATTTTCTTCAAAAAAATTTTGGCAGAGTTTGGTAAAATTCCCATTGCCTGAAATATGGCCTGATGCAACAGCACCATAAATGTAATGAACTTCCTTTCCTGTTATGTATGGCTTATTAAATGGTGTCATAGCTGTTTTTAGTCCAAAGGTGATATATATTAGTACTTCTAAAAAATTCAAAACCACATGATTTGTAGAACCGGACTGCTTCTAAATTACATTCCTGCGTTGCAACTCTAATCTCACGTTTTCCTTTTTCATAGGCATAGGCTCTACTTGCTGCTATGAGCTTCTTACCTACGCCCATACCCCGTGCTGATAAATCAACAGCCAACAGGCCGATCTCACAATAAAAATCCTTAAATGCAACGGTTATAAACCCAATTAGCTTTCCGTTGTTATCACGAAAAACGAATATTTCATCGGCTAATTGCTTATCAATGCTTTTTGATAGCCATTCCTTATACAACTGCTCAAATTTCCCTGCTTCGAAATTCGTATCCAATTTAAATCTAGAATACGCACCACTCTGCCATGCGAGAGAAAGCAACATATCGAAATCAGATTCTCCATCATAAGGCAGGATTGCAGAGTCACTTTTTTCAGGAGCTTGCTCAATAGCACATTTAAACTCAATTTTACAATCTGAAAATAAATTGGCTTCTGTTCTAATAGGAGTACTTGATAAAAGATATACCAAATCAAAGCGATTTACCCCCAAGGATAGCAGATCTATTTTTCTAAGTTTCTGTATTTGATCCAACTTTATACTTCCAACCAAAATCCCAAAAAAGTCACTATCCCATTCCTTTTTTTCAATGTTTTCCATTCTATTAATAACTTTTACATTATACTTTCTTAACTTATTTTATCCAGCAAGTTGTATCTCAAAATATTGATAAATAACTTATGAAAAGCACCTTAAATGTTTTAAAGTAATTGGTGTACCATCTCCTTCATTGTTAGAAAATTAATTCCGAAATTCATTACAAAAACTTAGTCTTTTATAAAAGCTGTAATTGCATTCTCTATTAACAGAAGTGGATTAACTACAAGAAAGTCGTTTCTCAAAATTACAAGAACGTGAAGTGTCAAGATTGGCAGAAAAGTAAAGATGATTATTTTAAAGATCCTTCGTTCGTTATTTAAATGATACAGATAAAGTAAATACACGAGTATAAAAAAAATTGCCATTAAATAGTATCGATCGCTTGTAGCATCTACGAGTTGGGAAGAAAAAAAATTATGGATAAGCATCAATGCTGAAAAAACAAAAAGTCTATTTGCCAGCCAATCAAAACGAAACTTAACAAAAGATAATTTAGTCAATAAAAAACAGATAAATACATAATAGTAGGTCGCATACCTATCCAGAACCAGGTACCAATTCCTTTCCTGAAAACCACTTTCCCTTGATTCTATATATTCATCATTTGTATAAGCCTCAATTCTTTTTTCATAAGCTTCCCCTGTAATATTTATATTCTGACTAATGCCTACAGCAAAAAATTCTGCAAAAACAAAACCAAGTAAAACGATCAAATAAACAAGCCAGCTACGACCAATATTTTTAAATATAACAAATAGTAGTAAAAATAGAAATGAATAAAATAAGGAAAAATGAACCAATATTGAAGTACCGGCAATGATTAATGCATTTGCCTTATTATTGATTAAATACAATAATGCGCCGTAGGAGAAAATAACAAATGCCAGGGCAAACCTTATTCCATTGATACCGAGAAATAAATCAAATATAAATACACACCCAATAAGAAAAGGAAGATAATATTTTGATGTCTGAACAGGTACAATACTACGAACGAGGTAGATTAATTTTAGAAAGAAATAATAATAGATTATTCCTGTTATTGCAAAAAATATGGCAGGATCATCGGTAAACCGGGAAACAATGAAGAGTAATAAAGTTGAATACAAATCCAGTAACTCTGAATTTTTTGAATAAATCCCACTAATCTGATCAAGGAAATTTAGAAAACTAAAGTTACTAAAATCCTTAAAAAGGTTTGCATAAACCTCTCCATCGCTTCCAGAACCCGGATTAAAATTGTATCCGGCTAAAAATACAAATGCAAGAATAAAAAAATGATATTGTTTTACTTTAAAATTAATGATAGCATACCACAAAGGTATAACAGGCATCAACAAAAAGGAATAAAACAAATACCTGAGATTTCTATTGGGATTTTGCATTGTCAAAAAATCAAATCAATTTGAATACTTCGATCGTATATTAACCTAAGCGGAATTTGGAAAAGAAATCGCTTCGACGCTGTCTATAACTTTTATGTAGTCGGTCGGATTAAATGGATAAGACTGGCTTAACAAAACATCCTTTTCATAAATTGGGTAATTATAATAATAATTACAGGTTGGATTAAAGGTTAATAATGTTGTAGACCAACCACTTAAAACAATGGAATTATTTAACGATAACACTAATAATTCGGCTGGTATGTTATCATAAATAATGGTAACAATAGGTAATTTTTTATAGAAATTGAGGTGGTATTCAGAGGTTGATCGATGAATTTTTACGTACACTCCTTTTATACTATTATTGGTTTCAATTAATTTTTTCAGAAAAAGATACTCTATTGCAATGTTATTATTATTGTAAAATGGTTGATTGATGTAAAATATAACTTTATCATCTCCACTTGTTAAGAAACGATCCTGTTCGAAATTAAATACTCCTCTTATTAATTCAAGCCTGTTTTTTTCGGATATCTCGGGTATTTTCCTGATTAGCTTTTTATTGTTTTTTACGAATGCATCTGGATGGGATACCCAAAGTTCATTAATCTCTTTAGTAACGCCATATTTGTAATTTTTAAATAAATGAGCCTTCCATAATGGAAGCTTATGATCAAATAGGTGTTTGTAAGATCGAAAGGTATCTCTGATTATTGCCAGTCCTTCGAATCGCTTGTTTACAATAGAATATGCTTTTAATCCGTCTTGGACGAGTGCAATCTTTGTTCCCTTTTTAGAAAGATTTGCTACGATATAGTAATTTATTGGTGACCCTTCTTGAAAATAAAAAAAAAAATCAGGTGCAAATTCTATTATTTCTTGCAAATCAGACTTTATCTGCTTGTTACCCTCAGAACAAATTACTTTAAACTCATTCGACACGAGGTGGGTGTTCAACCCTTCAACGAGTTTTCTTTTACTAAATAGATTATAAATTCTATTCTCAAATGTAGTAGTATCGTTAAAATGAGCAGAAATTATACTGGAAGAAATCAACAAATGATATTCAGTATGTACCAAAAATGCTATGTTTTTCTTAATACTCATTTACTTAAATTATATTTTGGTAGTAATAATGCATATCTAATTAATTGATAATTTAGCATGGCTAATAGGAAATTATTTACCAGTATTCCAAACGAAATAGCAACCAATACATCCTCCATGATATACGCAAACAAAAATGGAAAAATAAGGTAACCGATAAATTCAGCAATAGAATATATGTATGCGTACCGATAAGCCTTTATACTATGCAAAACTCCGTGTGTGGTATAGGCACTCGAAAAGATAAATGCAACCGACATGATACGCATTGATTCAAGGGATTCCGTATACTTTGGAAATAGATAAAGCAACAAATAGGGGGCTGAAAACCAAAATATCAATGCGATGGGAATACTAACAAATATTAATAGCAAAAATAATTTTCTTGTGGGGGGCCATAAATCTTTGGCCATACCTGTGGTGCCATACCTAAACCCCATTTGTGGTTGAAAAAACTGAGCAATTGCAGCCGGTAATACTGTAAACAATGTATTGACGGCCAATGCAGGACTATATAGTCCCAAAATTTGAGTACCTCTTAATTTTAAAATAATTAGTTTAGGGATGCTTTGCGCTGCAGATCTTATTTGATTAAAACTCATTAAAATAAGGCCGTTTTTTACCAGGTATTTGAAATCTTCAAGTTTAAACTTAGGCTGCACATTTTGAAATGGCCTTACAAAATGCATTAAAGCAACTATCACAACGTACGATAAAACATTATATATTAGTATGCCGTAGTAATGGTAGGCATATACAAAATACAAAAGTCCCAATAAAAAAAAACTGTGTATATAGTTAACGTAAATTAATTTGTTGAAAGATTTTTGAGAACGGAAAGTAGCAGATAGATGATTTTGGTAAGAAAAACTTGCCGCCATAAAACCAATGGTAGCTATTCCTAACATCAGAGAAAGTGGCTTGCCTAAAAGCCAAAGTATTGCGGCAATTACAATTGAAAGAACTAGGAACAGCAAAGCAAGGAACAATGCAAAATATTTTGAGGTAGCCACAAATGAATTTGTCTTATCAATTTCGCCTTTGCCAATCAAAATGGGCAAATCCCTGTTTAAACCACTTTGAACACCCAATTGTGCAAATGGCAAATAAGCCTGGATAATTGTAACAGCCTGCCACAAACCTAACTCTGCTGGTTGAAGCCACCTTAATATCAATAACCCGGTAGCCATCCCTGTAATACTTTTAAACAATGCCGAAGCACTATATAAAGCACCACTCTTCACTAATTTGTTACTAAGGAGTGCCTTAATCATTTATTTGCTTTAATATTTCTTCTGCGACAAGCCAATCCAGTTCGGTATCAATATCATGGGAAGTCTGTTCGCTCATCTCATACTTTAAAATATGCGAAAATTCATTGAGGCTTCGCTTTTTTAGAGCATCCACCTTTATAACATAAATTGCTCCGTTGTATTCCCAAACAGGGGGACATTCCTGCCTTGTGGCAAAACTTCCCTTTTTTGATTTCTCCAACCAACCTTGCCCGTTTTCTTCAAACAAAACATAATAAGGATTGGAATTGGTTGGCTTTACAGCAACTACCATTTCTGTTAGGTCTGATTGCCTTGTAAACAGTTCTACTGCTGCTACAATTTGTGCTGCATTTCTAAAAGGAGAGGTGGGTTGCAATAGAACCAACACTTCAGGAAAATAATTACTTTTTTCAGCAAATTCTAAGGCGTGTAATAAAACCTCTCTCGAGCCGGTGGTATCGGTTGCCAATTCCGCAGGCCGTAGAAACGGAACTGTTAAGCCTGTCTGCTCAGCTATTTCTTTTATTTCCGTATCCTCCGTTGAAACATAAATTAAATTATCAGGAAAAACATGTCTGGCTGCTTCAATGGTATAGTGGATTAAAGGCTTTCCAGCCAATGGCCGGATATTTTTCCTGGGAATTCCCTTAGAGCCTCCCCTGGCTGGTATTACAACTAACGGTCTCACGCTAAATTAATATGTTTAATATCTTCCTGTGCTTTTTTAAAATCATCGTGTTTACCAATGTCCAGCCAGTAAGCCATAAGAGGATAGGCTGCAACTTTCTTTCCTTCTTTGATCATGTTTTCCATTAAATCGGTCGCATTAAAATGCGTTCCTTTGGGTATAAGATCAATCACCTCCCGCTTCATCAGGTATATTCCAGCGTTTGAGTAATGTGTATAGGTTGGCTTTTCTTTAAAGCCCGTCACCAAATAATTTTCTGTATCCATTACTGCATAGGGTACATTTACCTGGTAAGGAATACATGCGACTGCCAGATCAGCCTGGTGCTCCTCAAAAAATAAATAAAAATCCTCAAAATTGATATTCGTTAGCAAATCTGAGTTCATTACCAAAACAGTATTGTGTATTAACCCTTCTACGAGTGCCACCGCACCAGCCGTACCCAACGCATCTTTTTCATAAATATATTTTATCGATATCGATTTCGATTGGCCGTCCTGAAAGTAGGTTTCAATTTGTTCGCCAAGATACCGCACTGAAATCCAAACGTCATCAATTCCATAATCACGAAGCCTGTCAATATTGTGTTCAATAATTGGCTTTGTTCCCACCTGAAGTAATGATTTTGGAACTGTATCAGTAAGTGGCCTTAATCGTTCTCCCCTTCCACCTGCCATCAAAATTGCATCAATTGGAAGATAAGATTTTTGATGTTTTAAGTTGATCACATTTACAATTTGACCATCTTCATCAACTACCGGCAAAATCATGAAATTTTTAGCCCTGAAGGCAATGATTTCATTAACAGAAAAAACACCCTTTTTTATAACCTTTGGATTAGGTTGCACATAATCCATCAATGAATCTTCAAAACCAAGGCCCTTAATGAACCCTCTTCTTAAATCACCATCAGTAAGCGAGCCAGCTAATTGACCATTTTCATTGACAACAAACAATATTGCGTCAATCGCCAATTGATCTAACTGCCGGAGGGCATCCCTAACTGATTGCGAATCTTTAATCAGGTGATTTTTATCATGATTCATTTAAATACATTTTTATTTCTTTTATTATTTTATTTGAAGCATCTCCACCTTTGAAATAAATATTCTCACCCTTGAACTGGAGGTGCAGATACTTTTTCACACCTTCAATAACGGCGAAATGATTAAATGGAACATGGATAACATTCGATCCTGCCAATCTACCTTTTTGTCGGTCACCGATATTGATTACATATTTACCAAAAGAGGCGGCCTCTATAATACCACTGGATGTATTACCAAGCAGAAGCTTTGCAGATTTCATACAAGAAAAATAGGATTGTGTTCCAAAGTTTTCAATTAAAAATACTTTATCCGGATACATTTTCTTCAATTGCTGAAAGTAGGTCCTAAACAAAGTGCCGGAAGTATCTGCATTGGGCATGGTAATCACCAACTGAACTTCTCCTTCGAATGCCAATTGCTCCAGACTTCTGGCAATTTCTTCCAGGTACATTTCATTTTTTTCATAGGATACCGTCTCCGGGTGCACCGTTACCAAAATAGTAGACACTGATAAATCTATCTTCCATTTTTTCGCAAAATCATCTATGGTCAATAATTCGAGCGTTGCAAGGTTATCAAGGCTTAGCGATCCTGTTACAAAACAATTTGAAGAGGAGCCTGTCAATGATTCAATCTTTGCTTTAAATATATCTGCCGCAACAAAATGTAACTTTGAAGCAAGTGTTATAGAATGGCGGTAAATATTATCAATGGCTCCCAGCGTAGTTTCACCACCATGAATATGAGCCAGCGGTACCGAAAAAGGTATGGAGGCCGAAACCGCGGCGGCTATTTCGTATCTATCTCCCAAAGTAATTACCAGATCAAACTCACTATAATGATTACTCCAAAAATCTGCAAACTTCATAGCAGTTAAAGCATAGGCAGATGCAATAGAATTGGCATCATCCGTCAGCAACATACTATTTATTTTAAACCTTACATCAAACCCCTGTGCCTCAATTTCTCCTATCGTGTATCCATGAAATTTTGACAGATGAGTTCCGAATACAATTAGTTCCAAATTCACATCAGTATCTGCTTTCAGCTTTTCCAGCAGGGGGAGATAGATACCAAAATCTGCCCTTGAACTTGTCAAAACTCCAATTTTCATATAAGATCGCTCCAACTTAATTTTGAGAACTCGTCTTTATCAGACACTATTTTTTTTCCAATTACCTCATTCCATCTCATTGCAGAAATGCCATCTCCCGGTCGTAATGCAATAATATCATCCTCGGAAATAACAGAACCGGATTTTAGACTTCTTTTTAAATGAATACTTTTCCTTGCAATCGCAGTATTTTTAGTCTCACTTTTGCTGGGTTCTTTTCTGCCATTTCCACCAATCGCTTTTTCAATATTTCTGATAGCAGTAACCATCGATTTTAGCTCTGCAGGCTCCAATGATGCTTTATGGTCCGGGCCGGGCAGATTTCTGTCAAGTGTAAAATGCTTTTCTATTATGCTGGCCCCTAAAGCAACTGCTGCAATTGGAACTTCTATGCCCAGTGTATGGTCGGAATAACCAATAGCTACTCCGAAAGCCTGGCCTATGGTAATCATAGCCTTCAAGTTTACATCTTCCATTGGTGTGGGATATTCCGTATTACAATGAAGAATAGTAATCTGGTCCCTTCGGGCACCATATTTAAAAAGTATTGCCAATGCTTCCTCAATTTCGCCTAAAGCCCCCATTCCGGTTGATAAAATGATGGGCTTGTTTTTTTGTGCAACTGCTTTCAAATAGGGGTAATGGGTCAATTCGCCACTCGGGATTTTAAACATTTCTAACCCCAGTGAATCTAAATAATTTACACCTTCAACATCGAAGGCTGTTGAAAAAAAACGAATCCCTTTATTGCCACAATATTCCATTAACACCAGATGGTCTGCATGACTCAATTCCAGATTTTTAATCATCTGAAATTGAAGTTCATCCGAATCATTAATATTAGCAGACTGGTAAGTAGCTTTTTTTGCTGTTGGGCTTACGATGGTTTCCGCCTTAAATGTCTGAAACTTCACGTAATCAACCCTAGCCTCAACTGCCACATCAATTAACTGTTTAGCAGTATCGATATTACCATTGTGATTTACACCAGCTTCTGCAATTATTATTACTTTGCCTTTCATATTTCTCTGGATGGATTACCTACTATTTTCTTTCCGCTGGGTATGTCTTTTATAATAACTGTACCTGCACCAATTATTACATCTTTTCCTATGCTCACACCTTGCTTTATAACAGCATTTGCACCTACAAAACTTCCTTCACCAATTGTTACGTTACCTGCTAATACAGCACCGGGCGCTACATGCACATTGTCTGCAATACAACACTCGTGTTCAACAATACAGCCTGTGTTTAAAATACAAAAATCACCCATTTTAACTAGTGGATTTACTGCCACATTTCTTGCTATAAAATTGCCAGTCCCGATCGTAATATTCCTGCTGACTGATGCCGAATGATGGATTACATTTTCTATCACTTTCCCTTTCGACAAAATCAACCGGGCAACTTTGTTTCGAATCCTGTTATCACCAATTCCCAGAATAAAATCATAGTTCCTTATCCAACCTTCAAAATTATTACTTCCTTCAAACCCCAGATATTCCAAATCAAATGGATTTAGTGTTAACTGCCTGATTTCAGAATAGTATTTCAGGTTCATTTGAGATGAAATAGCAGCTTCAGCTACGACAAATCCATGCCCGGAATATCCCACTAAAACAAGCTTCTTATCTGACACTACTTGGTATATTTACAATTCGTTCTTCTAAGAAAAGCGCATTGCTTTGTTCATCCCGCTGGCAATCTTTATACATTGGCAGCCGAAACATCAGTTGCCAGATTGGGCGGGTCATTACTTTTGCATTGTTGGTGGAGGATAAAAACAAATCCCGTTCTTTTTTATTTTCCAGCTGCACACACATCAACCAATAATTGGCTTTGGTTTCCGGCGTCTCCGTTCTGAATTGAATGCCATTTCGTTCAAAAAAAGCTTTGTATTCCATTGCCAGTTGGCGCTTATTCTCCAGAAATCCGTTTAACTGCTCTAATTGGGCACAGGCCAGGGCTGCGTTTAAATTGGGCATCCGATAATTATACCCCAACTCATCATGCACGTACTCATACGGATGAGGAATTTTTGCCGTAGTAGTAAGGTATTTACCTTTATCCCCCATGCCTAAATCGTTGGTAACAATGGCACCACCTCCACCGCAGGTAACGATTTTATTTCCATTAAAAGAAAATACGCCCAGTTTACCTAAGCTGCCGGTTGGCTTACCCTTGTATTCGCTGCCAAGTGACTCTGCCGCATCCTCCACTACCGGTATTTTCCATTCATTGCAAACCTTTATCAATTCATCCAGATGAACCGGGAAGCCAAATGTATGCATGGGGACACAGGCTGCTATCCGTCTCCCTGTACTTTTGTTATAACATCCATCTTCTCTTAACTCAGCAAAATCAAGTAAAAACGCCTCCAAAGCCCGGGGTGATAAACCCATAGTATCCAAATCTACATCTATAAAAATAGGGTGTGCATTGTTGTACGCTATCGCATTGGCAGTAGCCACAAAAGTCAATGCCTGCGTAATTACTTCATCATTGGCTTTTACTCCGGCCAGTTTTAATGCAATCTGAATACCTGCGGTTCCATTTACAACTGCTACCGCTTTTTTTGTAGAACTAATTTCCGTCATCATCTTCTCAAACTGATCCACATAGGCACCAACCGACGACACAAAAGTAGTATCAATCGTATCCAGCAAATATTGCTTTTCGTTGCCGCCAAAATGGGGCACATGCAACGGAATGAAATCAGTTGTTTGAAAGGTATCTTTTATAAACCTAACTACATCTTCGTAATTAAACATTGTAAATGTCTGCTTTATACTTGCTTAAGTTTTCCGGCTTTTTAAACCACTCAATCGTATTTGCAATCCCCTGCGCAAGTGTATGCGTTTGTTCCCAATTTGTAAACTGCTTTAGTTTTTCATTGGAGCCAAATAGCCTGAATACCTCGCTTTTTGCGGGTCTCAATCTTTGTTCATCCGAAATGATAATCGCTTTGGGATTAATTTGATTGATCATTTCCTGCGCTAATTCACCAATGGTAATTTCTGACTGAGTGGCAATATTTACTTCATGCCCAATCAAAGCATCACATTTTGCTATTTCAACAAACCCATTGGCGGTATCCTTCACATATAATAAATCCCTTGTGGGGGTTGTGTCGCCTAATTTTATTTCCTCCATCCCATTTAATAACTGGGTGATAATGGTAGGAATTACAGCTCTAGCTGATTGCCTGGGTCCATAAGTATTGAATGGCCGTACAATGGTTAAGGCCAAATCAAAACTTCTGTAAAAGGAATCAGCAATACAATCTGCGCCAATTTTAGATGCAGAATAAGGAGATTGAGGCTGTTTTGGGTGCTCCTCAGTTATAGGAACAAACTTTGCCGTACCGTATACTTCTGATGTAGAGGTTACCAATACTCTTTGAACGCCTAAATCTTTGGCAGCCTGTATAATATTTAAGGTCCCCTTTACATTCGTGTCGATATAAGAATCGGGAGAATGGTAGCTAAAAGGAATGGCAATTAGTGCTGCCAGGTGAAAAACAACCTCAATATCTTTCATTGCCGTCCTAACGCCATTGGGATCCCGTATATCGCCGGAAAAAATCTCCAGCCTATCCTTTGTTTCCTTTGGCAAACTATCTAACCACCCCCAGGAATTAAAAGAATTGTAGTACACAAATGCCCGGACCTGGCACCCTTCCTCCAACAATCGTTCCGCCAGATGACTTCCTATAAAGCCATCTGCACCGGTTAACAGCACCTTTTTATTTTTTAAAACCATAAATAAACTTTTCGCTATTTTTTTAAAAAATGCAGTAGAAAAATGAAAACGTTTTCTAAATCAACAAATTATAAATTCTGAAGATTATTCTTTAAACCTAATGAGGGCAATTGATTTTGTTCAAACAATAATCATTGCCAATTGAAATAAAATTAGCGGGTGCGCCTTTTAAAAATATTAAAAATACTTTTACCTTTTACTGGTGCATCTTCTTTAATATATCCATATCCATAGGCATACCCATATCCGTATCCATAACCTTTACCAGATAACTTGTTACTGTTGATCCCGTTAAATATAAGGTTGATACCTGGCAATGTTTTACGTGTTGCCTGCTCCTTAATAAATACTAAAAAGTCTGAAGGCGTATAATTATATCTTACAACATATAAAGTACTATCCGCTTCCATCGCCAATACTTTAGCATCTGTTAAGATGGCAACCGGTGGCGCATCAATTACTATATAATGAAACTGTGTTTTTAGCTTTTCCATTAATGGACTAAATTTTCTATTCATTAAAAGCTCCACCGGATTAGGAGGAATGGGCCCGGATGAAATAAGCGAGATATTTTGAATTTTTTCTACAGGGCGTAGAATTTCTTCAAAACCAGCAGCCCCAATCAAGTAATCTGTTAATCCCTTACCTGGTGAAACACCTAATTTTTTGCAAACGGCAGGCTTCCTGAGATCACACTCCATCACCAAAACTTTTTTATCTACTCGTGCTAAAGCCGCAGCCAGGTTAACCGCTAAAAAGCTTTTTCCCTCTCCACTAATTGAAGACGTAATCAGTAATACCTGGGCTCCCTCTTTAGCTACCTGGATATAGGAGAGATTTGTTCTAAGGTCTCTTAGCTGCTCTGCAATTAGTATTCGTTCAGAAGGTTGAATGATAGCATCTTCTTCTGCCCTGCGTGAATAAACCATTTCGCCTAAAAGAGGTAATCCGGTAGCCTGCGTTAAATCATCACTAAAAAGTACTTTGTTATTGATGAATTCTTTTAAATACACAAACACGATGACAAGTGCAAGTGCCATAGAGAAAGCAAAGGAATATACCATCGTAGGTTTTGGTAAAACCTTTCCTGCAAATTCAGGAGCATTGATGACCCGGTGACTGGATACCTGGGCGGCAGCAGCTGTTAATGATTCTTCTCTCTTTTGCAAAAGATAGGTGTAGATATTATTTTTTATCTGTTGTTGTCGGCTAATCTCTAATAGCGCACGCTCCTTTTGAGGTATTTTTTTTAACTGACCCAACAATAAATTATTTTCAGTATCCAGCTTTTCTTTGCTACTTTGAAGGCTGATGCGCAGATTTCGGATACTGGCCAAAATACTTGGCCTTAACTTAAGTAGGCTTTCATCCAGTACTTGTAGCTGCGGATTTTTATCCCCTGATAGTTTACGCAATTTTTCTGCTTCAAATTCCGCCTCATATAATTGATTAAGCAGGCTTAGTAAAATCGGGTCACTTAATCCTAAAGTAGCAGGTACCGACTCCGGATTGCGGTTACGGTTATTTACATACTGTTCTATCTTTCGAAGCACGTCCAATTGCAATTCCGTCTCGCCTGCCTTTTGATCGGTCTCTTTTAATTGGCTCAGGAACATCTCCCCTTGTGCACTAAGGTTAAAAATTCCCTCTTTGGACTTAAAATTCTGTAACTGCGATTCCACGCCACTTAATTCATCAACAACCAGCCGCAACCGCTCTTCAAGAAAATTGGCTGTATTTTGATATACCCTATTTTTAAAGGCTACGCTATTTTTACCATACTGCTCTAAAAGTGCATTTAAAAAGATTTCTCCCCTCGCCGGAATCGTTTCCATCAAATTGAGGTCAATAATGGCAGATTGTTTATTAATGGGGGCAGCACTAAGCTGACCTTTAAATGTACCAGCTGCACTTTTAACTGTTGAAATTGTAAGACTCCACTCATTGGTAGAAAATATAGAATCGTGCAGGTGCCACCGGATTTTTCCAAACCGGCTCTGAACCAAAGAATCAATTGGGTATTTCACTCCCTCAAATTCCACGATATTTCCGGAGATCAAACTAACCATCGCAGTTGTAGTACTTTTAACCGAATCGGGATTTTGAAGCCATACCTCAAGCGGTAAATTGCCAAATTGCGGCAATTTTGCTACACGCCCAATTTTGGTCCATTGTACATTGAATTGATGTTCACGTACAACCTCCGAAATAAGAGATTTAGATTGGAGTATTTCTGTTTCTCTTTCGGTTTCCTTGTCGGTGTTATAAGGCCGTATTGCCTGTAGAAAATTAAAACCCTTTTCCTGTTCACCATCATTTACCACCACTCTTGTCGATACCTTGTATAGTGGCACCTGGTATTTGAGATAAAAATAGGCCACTGTTAAAAAAAGTGCGGCGATAATTGGCAATAAAGGCCAATAAGGCAAGGCACGATAAAAAATCCTTTTAAGATCTACACCACCCTTTTCATCCTGAATCAGGTTGCTTCCTTTATCCGTTGTTTGTGATGGGGATATCAATGTCGTAAAATATTTAGGTTTGGCGCTATTATGAAAATAGAAGGTCGTTTAAAAATAAGAATCAAATGCATGTCACCGAATTATAAAATACAGCAGATGAATATAAAGATTGTAGTTTAAAAATACTTTCTAGACTACTCAAAACGCAAAACAATTAGCCGTTTTTTATTAAGTATTGAACGATTTTTACTTCCGCAGATTAATAACTGTTATTAATAATGACAATCCAACTGCTGCTATCGCAAGGTATTGCGGTACTCCTTTACGAGAAATGAATTTAGCTTTAACTGGCTCAACATAAACCACATCATTGGTTTTCAAATAATAAAAAGGTGAATTAAAAAGATCTTTTGATAACAGGTTAACCCTTTCAAAGTTTCTTTTACCATTTACTTCACGCACTACCAACACATTGTCACGCCTGCCGAGGTCTGTTAAATCACCTGCTATACCGATTGCTTCCAATATGGTAGTTCGTTCATTCACCATTGTAAATCTGCCTCCACTTTTAACTTCACCCATTACTGAAAAATTATAGTTTAGAAACCGCACATTGACCACTGGATTTTTAGTGTAATCTTTAAATAAATCAGTGAGGCTGCTTTCTAACTGTAATCTGGTTAAACCCTCTGCCTGTACCTTACCAACATACGGGATTTTTATTTTTCCATCAGCCTCAACAAGATAACCGATGGCTGCACCACTAATTACGTTGGCAGCTCCCCCTGAACCAACTCCATTGGCGGAATTCAATGCAACCAGATCCAACGGATTGCTACCTCCTACAGAAATCCACAACTGGTCATTCTTCTGAATGGGATTTTCAAAAGCGCTTTGCGCATTGCCCAAACTACCGGAGGCAGTATCTTTCAAATCATACATGTACACCACTTGCTTAGACGAAGTACAAGCCCCAAGGCTGTTAATAATCGATAGTATGATTGCAAGATAAAAGGGGTATTTAAGTATTGATATCATTGATAAATATAGCTTGATGTTGATGAATAAAAGACACGGGCCCGACAGGGATAAAAATGGCTTCGCCGCCCTCAATCACAGCAAGTGTTGAGTTATTTATATTGACCCCATACTTTTAAAGCTGAACTGCGTAAAGTGATCGCCTTCAAAGAGAACAATCCTCCTGAAAGTGATGCCAATGGATTATTTTGAAAAATAAGTCTTTAAAAATAACTGGCATTCAATCAAATAAAACGGATTGATAAATGGCTAAATTTCTTTTACAGGGGGTAATTTAGGTCGCAAAAGTAAATGATTATTACTGATACATGAAATAAAAAACATTACTATAAAAAGACCTTTTTGATTGGGTTTTAGTAACGCTGGTTTTACTTTTTTATTCGGAAATCACTGATATAATTTTCTATAAACCTATCAGGTGTAAGCCACAAAAGAGATATTGGCTAAGCATTCAAACCCATAAGGTTTTAAAAACCTTATAGGTTTTGGGGGTCGGGCGGTCTTATAAATGTTGATGAAAGCGAGTTTGGCAGGTTAGGCTTTGGATCGGCTTTACAGCATCTCCCGATGGTATTTAT
>JBGSWA010000257.1:0-8938 GCA_041752645.1 Gillisia sp. | reverse complement strand
TGATGTTTTTCAAAATGAGGATGCGCCGCAGATTTTACATATCCTGGGTAGGATTGCGGGGTGCGGTCCCCATTGTATTTGCCACCTACCCCCTTTTGGCCGGAATTGAAAAAGCGGATATGATATTTAATATTGTGTTTTTTGTTTCCCTGAGTTCGGTATTGATCCAGGGCACAAGCCTTTCCTTAATTGCAAAATGGTTGCGGGTGGCTCTCCCCGCAATTGCAAAACCAAAATCCCCGGTAGAAACATTTTTAAACGATGGTGCCAAATCTTATATCCGGGAGCTTGTGATCCCCGAAAACAACCATTCTGTGGGTAAAGCCATCGTGGATTTAAAATTTCCACGCAAAGCAATTATTGCAATGATCTCAAGAAATGACAAATTTATAACTCCCTCTGGGGCAACAGAGATTGAACCAAATGACATGTTAATCATCCTGACAGAAGATCAGGATACCCTGAGGGAAGTATACAGCTGTTTAAATTTGAATATGCAGCAGGAAGAAGATGAATTAATTTAAATCCAGTTTTTTCTTTTCCAAAAGGCTAATAATCAGCACCTCCACTTCCTTGCTGTCCCATATATTCTCAATATCCCTAAGTGCCATCACCCTATCCATTATAGCCCGTTGCTTATCTCCTATGCGAAGGGCCTCTGCATAAGGTTTATCTGAAAAGGTAACCATGGAATACAAGGGAACCCATGATTCAGGATATTTTTCCGAAAAATGCCCTTCGATCTTTTTTCTCAGTAAAAATCTGGGATCAGCAGTTTTACTGCTCATTTCGATAAAATTGCGGTAACTCAGTTCAGAAATGGCATCTGCATTGGGTTTTCGGCTGTTTTCATATTCCCGGAAGATCTTTTCCCACTGGTCTCCATATTGCTGCATCAAATCATCCAGCACAGATATATCTTCAAACCCGGCGTTCATTCCTTGTCCGTAGAAAGGCACGATCGCATGGGCCGAATCCCCTACTAGGGCCACTTTATCCCCGTAGGTCCAGGGAAAGCATTTCATGGTAACCATAGCACTTGTGGGATGCTTGAAAAAGTCCCTGGTCAGATTTGAAATATCTCCTTTAATATCAGGGAAATTAGCTGCAAAAAAACGCTCCGCCTGGGGTGCGGTTTTAATAGTTTCAAAAGAAACAGCCCCCTCAAAAGGCATAAATAAGCTGCAGGTAAAACTGCCGTTTAAATTAGGCATCGCAATAAGCATGAATTCTCCCCGCGGCCAGATATGAAAGGAGGTATTATCCAGTTTATGGGTGCCATCTTTATTGGCAGCAATGGTGAGTTCCTTATATCCGACATCGATGAACTCCTGAGAATAATTGAAACGACTTTGTCGCTGCATTTTATGGCGTACCCTGGAGAAAACACCATCGGCACCAAAAACCAGATCAAACTGATATTCCCGCCACGCTCCTTTTTCACTCTCGCCGGTGTAGATCTTAGCTTGGGACAATTCAATATCCCAAACTTTTTCTTCAAATTTAAAAACAGCACCGGCAGCTTCAGCCAGATCAATCATTTTTCGATTTAATATTCCACGGGAAATAGAATAAATAGCCTCGCCCTGCTTTCCATATTTCTGATAGTAAAGCGGGGTATTCTTCAGGTGTAAGGCACGTTTGTCCAAGGGTAAGGCCAGTTTTCTTATTTCAGCTTCAATTCCAACCTTTTTTAGGGCCTCCCAGCCGCGATTGGACATCGCCAGGTTGATGGATCTCCCGGAAAATTGGATGTGACGCACATCCCCTCTTCGATCAAAAACAGTTACCCTATGACCTCTTTTTCTTAAAAAGAGAGCCAAAAGAGATCCCACCAGACCGGAGCCTATTACGGCGATATTCCTTGATTCTTGTATCTGGTTCATGTGACTAAAAAGTTTTTGTTATAAGCCAAAAGAAATAATTTTTACACCCTCACAAAACCTTATTTCTATCAGCTCTAATTTATTTTGTGTAAAAATACAGAAAAAATTATCATCCCAGCTTTGGTTCATCTTTTGCACAAAGCTGAGATGATAATCCCTATTATTTTCCTGCTTTTCGTATTAAAATAACGTTAAAAAACAGGTAATTACAATATGTTTAACAAGAGTTCCCATCTGCAACAAGTAGTTTCGCAGGACAGCTCAGAAATATGGAAGAGGAACAACCACTTTTACAATCATACCAAATGGGGGATCTCACCTTAAAAAACAGGGTAGTGATGGCTCCTATGACCAGAAACAGGGCGGATAACAAAGAAAATGCCCCTACTGCCTTGCACGTCACTTATTACGGGCAGCGAAGCAGTGCTGGTCTTGTTATTACGGAAGGTTCCCAGGTTTCCCAAAGGGCAGTTGGTTATTTAAACACCCCGGGGATCCACACCCTGTCACAGGTAAAAGCCTGGCATAAAGTAACCCAGGCAGTACACGGGCAAGACGGAAAAATCTTTATTCAGTTATGGCACTGTGGGCGGATATCTCATCCCAAATTCCACAACGCGGAGAAACCCCTCGCGCCAAGCGCCGTAAACCCAAAGCTAAAAATATTTACCCCTGAGGGGGAAGAAGATTCGCTCGAGCCAAAAGCGATGAGCCTCCAGGAAATCAAGGAAACGGTTCAGGAATTTAAAAAAGCGGCTCAAAATGCCAGGGATGCCGGTTTTGATGGGATAGAACTCCATGCCTCCAACGGGTATTTATTCCATCAGTTTTTCAATGCAATCTCAAACACCCGTACAGATGAGTACGGCGGAGATATTTCAAACAGGGCTCGTTTTTTATTTGAAGTGATTGAAGCAGTAGGAGAGATTTGGCCGGAAAACAGGATCGGAGTGAGGTTAAACCCCTCTTTGAATAATGCTTTCGGAATAATCGCTACACAAGACACCATCCCCACCTTCGATTATATCGTAGAAAAACTCAACGCATATGACCTGGCGTACCTCCATCTCTCGGAACCCAATACAGATGTAAATGAAATCGCTTATCTCGAGCCTAATATAGCAAGGCATTACCGGCCAATTTACCAGGGAACCTTAATGATAAATGGTGGCTTTGACCAGGAAAAGGGAAATAAGGTAATCCAAGAAGGTACCGCCGATCTGGTGTCTTTTGCAAAATTATTTATCTCCAACCCCGATCTTCCAGAGAGGTTTAAGAGGAATGCTCCTTTAGCCAAGTGGGATTGTGATACTTTCTACTCCCCGGGAGAAAAGGGCTATACCGACTATAGCCCCCTGGAAAGGAAAGTTGATAACTAGGATTGATCAGTATTTAAATTTTTGGATTCATCAAACACAGAGTATTATTAATTTATAAATCAGCACTATGGAACAGGAAAAATTTGAACAAGTACACAGCATCTTAAATAAGCTTGAAGACATCAAAAACAGTCAGGAAAGTATTATTGATAAGATCAATCATGTAATTACCGATTTATTTCAGCATCCTGATAAAAAACTGGAAAAAGCAATGGAGCAGGCGCATCAAAGAGCATCGGATAATATAGATGCATTGCGGGAGGTAATTGAAGAGTATGAGATCAAAGTAAACAAACTTGAAAACGAAGATTAATCTAAATAAGCATTAACAAGTTTTCATAGCAGATATCATTAAATTAAGGCAGTTAACCATACTGCCTTTTTTTATGAAACATTACGATTCCCGTGATATTGGGGAGATGGATAAAATTTTCCGTTTAAACCTTATCAACAGTTGTACAGGCTACAAATCTGCCAATTTGCTGGCAACCAGATCTGCAAACGGAAAAACCAACCTTGCTGTTTTTAATTCAGTAATGCATCTGGGCAGTACTCCGCCTTTATTGGGGTTCCTCCTGCGACCCACCCCCGTTCCAAAAAATACCTTTAAAAATATTAAGGAAACAGGCTATTTTACAGTAAATCATATTCATCAGGATATGATCGCGCAAGCCCACCAAACAGCTGCAAAGTATGAGGACCAGGTTTCGGAATTTCATAAAACAGGACTGGAAGAAGAGGTTTTAGATGATTTTTTTGCGCCTTATGTAAAGCAATCTTCTATAAAATTGGGTTGCGCTTATCTTAATGAATATCATATTATTGAAAACGATACGGTGTTAGTGGTTGCAGAAATTCAGCACATCTATTTTGAAGAGGGAGTCCAGATGCCAGATGGCTGGTTGCGTCTGGACGATGCAGGGACCGTTGCAATTAATGGCCTGGATGGCTATGCTTTGCCAAGCTTATTGGATAGATTTCATTATGCCAGGCCCGGAGTAGAAATTAAATCATTCTTTAAGGAAAAAACTGACAATTGAAAATCCTGAATTTTTAAAAAAAATCAGGAATTACTCTGAATATGGCCATTTCTGTATAAAAAAATGCTAGGAATTTACCATACCTAAATCACAATCTTTTAATAATTATTAAAATTTAAGTGTACTTATAAGATTTTAGTTAAACACTCGTTAAAATAGTTCTGTATAATTAATGATTTATATAAATTTGTCTTGTACTAACCAAAGGTTCTGTTTTAAAAAAAAGGTCCGGATTCAAACAGCTGGATCTTTTTTAAAATTATAACCATTAACCGGCAACCTTATGTTGCTTTAAAAAACCAACAATATGAAAGATTTAATTTGGCTTATCGTAGTTTTATTGATTATCGGATGGCTAATTGGTTACTTCGCTTTCCCGGATTTAGGAAGTATTATCCACATTTTAATAGTGGTTGCCGTTATTTTGATTCTTTATAAATTATTGACCGGCAGGAGACTATAATATACTAAAAAGTCAAAAACAAGCCCTTTGAAAATCGAGGGGCTTTTTGCATTTGTATTCTTTCCAATTGGCATCCTGGGTCAAATCCCACTAAAAATCCATTAGACATTGGGCAATGGATATTAAATTAAAAGAACCGAATCCTTTTATATCCCTGCGGAATGTTTATTTTTATGAAACACCATCAAAAATTTTCCCGTTAATATATAAAATAAGCATAACAAAAACCCGATGCTAACCCCGATGAAGGGATGCAAATTACCGTGGACCCATGAAAAACAATACGTATTCAAGAATGAAAAGATTTCTGCCTTTATGTGCGGTCTTGCTTTTATTGGCAGGTTGCAAAAACGATCCTGAAAAAGGAGCTGTTTCCGAAACCACAGCTTCAGATCAGGAGTCAATACCTAGCAAAATAGCAACTGCCCATGGCTTTGATAATTTCGCAAAAGTGAAGCAACTCAACTTCACATTTAATGTAAAGGTAAATGACACGCTGCGGTCCCAACGATCCTGGAAATGGCTTCCGGAGCAAAACAAAATAGAGCTCACCGAAGCAGGGGAAACCTTTAGTTATATAAAAAAAGATACCTTGGATGAACAGGCAACAGCAGCCGACCAAAAATTCATAAACGATACCTATTGGCTTTTATTTCCTTATCAACTCATGTGGAGCGAGTTTGAGTTTGCATTTGATCAAAGGGCTACTGCGCCCATTAGCCAGGAGCAAATGCAGGGGTTAAGGGTCACTTATTCCAAGGATGGAGGTTATACCCCTGGGGACACCTATCATTTGTATCTCTCGGAGGAGCTGCTACTCAGGGAATGGACCTACCAATCCGCGGGGGGAAGTACCTTGACTACAACCTGGGAGGATTATGAAACCTTTAGCGGGATCACAATTTCAAAAATGCATAAAAGCCCCGATGGAAACTTTCAGTTGTATTTTACCGGGATAGAGGTGAGATAGGACCAAACTCAGATAGATTCCTGCACCCCTCTTTTCAAGATCTGTCCAAACTCAAAGATATCCTCAAAAGAACAGTAAAATGGCGCGGGAGCCAGACGAATCACATTGGGTTCCCGCCAATCTGCGATCACCCCGTTTTTCATTAAATAATCAAAGAGCTCCTTGCCCTGGCCGTGAAGGAAAACGGAAAGTTGAGTGCCTCTTTCCTTTGGATTGGAAGGTGTAATTATTTCAAAATCCGCTGATACCTCCCGCTCTATCTCCCGGAGAATAAATTCCAGGTAAGCCACAATACGCTTGCGTTTTTCAATAAGTACAGGCATGCCAACACTATCAAACATTTCCAGAGAGGCCAGGTAAGGCGCAAGGGCCAAAATGGCCGCATTGCTTATTTGCCAGGCATTCGCATTTGGTTCGGGATCAAACTCAGGTTCCATCAAAAAACGACGGGTTTTATTGTGGCCCCACCAACCTTCAAACCGGGGAAGCTCCTTTAAGCCGTGATATTTCTCATTGATAAAACAACCCGAGGCATTTCCCGGGCCGGAATTCATATATTTATAACTGCACCAGGCTGCGAAATCCACCTCCCACTGGTGTAATTTCAATTCGATATTGCCGACCGCATGGGCGAGGTCCCAGCCTACTTTGGCTCCAACCCTGTGAGCTGCGCCTGTGATTGTTTTTATATCCAGCACCTGCCCTGAATAATAATTCACCCCTCCAAGTAGCACCAAGGCGCACTCGGGGCCCACTTCTGCTATTTTTTGAACTATATCCTGGGTCCTGAAATGATGTTCCCCGGGCCGCTTGCTCACCTCAATTATGGTGTCCTGCGGGGACAACCCGTGAAATCTTACCTGACTTGAGATCATATATTGATCGCTGGGAAAGGCCTTTTCCTCGCATATTATTTTAACGCGTTTCCCGGAAGGCCTGTAGAAGGATACCATCAATAAATGCAGGTTTACGCTAAGAGTATTCATCACGGTAATTTCTGAAGGCCTCGCCCCCACGAGCTTTCCCAACTTTTCTGAAAAACGCTCATGATAATCCCACCATGGTTTTTCTGCATAAAAATGACCTTCAACAGCGAGCTCAGCCCAATCCTTCATGACCTCATCTACATATTCTTTAGCCGATTTGGGTTGTAACCCGAGGGAATTCCCGGCAAAATAAATCACATCTTTCCCATGGACGCTCGGAAAATAAAATTCGCTTTTATATCGTGCTAAGGAATCTGTTTTATCTAATGATCTTGCAAATTCCCTGGTGTTTTTGAACTCCATTTTTTCTGGTTTTCCGTAAAAATACCATTTAATTTCAGGTTCAAAAAGAACTGAGCACAGCTTTTATAAAATAAAAAATTGGTTAAAATAAAGAGTTTCTTACTTTTGACTAAAATTGAGAGTACCGATGAATTTTATTCCCGAGGCCATAGACAAATACGTCCTAGATCATACCCAGAGAGAACCGGAGTTGCTCTGGCGGCTCGCCAGGGAAACCCACCAAAAGATATTGCAACCGCGCATGCTCAGCGGGCATTATCAAGGCAGGTTGCTCAGTATGATCTCTAAAATTGCCAGCCCTAAAAGCATCCTGGAGCTGGGAACCTATACCGGGTATTCCGCTTTATGCCTTGCCGAAGGATTACAAAAAAATGGGGTATTACACACCATTGATATTAATGAGGAACTCCGTGAGTTTCAGAAAAAATATTTTGATCTCTCCCTTTATAAATCTCAGATCCATCAGCATTTAGGCAATGCCTTAGAGATTATCCCTAGCCTGGAATTGAATTTTGACCTGGTATTTATAGATGCCGATAAACCCAATTATCCCGATTATTTTGAGCTGATCATAGAGAAATTGAATCCAGGAGGAATTATTTTGACAGATAATGTGCTCTGGAGTGGAAAGGTGGTTGAGAAAATAAAGAAAGACGATGATTCTACCCGTGCATTGGTAAAATACAATAGCCTGGTGGCAGCAGACAACAGGATTGAAACTATTATGCTCCCCATAAGGGATGGCCTGAGCCTGAGCAGGTTAAAACTATAAAGTTCATTCCCGGAGGGGAGAATTTAGACAAGAGAAGCAGGGCTGTTAACTTGATATCCGAAACCTTACATAATTCCAAGAGTCAACCTAAGAGCCCTCCCCCCTAAGAATCCAAGGGGCTTTTTCCTTTTTCTTTGTTCTTATCTCTTATTCCCATCAATTTTATAGATTTTAGTTGCGGCCAGTAAACTCAGCCTGTAAAAGATATGGGCAAACAATATTCCCACCAGAGCGCCCACAAGTAGATCCGAAGGAAAATGAACCCCCACATAAATCCTGCTCATAACAAATAAAACAGGCCAGGCATAAATAAGATATATCCAGGCATGCTTTTTCTTAAACCAAAGCACCACAAAGGTTGAGGCTACAAAGGACGCGGATGCATGGCCTGAAAAAAAACTGTAATTGGTCGGTTCCTGAAGAATCCGAATAAGATCCCGTAATTCCGGCTGATTATTTGGTCTCAACCTCAGGGACATAGTTTTTACCAAAAATGTAAATCCCATGGTGGCAACAAAGGATAGTATTAAAAACATGGAGATGAGCATTGCTTTTTTCCAAGGAAAAGAAACAAAGAATAAAATAAACAAAAAGAGGTAAAGAGGGATCCAATGTTTGAAATCGGTTACAAAGATCCAAAATGCATCATAAGATTCGATTCCTAAACTGTTTAAATAAACAAACAATTCACGATCCCATTCATTTATTTGTTCCAGCATTAAAATTTACGCTTCACCGAGCCGGTAATCTCCTCGATATCTTCCTTGACCTTATTGATCTCTTTCCTAACATCTTTGGACAGATCGGTATCTATACCTTGTTTTTCAGCGCTTTTTTGAATTTCTCCCTTAATGTCATTGGATGCATTCTTGAGCGTACGCATCCCTTTTCCCAGTCCCCTGGCTATTTCCGGAATTTTATCAGCCCCAAAAACCATGATCAGAACAAATATTATAAAGCCAATTTCGGCGCCACTAATAAATAAAGGAAGTGTTGTCATAGTACTATAAAAGATTCCTGCAAATTTAATTTAAAAAAAGAAGCCGACTCTTAAAGTCGGCCTCTTTTTTTACCAGAGAGAAAAAATATTAATTTGCTGCATTTTCCTTAAACTGCTGAAACCTATTCTCCTGGACCTG
>JBGSWA010000256.1:0-17407 GCA_041752645.1 Gillisia sp. | reverse complement strand
TGATCGATTCCAATTAAATCCACTATATAATCAATATGATCTACAGAATCGGTTAGGTTAACCGGAGGAATGTTCTTTTTCAGGATTTCAATATCCCCGGGGGCAGCTGCGCTTAGCTTTATAAATCCCGCTTGGTAGCCCCGGCCAGATTCTGATTTAAGTTTCTTATGCTGTCCCGGGACAAGACCTCGAATCCCATTTTGTTCCCCAGGCTTTTATAAAGATTGGATTGCGCTTAAGTAAATGCATCGTTTTTTTTCGGTATTTAGATAAGCACTAAAGGCCACTGTCTGAACCACTCCGCCGTGCTTCTTAATAAGCAATAAAAGCTCATCCTCCAGGTTCCTGCTGTGATTACAAAGTTCACGGGCAGAGGAGTGGGAGGCAATAAGCGGAGCTTTTGAAAGCTCGAACATTTGTTTAATAGCTTCTTTTGACGGATGAGAAACATCGATCATCATTCCCAGGCTGATCATCTCTGCCACGGCCTTTTTTCCCAGCTCACTCAGTCCGTTGTGCAGCCATAGGTTGTTTTCTTCCCCGGCATTGGAATCGCTAATTTGGCTGTGCCCGTTATGGGACAGGGACCTATAACGGGCCCCCAGGCGATAGAATTTTTCTATATTTTCCAGGTCTTCTCCAATTGGATAGACATTTTCCACGCCAATCATCGCTACCAATTTCCCCTGGTTAACCAGGTTCCTGACCTCCTGGGAGGTGGTGGCCAAACCAATTTTTTCCGGGGCATATTCCTGGGTCAGTTTATGGATGGCCTCAAATTTGGACATGGCATTTCTGATGCGCACTTTTATATCCCCTGGCACTTAGTTCGCCCTGGCCCGTGTAAACAATCAACCAGCTGACATCTAAAGACCCCTCTTCCATTTTTGGAAGGTTTACCTGGGTATTTAGGTTTGTGGTATAATTAAGGGAGTTCGTGAAATTGCTTGTGTTGATATCATTGTGAGAGTCTATGCTCATGATTTTCTCGTGGATGGTCTTTGCTTTTTGAACAAGTTCGGTTTGCTGATCCTGCACCTGCGAAGCGAAAGTCACAAGTAAAATAAACTATAGGTGTTAAAAATTTGCATGATGTGTGTCGATTCGGGTACTACCCGAAAATAAGAAAAAATTAGGAGTACTTATAAAAAACCTGAAAGCTGCTTGGAGGTAATTTGCGAATTTTTGTCAGGCGGTAGCCTCAGGAGGCCAAGGAGCATCCATTCAATTTTGGGGTTGCGGTAGGGAATGGCATTTAAGAAGAAATTTTATTTGATCCCAATTTTCAGGGATACATTCAAAATTTCAGTTAAATTTGATAACCCTAAAAATTTCTAATGGATAAAATAATAGTAGTTAATCACCCTGAAAAATGGCATATCCCGGTAGAGAATATCTCCATAGTTTCTTCCCAGGAATACCTCACCAATCCAAAATACGCACAAATCAAGAAGGCCCGTATTTTTAACCTTTGCAAGGATTATTCCTACCAGTCCAAGGGGTATTATGTGTCGCTTTTGGCAGAGGCCCGTGGACATCTTGCAATTCCAACGGTAACAAACCTGGTGGATCTCAGGGAACCAAAACTGGTGAAAATCGTATTCGAGGATTTCGATGAACTGATTCAGCAAAGCCTTAAGAATATTAAATCCCAGGAATTTACCCTCAGTATTTATTTTGGCCAAAATGTAGCGCAAAAATATAAGGAGTTGAGTGCGATGTTCCATAAATATTTCCAGATCCCGTTTTTGCGGGTAAAATTCAATTTCACCACCAAATGGAACATTAAGAACATCAGGGCCATCTCAGAGTCTGAAATTCCAGCGGAACATAAAGAGAGCATGCATTATTTTGCCTCCCAGTATTTTGCAAAGAAAAGATACGATACCCCCAAGCAAAATACAGCGCATTACGATCTGGCTATTTTAGTGCAGGCTGGTGACCCTGCGCCGCCCAGCAATGCCAGGGCCATAAAGAAATTTACTGAGCTTGCTGAAAAAATGAATTTTTATGTGGAGATCCTTTCCCCAAAGGATCTTTTCAGGCTTTCCGCATTTGATGCACTATTTATCCGCCAGAGCACGGAGGTGAATAATGAAGCCTATGCTTTTTCGCGGAAGGCCCTGCAGGAAGATATCGCCATAATAGATTATCCCGATGCCATTTTAAAATGCTGCAACAAGGTGTATATGGCGGAAGCCTTGCAAAACGCGAATATTCCAACCCCGAAAACCGTAATCGTGCACAAGCATAATAAAAGCGAGGTTTTAAAGCTGACCGGGCTGCCCTGCGTTTTAAAATCGCCGGATTCAACTTTTTCCTTTGGGGTTAAAAAGGCCGAAACCCCGGCGGAATACCAGGAATTGGTGGAGATGATGTTAAAAAAATCTGAACTTATAATCGCACAGGAATTCACCTATTCTGAATACGACTGGCGGATAGGGATCCTGGATGACAGGCCCATTTTTGCCTGCCGGTATTATATGGCAAAAGACCATTGGCAGATTTACAATTGGGACGCAAAAATTAAAGACGATCAGGATGGCAATGCCGATTGCCTAGCCATTGAGGATGTTCCCAAGGAGATTTTAAGCGTTGCGCTTAAATCGGCAAAATTGATGGGCAAGGGATTATACGGAATCGATGTGAAGGAAGTAAACGGAAAGGCCCTGGTCATTGAGATAAACGACAATCCCAATATAGATCTTGGGGTGGAAGACCGGTTTTACGGAGATCAGGTTTATATCGATATCTTATCGGCCTTAAAAAACCGTCTGGAAAAAAAGCAATTATGAGGTATCACCTTTTTGAAGTTTACGGGATAGAACTGGAATATATGTTGGTGCGAAATTCAGATCTCAGAGTCGCTCCAATAGTGGATCAGTTAATGATCGCCAAGAGCGGGGCTATCACCGGGGATATCGACAACGGAACCATTGAATGGAGCAACGAGCTGGTGGCCCATGTGGTGGAGCTTAAGACCAACGGCCCAACCGCTGATCTTGAGGCTTTGGATGATCAGTTTTGTGAAAACATCAGTGAAATAAACAAACTCCTGGAGGCTCTGGATGCGAAATTATGGCCTACCGCATCACATCCCCTGATGCATCCCGATTCAGAGATGAAGTTATGGATGCACAATTACAGCAAAATTTACGCGCTGTATAACCGCATTTTTGACTGCAGGGGCCACGGGTGGAGCAATGTGCAATCGATGCACATCAATCTGCCGTTTTTTGACGATGCCGAATTTGAAAAATTACACGCGGCAATCCGTATCCTTTTGCCAATAATACCGGCTTTGAGCGCGAGTTCCCCAATTTTTGAAGGAGCAAATACCGGGTTTAAAGACGCACGGCTCAATGTATACAAAACCAATCAGAAGGAAATTCCGGAAATGGCAGGAAAGGTAATTCCCGAGCAGGTTTTTAGCAAAAAAGACTATTACCGGGATATTTTTGATCCTATAAACAAGGCTATTAAAGCTCATGATCACGAAAACATCCTGGACCATCATTTCCTGAATTCCCGCGGTGCTATTGCCAGGTTTGACCGTAATGCCATTGAGATCAGGGTGATAGACCTCCAGGAATGCCCCAGGAGTGATATTGCCATTGCGGTTTTAATTATTGAGGTCCTAAAATTACTGGTAGGGGAAGAACTGGTCGCATGCGAGGATCAGAAATCATGGCATGAAGATGAATTGTTCGCAATATTCAACGATGTTATTATTGATGCGGAATCTACGCGGATCACAGATAGGAGATACCTCAATTTGTTTGACATTCAGGAGGAGTGCCTTGCGGGAGAGATATGGAAAAAACTTTATAAAAGGCTGCAGGAAAATATTTCAGCCAAACACCAGAAAACCATCGAATTCCTGTTGCAGAACGGCAGTTTGTCAACCCGGATCTTAAAGGCAGTGGGAGAGGATTTTTCAGAAGAAAATATCAAGGGGGTCTATACTAATTTGGGCAGCTGTCTTGCTGAAAACAAACTTTTTACCCCATGAAATTAGTGCTCACCTGTGAACACGGCGGCAAAGAGATCCCGGAAAAATATCTGCCGCTGTTTGCAAAGGCCCAGGAAGCCCTGAATTCCCATCGGGGTATGGATTTGGGGGCGTTGGATTTGTTCCATCATCTTTCAAAATTGGCCTTTTTCAGACGTTCCAGTTCGATCAGCAGATTGCTTATCGAACTTAACCGGTCCCTGCGCCTTAAGAGTTTGTTTTCTGAATTTACAACAGGTCTTTCTAAAGAAGAAAAATCTGAACTTATAGAGGTCTACTATTTTCCTTACCGGTTGGAAGTTGAAAAAGAGATATCGGAACTTATTGACAGGGGGGAGGAGGTGCTGCACCTATCGGTGCACAGTTTTACTCCGGAGTGGAAAGGAGAAATCAGAAAAGCAGATATAGGGCTGCTGTACGATCCTTCGAAAGCCTCTGAAAAGGAATTTTGTAAAAGATTTAAACAACAGCTCTTGCTGCGAGCCCCTTCCTTAAAAGTTAGATTTAACTATCCGTATCTGGGGATTGCAGATGGGTTCCCCACCTATCTCCGAGAAAGATTCCCAACGAATTATTCCGGAATTGAATTGGAGGTAAATCAAGGCTTCGCCCACCACAATAAAATGGAATTGGAATTAAAAACATTGATTTTTGACGGTCTTGAAAAAAGTATCAAAAATTACAAAGGCCCGGAAAATTAAATCCTCCGGGGCTTTGTAAAAAATATCATCAGATGGCTTTTTTAAGAAACTAAAGTAGCAGACAGGGTGATCTCGGCATTGAGAAGTTTAGAAATTGGACAATTTTTCTTGGCATCAGCCACGATTTCATCAAATTTGGCCTTGTCAATTCCAGGGACCTCTGCGCTGAGGGTTAGATGGGATTTGGTTACCGTCCCGCCTTCAAGGGTAATTTCACAGGTGGTTTCAAGTTTTCCCGGGGTGAAATCCGCTTTGGTTAAATTTGCCGAGAGCTGCATGGTAAAACACCCTGCATGTGCTGCACCTACAAGTTCTTCAGGATTTGTACCTATTCCTTCTTCAAAACGTGAACCAAAGGAATATTGAGCATTCTTTAGAACCCCGCTTTGAGTATTTAAGGTTCCTTTTCCTTCTTTTAAGCTACCGTTCCATACGGCTGTACCTTTTCTTTTCATAATTATTGTTTTTCATTTAATTCAAGATGCATAAAGATAGAAATCCTAAATTTATTAACGAAAGTTTTATAATAAACTTAACCAATAAAGGTTCAGAACGGGAGGTTTGAGGTGATAGAATCCCATTAATTAATTTTAGAAGTAGTATTGATAGATCAGGTTTTAAATGCCTGGATACTTTTATCCTGAAAATTTGTCATAAAAAAAGGCCTCACAGGTTTTAAATCCGGTGAGGCCTTGCAAAAAATATCAAAAGGCTTATTCTTTGCTTTCTGTTTCTTTAATCTCTACAACTTCAAGATCAAAAATAAGGTCTTTCCCGGCCAGGGGATGGTTTCCATCTACTACGATAGATTCTTCCTTAACCTCGGCTATAACCAAATTCATTTCTCTTCCATCCTGAGATTTTGAAACAAGTCCCATTCCAACCTCTGGTTTGATTTCTTCCGGGAGTTCGGTTTTTTGAACTTCCTGGATCAAATCCTCGCGAGAATCCCCATAAGCTTCGTCCTTAGGAATATTAACCGTTTTTTTCTCGTTTAATTTCATGTTGATAAGGCCTTTTTCAAAACCTGGGATCAATTGCCCCTGTCCTAAGGTAAATTCTATCGGCTCTTTTCCTTCAGAACTGTCAAAAACCTGTCCGTCGGCCAATTTACCTGTGTAATGTACTTTTACCGTGTCATTTTCTTTTACTAAACTCATACTATTGTTTTTTCAATTTTAAAAAATACTCTGCACACTATTTTTGTGGAAAGCTGTTTTCAATTTTTACTCTGTTAGTATCCTGTGTGCCAAAACCAAGCCAAAGTCCGGAATAACAAAGATTGACGCTGTGCTTTGCCTAATTTCCAGCGGAAAAGGTGTAAAATTAGAGATATCCCCACCTAATATTGGGAAATTCGCAATTTCTACAAAATAACTGGATAAAATTTCGGACATAAATTCAGATCCTGAAAATCTGTCAGCCTAAAACTTCAGAGAGGTAAAACCAACCAGGCAAGCGCTGAGTTGGGAAGGTTTATTTTCCCATCATATGTAGACTGCTATGGTTTTTATAGGTCACCTTGAATCCCCATTTCTTCATGGGTGTGCCTCTCTGGCACCTGTTGCATATAAAAAAACCAGCATCAGGAATAGTAACCTTAAATTAAATCCCTCAAAAAACGAATGTATTGAGTTGTTTTTAACTGAATAGTCCTAATTTTTAGCCCTGGCTTAATTCTAATCGATATAAAAACCATATTTTTATAAAAAAGGAAGGCAAATTCCCGGGTAGCTTTTATAAAGTAGGTATTTTTTCAAGAACCGAACATACTGATTCCACCGGAGAAGATGGGGGGTGCCAACTCTTGAGTAAGCAGCCATATTTCTAATTGCTGAGCCAGAGGTGGTTGGGTCTTACCGGTAGAATTCCTGCAACACACTCAATAACTATAAACTAAAGGCGTTTGTATGGGCAACTTATTAAACCGGCTTAAGATGATTCATATAAAAATAATCCAGGTCTTATTTATCAGTGCGATTGTTTATTTTTCAGCAGGGCTGTCCGGTTGTGACTTTTCTTCCAAAAAGAAAGAGCTGCCGGTGGAGATATGGGATTCTTTAAGGGTCTCAGCATCGGCATATAATTCGGTGAGTTCTCAGACCGGCCCTGGCAACCCCAAAATTACGGCCTGGGGAGACACCTTAAAACCAGGGGTAAAGGTGATCGCCGTTTCCAGGGATTTGCTAAAAAAAGGCCTGGATTACAATACTCCTGTTCGAATAGAAGGCCTGGAAGGCATTTATTATGTCAGGGACAAGATGCACCATCGCTGGAAGAACAAGATCGATATTTACATGGAGGAAGATGTAAAAAAGGCCAGGGGATGGGGTCGGAAAAAAATAAAAATTCACTATTTGATCCAAAAGGATAGCCTTGCAAAGGATCAGGAAACTAAAAAATCATGAATTCCCCATTATCCCTTAACCCTCAATGCCAAAACCAATGAGGCAACAAATCTGGATGTTTTTACTCCTGCTCAAAAAAATCCTAGAGGACAAGTTTCATCAGCACAATAAAAAGTTGCCTTATATTATCAGTATTTTATTAGCGCTGATAATAGTTGTGGCCGGGATTAATATTTTTTTAGAACTCACCGAATCCCTTCAAACTCCCTTTTTATCACGATATGACAGGAAAATTACCGAGTTTATAATTTCTTTCAGAACTCCCGAGCTCAACGTGATCTTGCAATTTATCACCAATATTGGTGATCTTTATGCATATTTGGCAGTGGGATTCCTAAGTTCACTTGCGTTTTATCTCAAATTCAAGAACTTGCGGCTGGTAATCCAGATGATTTTTGTCCTTGTAATTGCGGGACTTTCAAATCTGGCTCTTAAACAGCTCATTAACCGTCCCAGACCAGAGGTGGAGCATTTGGTTTCCGTGGCTACCCTAAGTTATCCCAGTGGCCACGCCATGAGTGCAATGTCATTCTATGGTTTTTTAATCTATTTATTTTATGGGTTCAAAATCAATAAATGGCTTAAATCGGGGATCATCCTGCTATTAAGTGTACTGATCTTTACTATAGGAATAAGCAGAATATACCTTGGGGTTCACTTTCCTTCAGATATTGCAGGAGGATTTATTGCAGGGGTAATATGGGTGGCTTTTTGTATTTTACTCTTTAATATCATCGATTTATTCAGAAGGAAAGAAGAAGGATAGCAACTGCGAAGTACAGATTTTAAAATTAAATTCTGAAATTTCATGGAAGGCTACTTATAACAACTCCACTGATAAAATTTTGGGCAACTTAGGTGATTAAAAAAAGTTTCCCCAAATGTTAACAGGGATCGAAAAGAACCCTTTAGAAAATCAAAACTGAGTTTCCATTATGAAGAGTGCATGGGCAACTTACTAGTTCTGCAAAGAGCTTCCTAATGTACTTATTGTTCTACTCTAATTCAAACCCAGCATTCCCAAGACGATCCATAAGATTATAAAAACAACGATTATCCCGATACAGCCACAACCCCCACCTAATTTTTTAGCACCCCATCCAGCGAGGATGGCCCTTAGTATATTTTTCATCGTATATTTTTTTTGTTTAGCGCATAAAAATAGATAGATTCAAAAAAAACGCAAGTTGCATTGGGAAAATTTTAATATAGATGAAGGTTTTAATAATTATAATACTTATATTTAATAGTGGTTGAAAAGGTATTTATAAAGGAGAAATAATTCAGTTATATGCAAATCCAGGATAATAACAAAATAAGATCTGAAGAGAAAATCTTAGAAAACGAAATTAAAACCCGCTTTGATGCAACCCTGGTGGTTATAATTATTATAATTTTAATTACAGGGGTTGCAATGACCGGGGTTTATTTTGATTATTGGTAGGATTGCCTTATGAGTTAAACTGTCCTTTTATGAGATTTTGATTTCATTGAGCAATAGGAAGGCCTGATTAATATATTCTTTCTCCAAAAACAGCGCAAAATAATTTGAAGTGGAGATCATCTCAAATACCGGAATACCTTCATAAGCCAAAAGCTTAAAAATGTAAAAATACAAACCTACGGTTTTGGAACTGTTCTTTGGTAGTGCAATGGTAATACTGGATAATTCACTTTTTACGCCTACCAGGATCTCATCTTTAAAACATTCGGCTACGGTTTCTTTCAGATCTGCAGAGACCAGAATATTGCTCTCCTGATAATTGCTGGAATAGTTGAGATAAACTCCAATTTGGCCTTTTACGATATTCAACAAATCAGCCTGGCTGGCAAGGATGCTTTTGGAATTCAAATAGGTGTATTCGGTAATCCCTGAGCGCACCAGGATATCCCCCATATCCCTTAAATTCGTGTTCTTTAAAAGATTTTTCTTTGGATTATAACGGCGCAAGGCCATGATGATAGATCCTGGTTTTACCTGTTTCCGCAATTCCTTTTCCACCTCTGGTTGCAGGTGGATTGCCAGGGAACTGAAATTTATAAGATCTTTGGCCAAGGCATCATCCAGAAATGGCTGATGACGCAACATACTATGTACACAGGAAGTAATTGTTTTCATTGTTAAATAATATACATTTTGTGTAAATGTATATAAAATTAATCTACTTTTTTCCCCGAAGCCAAACTTTAGCTAATTATGCAGAATAAATTTCTGGTTGTTGAAATTATCATAAGAACTTTTTTTTTGAAATTAGCAAAAAGAACTTCGAATCTAATAGAAAACCGGTATCCGAATTACCTCTATCGTTCGTGGGGATGGATAAAATTATAGTAGATTTAACTTATGAAGGGAGCAGCATGGGATCTCGAGGTCCAACCGCATTAAACACTGTGAATACTGAACCATTAAAAACAAGAAATAGGGTCCTATAAAATAAGCAGCACGGATTGGCCAAGCAAACCCTTATAAAGCACTGCAAATTTACATAGGACCCCATAAAAAATAATAAAATTCTAACAATGAAAGTATTAAAATTTGGAGGCACATCGGTGGGATCTCCTGAGAGTATTAAAAATGTAAAAAACATCATTAATTCGGTAAGCGGGAAAAAATTAATAGTTCTCTCTGCGATGTCCGGGGTGACCAACGAATTGGTGGCGATTACAGAATATTTTAAATCGGGGAACCAGGCAGATGCAGGAAAGGTCGTGAAGGCTTTAAAAACAAAACACGAAGCGTTGAGCGATGCTTTGTTTCAGGAAAAAGATGAAAACCTGGAAATAAAATCCCATATTTCGAGACTTTTTAGTGGACTCACCGGAATTATTGAGGGGGATTTTTCTGAGAATGCGGAAGCCAAGATCATGACCTTTGGAGAAACGGTACTCACCTTTATTTTTTCCGGATTCCTTCAATCTTCGGGCGTGGAAAACAAGCTCTTGGATGCTAAAAAATTCATGCAGGTTTCCAATTTGGAAAATCCCGATACAGAGAAAGTAGGGCGACTCTTCCAGCAGTATACAACAGGGATGGAGCAAAGCGAGTTATTCATCACCCAGGGATTTGTCAGGATTGATAAATTCAATCGCATAAACACCTTAAAACGTGGGGGGAGCGATTACTCGGCCACTATTTTAGGGGCGGCAATTAGTGCGGAAGAAATCCAGATCTGGACAGATATTGACGGTTTCCACAACAACGATCCAAGATATGTGGAGGATACCCACAGGCTTTCTCACCTGAGCTTTGAGGAGGCTGCAGAACTGGCCTATTTTGGCGCCAAAATATTGCATCCCCAGACTGTTTCCCCCGTAATCGATAAAAACATCCCGATTTACCTTAAAAACACCTTTACCCCTGAGGCTCCCGGGACCAAGATATCCTCCGAGATCACCAGCCGTGGATTAAAGGCTATCTCAGCAAAAGATGGGATTACCGCCATAAAGATCAAATCCAACAGAATGCTGATGGCCCATGGGTTCCTGAAAAAATTATTTGAGGTTTTCGACACCCATGAAACTTCCATCGATATGATCACCACCTCCGAAATTGCAATTTCACTCACCATTGATGACACCCGGAACCTGGATGCGATTTTAGAAAATTTGAAAGCCTACGGGGAAATAACCGTGGAAATGGAGCACAGCATTATTTGCGTGGTGGGCGAGGGGTTGATAGATGATAAAAACACCCCGCGGCTCTTTGAGGTCTTAAACGATATCCCGGTGCGTATGATTTCCTATGGCGGAAGTATCAACAATGTTTCACTTTTAGTGGCCACCGAAAATAAAATTGCTACCCTACAGGCCTTGCATGAAAAATTATTTTCACGGGTATCAGAACCAGATGTGGTATTTTAAATTAGGGCCTGCTTCCTTTGGAAGGAATTCTCCTTTTTTGCTCCCGGAATAATCCCTGTTGCGCAGGCGCAGGGATGCCCTAGGGCAAATGGATTATAGAATGATTCCACCAGGGTGCACGCGTGGGATTCTTCCCTGCCGGTCAATGGGAATTGTGGGGAGGATTTTTTAATTGGTGCAGCTCGTTCTTAATTTCGATGTATTTGGACAAAAAATACGTGCTTCGGGTCCGGTGATGCATTAACATGGCACCTATAAAATTATTTTGGCGATGCTTTTTCAATTCCTCTTTTAAAAGCTTGATCCTCAAATGAAGGATTTTATGGAAATCAGCTTTTGAATACAGGGAATTGATGATTTCAAACCCATTTTTTTGTGCCACTTTCCATTTAATCTCAGAGCTGTACAGGCTTACCGCTGCAGTTGCAAACTCCTCGGGGGTATTTTTAATGGAACCGTTCCAGCACAAATTCCCGTGCATTGCTTCAGCCCCAATATTTGTAGTAACCGAGGGGGTACCGCATTGCATAGCTTCTATCAATTTCCCTTTCAGGCCAGCCCCAAACCTAAGGGGAGCCAGGCTTATTTTGGCGTTTTTTACGGCCTCCGGGGCGCTATCTGCCCAGCCTTTAACCAAAAAATTTTCCTTAGAGTTATGTAACTCGGTGATCCTTGCCGAGGGATAGGCGCCGTAGATATGCATTTGTGTCTTTGGCAACTGTTTTAGGATAAAGGGCCAGATTTGCTGTTTTAAATAAAGGACTGCATCTACATTGGGCGGATGCCTGAAATTTCCGATACTGATAAAATTCTGCCTTTCTTGAAAACCCGGAAGCTGCATGACCGTATCAGGGGTGATAGGATTTAGAAGAAATGGCAGATAGACCAGCAGATTTTGAGGGATATTAAACTGCTCCTGCAGCAGCTCCATTTCCGATTGTGAGATAATAAGGCTCAGGTCGCACCTGTAAATACTGGCGATCTCCCGCTTTGCCAGTTCTGATTCCTTAAGCAGGGCGGGAGGGAGCTGTTGGTTTTTGAAGGCATTTTCCCTGAAATTTCTGAGGAAATGAAGATCTTCCGTATCTAGAATTTTCAGCGCCTCCGGACAGGTATTGCTGACCCTCCAGCCAAATTGTTCCTCCATCATAAACCGGTCAAAAACCACTATCTCGGGCTGCAGGTCTTTAATAAACGCATCAAAACTTGAATTGTTCAATTCGATCTTTACCGTTTTAATCCCAAGTATTTTTAGATCTTCTATATGGATGGATTCTGCTGCCGTTGTACCAAAGCATACCGAATAGCCCTCTGCCTGAAAAAAATCCAATAGCTGGAGCATCCTTGTGCCTGCAGCCGAGGAATTCGGTTCAGGCCAAACATAACCAATGACTAAAATAGACTTCATAGGTATTAATTGTCTTTCCTGGGCGGATTTAAAATTAACCTCATAATTATTTTCCCTTTTGAAAAATAGTCTCCGAGTATTTTTCTCTTGCTCCTAAAGCGGATAAATTTCAGTTACAAATTTGACAAATAAAAAAGGCCAGTAAATTAATAAAACGGGGAGACACTAATTAATAAAAAAAATTAACCGGAACTCCGGCAGAAAATAATTCTCTTCAAAAAACCAAAAGTCAGGAATCTAATTTGTAGTTATCATGTCTTTCTTTCAGCATTTTACAGTTCAAGTCTTTTCTGTTTTTAAGTACTGTTTTGCCATAAGAGGTGTGAAATATTTGTTTTTCAAGAAATTCCACGTTCAGGGAGTACCACTCCTCTTCAGAATATTCAATATTAAAAAATTGTTTCCATTCCACCCGTAAACGCTCATTTCTAAAAATATAGTTTTCAATTCCCAAATGATACAGATCGGCATCACAAATAATTTTTTCTACAAGGGTTTTGGGGTTTTGCGGCATTTTTGTTGCTAAAATACAGTCGATCACAATCTTGGTTTTATCCTCCGGGTACTCATGTTTTTTTAAATATTCCGAAGCATACACTGCACTTTGTTCCTCATGATTGACATAGATTTCCGCCATTCCGGTATCGTGAAAAAGCGCTGCTATTAAAACAGGTTCCAGATCCGAGCCAAAAATTTCCTCATAATCGGCAATGGTCTTCACATAATTAAAAACATCCCGGGTATGTTCTACACTGTGAAACGGCAAGGATTTGCAGCGGCTGTTTTCCAGTAAACCCATGCAATATACATAGGTTTCATCAAGCAGGTTGGACCGGGAAAATCCTTTTAAAAAATTGAATGCCATGGGTAGGTTGTTAAATCAGGTTTCGTGCTTAGGGTCATTTTATTTTGGCCAAGGATTATCGCTGAAATCAGCAATTTTTTTAAATTTTAAAACCAAATTATTCCGGTTCCTAATTTACAAGATTTCGGCCAAACCATCACTAATTTGTATATTTTAACCTTTAATTATGCTATCAAATTTTTGCTTTTTTTCATCTATTTTAATTTTTAATAACTGGAGCTTTATTTTCTGTCAAATTCTGATAAATTATTCTTAATAATAGGATTATGGAAATAAATTATCGGAAATTTAATAAAACAGCAGTTATGAGTCGGGGATTTGTAAAAGAAGAAGATCAGGAGGAGCCGCCATTTATTCCGCAAAGAGCCGCATTGCCGGCAGGGGCCATCAATTATGTTACCCCCGAGGGGTACCAGGAGTTACTAAAGGAGCGGGAAAATCTGGAGGCAAAGCTATCCAATCTCGAGATAGAGGACGAGAAAGAGAAAAGGCACGCCCGGGCATCCCTGTCGGGCAGTTTAAATCTGTTAAACCAGCGGATTTCCTCCGCACGCATCTTAAAACCAACAGAGCAACCCCAGGACGAGGTCAGGTTCGGAGCCCGGGTTAAATTTAAAATTTTGAGCGGAGCCCAAAAAGGAACAGTCCGCCAGTTTAAACTGGTAGGGGTGGACCAGGCTGATATCAAAGAAAACAAGATCGCATTTGTAGCGCCGATCGCCCGTGCCCTTACAGGAAAAAAAGTGGGGGAAATAGCCGAAATAGCAATGGCAGGGGAAATCAAGCGGATGGAGATCCTGGAAATTGAATATTCCTGAAGACCGGAGGCAGAGGAAAAAAAGTTAAGGTGAAGATCACTACCTTAAATTTTAAACGCTTAAAATCTTTATTTCCCTGGGACATCTCCCGAAATTATTGGGGCATTCGGACTTAAAAAATGTGTAGTAAAAATTTTATTGTTCCTTCTTTTGGAGGGTAAATTCCAGATTGTCTACAATATCCCCGTATTGATCTATCAAGATCTCAAATGGGAATTCCAGGGGAGAAGCGAAATAGCCCAGGTTTTGTAATTGCTCCGCATCGATTGAGGCGCTATATTTGCCTGGTTTAAGTCCCAGGTACGTGAAATAACCATCCCCTTCGCTTAAAATTCTCGCAACAGTTTCCCCGGCTTCATCCAAAATATTTACAATGATCCTTCCCTGACCACTAGATCCGGAATCATCTTTAAAATAAACCATTCCCGAGACTTCCCCTAGCACTTCTATTGGTATATGCAGGGTTTTAAACTGGTTTGGGACCGTTTCCACCGCAATAACAGGATTCCGGACTTTCCAGGCTATATTATCAAGGCTTATGGGGTCTATCTCAATGAGCAACTGCACATAAGGCTGCAGGTCATAAATCCTGATGGTTGTTTGATCTTCACTGTACACCAGTCTTCCTCCCAGGTTTCTCAGTTTTAATCCCGGAACCTTGGGTTCCTCTTTATCCCATTTGCCATTGAAATTGAGATCCAGAAACGGAATAACGGTGATTGCGCCCTTTCCAACGCTGCTGCGGTTATTGTAGGTGAGATAATTGGTGCTGTCATCAAAGAGGAAACTTCCCCTTGCCGATTGCACAAAAGATGAATTCTGGTTTCCGATTCTCGAGGTGGCGGAGGTTTGGGCAAAATCGAATAAATAGCGCAATCCTACTTGAAAGGTATAGGTATTGCGTTGGAAGTTGTGCTCATACCCCAGGTTCATAAACCCTCTTTCAAAAACAGGCCTTTCCAGGTTTAAGATCAGATTGGTAAATCCTTGAGAGCTAAAATCGTATTGAATCTGAGGCGAAAACAAGAGTTGATAGGCCAGGCGATAGGTTTGTGAAAGCGTGCTGTAGATGGTAGGCTTTTTAGTCCGGTCGTTATACAGTCCATAGGTGGTCAGGTTTGTACTTATCCCCATAAATACTCCGGATAAAAGCAGTTGTGCCGTAGTAAATTCTGTGGTTGGCAAAATTATCTGGTTCAGGCTAAATCGGGTATAGGCAGAAAATAATTTGCTGCGGATGGGCATGGACAGGGACAATCTGCGTTCTTCCAGGTAGTTGAAATTAATTGCGGTTTGGTCTTTATCGTAATTGATGTAATTCAAATCGATCTGGAAATTGGAAGGGGTTCTGTAACTCAGCAGGCCATCCGCTTTAACTTTATAGGTATATTCCCCTGAAAACAGCAAGCCCGAAGCAATTCTCACCGAGCTATTTACAAAAGGCATCACCTCCCCGGAGGTAACTCCTGATAAATATTCCACCCCTCCTCCAAAGGTAAGGGTGTTGCTAAGTCCGTAATTGAAATTAAGCCTGGAAAATTTACTCCGCTCCTCGTTTTCAACCATTCCGGCACTAAGGGTATATTCCAGTTCATTTTTGGGGACAAAATTATAAGGGATGTTAATGGCCCTGTCTTCGGTGCGTTCTTCGCCATAAGGCCCGTAAAATCGAAGATTTACTAGGGTGTTTCCATACATCAAGGGCACCTCGAAGGTGTAGAACCCCGAAGCATCGGCCTGCACAAAATTCACCAGCACATTGTTCACATACAGCTCCACCATCCACCGCGGATCGGTGACATCACTCAGGGTATAGGTCCCGAAGGACCTCCGGTTGACCAGGGGAGAATTGCTGATCTGCGCGCCCACTACCGGTGCAAATAGGGAAGAGGTGGCACGGGTAAAGATTTTTCCGGCCGTTACCTGTTTAAAGATCTTACTCTGGTTGTTGACATAGCGCCATTGGTAAAACTGATTTCGCGAGTTAAAGGGAACTTTGGTGGAATAGTTCAGGAGCACATTTGCCTCCCCACCGGCGATCATGGTCCCTAGTCCCAGGTTAAACCGGTTGTCGCTTTGTCCACTGGTTTGCTGGGTGGTGATCACCGCCCAGTCTGCCATCCCGGCCTTAAAAAAAGGATAATTCCTTTCAATGATGGTATCCGGGGTCACAATGCCACGCATAGTATTCAGATTGTCACGCATTTTCTGCAGCCTTTTTTCCCTTATTATCGGTAATTCCAGCTCTGTATCGAGATTTACCGAGAGGCTTCTGAAACTAAAATCGGTGTGGAGCCCGAAAATTTTGCCAAAATAATCCGATCTTAAATAAAGGGTGGTGGGGGTTTGAATAAAATCCTCAGCGGATAACGGATAGGTTTCCTCCTTAAAAAAAATTTGAGCTTGTGCAGGATCAATGCTGAAAGTGGCATCGGGTTGCAGTAAAAACCCGGTTATCACCTCAGAATCCTCCGAAGTTTCATTTTTGATCTGTAAATAATCGAACAGGTCTTTAACCGACAGATAGGCATCCTGGTCTTTTATGGCCACCGGAAGCTCCATCATCCCAATTTTCGGGATGTGCATTTCCACGGTGAGCTCATCGTATTCCGGAAATTCCTGTGCAAAACTGTTCCCCAGCCCCAAGAGAAAGATCAGAAGTATAAAGCAGAACGATTTCGATACTCCTGGGATAAAATCTCTTGATAAAAAATGGGTTGGGGTAATTCTACGCATCAAAGGTTATAGTACTTTTTTTTATTGCTGAATAAAAGTTAGGGTGAAATAGCCATTGTACTCCCCCGGCGGACTTGCTGAGGAGTTTCCTATGGTAAGGGTGCCCCCGACATACACAGGATTGGTAAATGGAAGATTGGCAGTAGTAATAAAGGTTTGTCCTGTGCTAAAGCTATCAATGTTTAAGGTAATACTCCCCCCATTGCTTCCTGTTAAATTAACGGAAGATTGAGGCTGAATTTGAATAATAGTTCCTGGATTTGCCGTCACGTCAAACAAAGCTGCTGAAACGGGTTGGCCCATGCTAAGTAAAATAATGTCCCCAGTTGGAGTCCGAATGTCATTCCATTCTACTATCACGGTGCCACCAGAGGTCCCCGAGGTAAAAGCCCCGAAATTTAAAAACTGGGCCGTATTTACCTGCACCTGCACGGGAATTGGGGGATTTTCCTGGGCTTTGGCGCAAAGGTGGAATATGGTAAAGATCAATCCGAAAATTACGTAATCAATAGTCTTTTTTGTCCCGATAAGATTATTAGCTATTCTCATTATTTTTGAATTAATACTTTTTTAGAAAACATCCCGTCTTTCAGGTTTA
>JBGSWA010000255.1:0-3875 GCA_041752645.1 Gillisia sp. | reverse complement strand
ATTTGATATAATAATAGATCAGATAAAGGATTTGGTCTCTGATGAATTTGGGATAAATCACGTGAATATTCAACCGGAGTTTGGAAAATGCGACTGTAAAGACCTGATTGTGCAGGATTAATTTTATTTTATCATAAAAGTGGAAATTAGAATAAAAACTTTCAAGGAGTTTAGTTTAGATGAGTTGTATCAGGTCTTGCAATTGCGTTCTGAAGTATTTGTGGTGGAACAGAACTGTATTTACCAGGATATTGATGGGAAAGATCAGAAAGCACTTCATATCCTTGGTTTTAAAAATAAGCTGCTTATTGGGTATACCCGCTGTTTTGATAAAGGAAATTATTTTGAGGAAGCTTCTATTGGAAGGGTGATAGTAAAGCAAAATCAGCGCAAATTAAATTATGGTCACCAGGTTCTAAAAGCTTCTATAGATGTAATTAAAAACAGGTTTAAAACCAAAAAAATCAAGATTTCCGCACAGATATATTTATCAAGATTCTACGAATCCCACGGATTTAAGCAAAAAGGAGAAGGATACCTGGAAGACGGAATTCCGCATATTTTGATGATTAAGGGTTAATCACCTCAAAATTTCAGCATAACGCTGCTTGTTATTAAGGATTTCTTTGGCTTTTAAAATTTCCGGATTTTGCAGCACATAATGTTGATATAAGCCTTCCCTGTAAAAATATCTTTTAACTATCTCATCTGCCAACAAATTGGAAATTTCGAATTTTTTCTCTTCTACCGCTTCTTTTTTGGAAACTTCAATTTCATTCAGGATGCTTTGATAATTTTGAATTATAGTACCTTCAAAACCCTCCATTTTAGCAGTTGCCATAGCCTGGGTAAGTTCCATTTCGGTAAGGGTTTGATAGTTAAAATCTGTTTTACTGAGAAAATTTTTAAAATCGTTAAAATCCTCATCTGTAAACTCAAAATCCTCAGGATTTTCCACTTTGTGGGAATAGTAATATTCAGTTGCAAAGTTAAAGATCGCATTTCCGGCAAGCAAGGCATTGGTTATAATACTGGTTTCTGAGGTTTCCAAACCCACATCAGGCAAAATTCCACCCCCGTCATATACACTGCGTCCGTTTCGGGTTTTAAATTCTTTGTAATCTTCAGTTTTTGTCCGGGTGGCATTTCCGTCCGTATCACGTTCCCTGTAATTGAGCGCCTGAATACAGCGTCCACTTGGGGTATAATAACGCGAAATTGTAAGCTTTAACTGGGTGCCATACACCAATTCTTTTGGACGCTGGACCAAACCTTTGCCAAAACTCCTGGCGCCAACCACAACGCCCCTATCCAGATCCTGAATCGCCCCGGCCACAATTTCACTGGCGGAGGCACTGTTTCCATTTATGAGGACAACAAGCGGAATTGTAGTATTAATAGGTTCTTTAGGAGTTAAATATTGTTGATTGTATTTTTCTATCACCGATTTAGTAGCGGTTATCAATTGATCTTTATTGAGGAATATATTGCTCACAAGAATAGCTTCGCTTAAAAGTCCACCGGGATTTCCCCGTAAATCCAAAATTATTTTGTCGGCTCCCTGGCTTTCCAGTTGCTTCAGAGCACTTATGGTTTCCCCGGATGCATTTTCATTGAAGCGGGAAAGTACTATATAACCTGTGTTGTCATCCAGGAGTTTATAAAAAGGTACAGCCTTTAGAGCCACCGTACTTCTTGTAATTGTGGTGGTTTGAGTTTTTCCCTGTCGCAAAAAAGTTATGGTTATTTGTGAATTTGGTGCACCGTTAAGTAGTTCACCGGCATCTTCTTTGAAATAGGACACCAGAATATCCCCAATTTTAATAATTTCATCACCGGGCTTTAAACCGGCTTTATCCGCAGGAAATCCCTTATAGGTTTCCAGAATCGTAAATTTATTGTCCCGAATATTAACAAGGGCACCTATTCCCTGATATTCCCCGGCGGTATTCATTCTGGCTGCTTCCACATCCTGCTCGTTCCAGTAATTGGTATATGGGTCCAAATCAGCAAGCATTGCTTTGATTGCTATATCCATCAGCTCTGCCGGATTGGTTTGATCGACATAATTTAAATTGAGTTCCTTAAACAGGGTGGTGAATATTTCTATTTGTTTTGCAATTTCAAAAAAATCAGATTTAAATGCCGAGGTGCCTATAAGCAAGCCAAAGGCCAATACAACAATTGTAATTCGTTTAACTATTGGATTTTTCATCAGAAGCTTCCCTTTCTATTAATTTATTCAAAATATGAATTAAACTCACAATAATCTGATGGTAATCAAATTTTTTATTAGCGGTATATATAAACATAAATGCATACTTATTTTGTAAATTACTGTCTACAAGGTACTTATTTTTTCTGAAAGCCTCCCGCATCAAACGCTTTAAGTGATTGCGATCTACAGCTTTTTTAAAGTTTCTCTTTGGAACCGAAACCCCGGTTTTATTAGTTGTGATCGAGGCCTTGGTAATTGGGGTATAAACGAGTTTCAGAGGAAAATTTTTAATGGATTTTCCTTCTGAAAATAAGCGGTCTATCAATATTTTGCCTTTCAGTTTTTCTGAAGAGGGAAACTTTTCATTCATCTTAGGAAAATTATAATAAGCTAAATTAAAATAATCCGTTTCGGGATTTCCCAAAACGGATCTTTTTTTTACCGAACCGTATTTATACTTCAAACATTCAGTTTTAATTCTATTCTTTTAACTGATTATAAACATTATTTTCACGGTTGACATCTGCCATCAATCCAGACTCATCTATTGCAATTTTACTAATTTCAGCTAATGGTTTATTTATACTAAGGTCATACGTGGGATAAGCCCAGGCCCAGTCTTTTTCAATGATCCTGGAGGTATTTCCTTCAGCGGGTTTCTCCCAACGCATCATTTGCAACGGGATGTAAATTAGTTCCTCTGTTCCATCGGCATAAATCACCTTTAAATCCAATGGCATTGGCATTAATCCGATTCTTTGCAGGGTTACAGTGGTTTTATTCCCGTTTTCCACAACCTCTTTGATTCCGTAATCTATGGTATTGGTGGTTTGAGTCCAATCGGTTAAATACCAATCCAGTTCTGCACCGGATACTTTCTCGGCAACTCTTATAAAATCATTTGGGGTGGGATGTTTAAATTTCCAATCTTTGTAATATCTATGAAGGGTTTTTTGCAGGTTTTCCTGTCCGATGACATAGCCTAATTGCGATAAAAATACAGAACCCTTCGTATAAGAGGCAGCTCCATAGGCGGCATTTAATTTATACCTGTCGGCATGTGTGGTTTGTGGTTGCTCTACCCCGCTACTTGCCAATCTTACATAGCCTTGATAGGTTCGCTCAAAAGGTTTTTCGGTCATCTTACCCAATACTTCCTTTTCCGCAAGGGTAGAAATATAGGAGGTAAAACCTTCGTCCATCCATTCGTGTTTGCTTTCATTGGTAGCCAATAAATGCTGGAACCAGGCGTGTGCCATTTCATGTGCAGTTACCCCTACCAAACTTCCAAAGGAGCGTTTTCCCGTGATCAAAGTAGCCATGGCGTATTCCATTCCGCCATCTCCACCTTGAATAACTGAATATTGCTCCCAAGGATATGGACCTATATGTTCATTGAAATACAATAACAATTCTTCCACTTTTGGTTGAAAATTCTTCCAGTTTTCTATTATTTCCGGGTCGTTCTTATATAAAAAATGAAGATCTGTGCCATCTGCCGCGGTAATCTTGTCATGGATAAACTCAGGGTCCGCACCCCAAGCAAAATCATGAACCTGGGGGGCCAGGAAATGCCAGGTTAATTTATCTTCTTTTTTTCGATTAACTTTAGTACCTTCTTTTTCATAACCATAACCTATCTCCTGAGGATTTTGTA
>JBGSWA010000254.1:0-7806 GCA_041752645.1 Gillisia sp. | reverse complement strand
CTTTTATTCAATGAATCCGTTGTCAAGTGGAAAAGCAGTTTGGATATTGAAAAAATAATGAAAAATAAAAGACATACAGAAGAATTAAAAATAGAGGCAATTAGCAAAAAATTTGTTGAAGGATTATTAACCAACCAGATTTGAGTTATGGCATCTTTAAATTATTTATGGAAGAACAGGGCCAGGTTTCCTGTGGATAGCATAACTTTTTACAGGGCTTGGGCAAAACGGCTCACCACCTTTCAGGATGTGATTGAAAGAAATACCAGAAGATCCAGATTGACCAGGGAGGGGGCAAGCATTGACCAAACCTCAGAGGTGGGGGTGATAAAAGCTGATGGGGACAGACGAAATCTGAGTATTGGGGCACATTCCTTTTTGGGAAGGGTCGAGCTGGCTTTACACGATCAGATAAAAATAGGCAACAATGTTTGCATTAATGACGGGGTTAAATTGTTAAGTGGTTCACATAACATAAATGATCCCAGGTGGAAACTGCTTAAAAAACCGATATTCATTGACGATTTTGTTTGGATAGCCACCAATGCCATTATTTTACCCGGGGTTTCCATCGGTAAAGGTGCCGTTATTGGCGCGGGGGCCGTGGTTTGCAAGGATGTTGCCCCGTTTTCCATTATGGTGGGAAACCCTGCCAAGGCTTTGTCCAAAAAAAGAGAAGAAATCTTCAAATATAATCCCTGTCAATTTTTAGCGGGTAATTTGGCTTGGTTAAATGGATAATATTCTTAAAATGACACTCAGAATAAAACCTATTTCAAGGATTCTACTTTCTCACCCAACAGGAAATGCCAATGTAAGGACCTTAGCAGAAGCTTTGGCTCGGGCAGGATTACTCCGGAGGTTTTATACCTGTATTGCATTATTTCAAAACAGCCCTTCTTATAAATTTTCGAAACGGGGTGCTTTAAAGGAATTTCATCGAAGATTATTTTCCCTGGAATTAAAATCTTACACCCATACCCGGCCATATCGTGAACTGGGCCGTATGGCTGCGCAAAAATTAGGATGGCAAGCTGCCCTGGTCCATGAAAAGGGAGTTTTTTGCGTAGATAATGTGTATCGGGATCTGGATTCACATGTCTCTAAAAATCTCCAGGACAACAGCGCCATATATGCCTATGAAGATGGGGCTTTGGAGAGTTTTACCAAAGCCAAATCACAAGCAATGCTGTGTCTGTATGATTTACCCACGGGGTATTGGAGAGCGAATGGGGAATTTTTGGAAACGGAAAGAGCAAAAAGGCCGGAATGGGCACATACCCTAAAATGTTTTCACGATTCAGCAACCAAACTTGCCCGAAAAGATAAAGAAATTGAATTGGCGGATGCCATTTTTGTGGCCAGTAAATTCACGAAAAACACCTTGGAATTATACCCCGGGGCACTCCCGCCAATTTACCTGGTGCCCTACGGATTTCCTGAGGTGTATAAAAACAGGAGCTATGAGCCTCTCAGGGATAGAAAATTAAAAATATTATTTGTCGGGGGGTTGTCACAATTAAAAGGCCTTGCAAATCTTCTCGAGGCTGCAGACCAGTTAGAGGGAGCTATAGAACTGACCATTGTAGGGAGGAAGGTAGTGGAGGGTTGTATTCCCCTGGAAGTGGGATTGGCAAAACATACCTGGATTCCATCGCTGCCACATCAGGAGGTTTTAAGGCTTATGCGTAGCCAGGATGTTTTTGTGTTTCCCTCTCTTTTTGAAGGATATGGCCTGGTAATCACAGAGGCAATGTCCCAAGGAACCCCCGTAATTACAACTAAAAGAACCTGTGGTGCCGATTTTATAGAGGACGGCAAAAATGGCTGGTTGGTAGCCCCCGGGGATACCCAGGGAATCGTAGAAAAATTGGAATATATCATAGCGCATCCAGAAAGTATTCCTCCAATTGGCAGGGCGGCCTCAGCCACCGCAAAGGAGTTGCCAATGTCCATTTATGGAGAAAAAATGGTCGAGGCCATTGAAAAAATAATAAATAGCAACTGATTTTGGAAGAAAAAAACTTAAGACAATTAAAAAATGGGGTCTGGCTCTTTTTCTTTCTCCTGATTTTTGAGGGAGCATTGAGAAAATGGGTTTTACCGGGTCTTTCAGAACCCTTATTAATAGTAAGGGATCCCATTGCAATTTGGCTGATGGTAAAAGCCATGCAAGGGAACCTCTGGAAACCCAATAGTTATGTGATCCTGATGTGGGGAGTTTCTGTTTTGGCCTTTATACTCACTTTATTTGTAGGCCATGGGAATCTAATTGTCGCGCTGTATGGGCTGCGGATTACCGCAGTTTATTTTCCGTTGGTATTTATAATAGGGGCTATTTTTGAAAAACAGGATGTAATGAATCTCGGAAGGATCCTCTTATGGATAAACATCGGGATGACCCTGCTGGTGGCTGTACAGTTTTTCAGCCCACAATCGGCCTGGGTAAACCGCGGGATAGGAGGAGACATGGAAGGCTCCGGTTTTGGAGCTACCGTGGACTTTTTTAGGGTCCCCGGCACTTTTTCCTTTACAAATGGGCTTGCCCTTTTCTATGGATTTACGGCGGCATTTGTATTTTATTTTTGGTTTGAAAATAAATACCAACAGGTGTCAATGGGTTTATTATGGGCCTCGACAATTGCCTTATTAGCAGCTGTTCCTTTGAGTATAAGCAGAACCGTATTTTTTGAAATCGCGATCACCTTTGTTTTTATGCTTTTTATCGTGGGGAAGAATCCAAAATTTCTTTCAAGAATTTTTGGATTTGTAATATTATTGGTAGGTTTTTTATTGGTTTTAAATAATTTCTCTTTTTTCCAAACAGCAACCGCAACCTTTTCAGACCGGTTTAGTTCGGCCAACCAATCGGAAGGTGGCATAGAAGGCGTGTTTTTAGATCGTTTTTTAGGAGGCATGTATGGTGCAATTGTCAATGAAGAGATCTCCTTTTGGGGATTAGGTTTGGGAATGGGGTCCAATGTGGGGGCTAAATTAATTGCCGGGAGATTGGGGTTTTTAATTTCCGAAGGGGAATGGGGACGCCTTATCGGTGAGATGGGATTTATTCTGGGAATAATTGTGATTCTGATCCGGGCAACCCTGGTAGTCCAATTGCTGGGGAAAGCCTGGAATTTGATCCAGACAGGGAATATTCTACCCTGGTTTTTAATGAGCTTTGGAACCTTAATTTTGTTTCAGGGACAATGGGCGCAGCCTACCTCCCTGGGGTTTTTCGCCTTGATTGGAGGGCTGATAGTCGCTTCTATGAAAGAAGATTCGCAAGGCCAGGAAGGGTCGGAGGAAGTGGAAGTTGAAAATGTAGAGATACAGGATCAGGAACTGGAATTACAGGAAGAACTGGGAAAATGAACATCGTCTTTTTTACACATCCGTCTTTTTTTAATTCCAGAAGCATGCGGCAATTCTCCCGGATGCTTAGTGAGGGAATGCTGAAAAGGGGGCATCAGGTTACCGTATTGGAACCCCAGGCCTTCCTTTCCAGGCTTCCCCTTTCAACTAAAGGGAAAAAATGGCTGGGTTATTTTGATCAGTATATAATTTTTCCTCTAAAGGTTAAAAGTTTTCTCAGGTCCTGCACCCCGGACACCCTTTTTGTCTTTACCGATCAGGCACTGGCTCCCTGGGTAAAAATGGTAAAAGACCGCCCTTTTGTATTGCATTGTCATGACTTTATGGCACTAAAATCTGCCTTGGGCAGGTACCCGGAAAATCCTGTATCCTGGTCAGGCAGGAGATACCAGGCTTTTATTAAAAATGGGTTTACCAAGGGGAAGTATTTTATATCGGTTTCAAGAAAAACCCAGCTGGATTTACATGATTTTCTTTTAAAAACGCCCCTTATATCAGAGGTTTTATACAATCAAATAGCGTGCGTCTTTGAGAAACGAGACAAAATAACCGCTCGAGAGGAGGTAGCGGAAACATTTAAGGCTCAAATAAAATCAGGTTCGCTTAACCCCGGATATCTCCTGCATGTTGGGGTGAATGTTTGGTATAAAAATAAACGGGGGGTGCTTGAAATCTATGACGCATGGAGAAGAAATCCCTCCAATAATCTGCCTTTGGTCATGGTAGGGGACCTGGGAGAGGCCCTGGAATCCTGGGTGCAAAACAAGCCATGGAGGAAGGATCTGCTGGTATTACATAACCTGGCAGAGAATACCCTGATAAACGCATATGCGGGTGCTTCGGTTTTTATTTTCCCTTCCCTGGACGAAGGATTTGGCTGGCCTATAGCAGAGGCGATGGCTTGTGGCTGTCCGGTGATCACCACAAATCAGGCTCCGATGACCGAGGTGGGAGGAAATGCAGCCTTCTATATCCCTCGCCGACCCGTGGAGAGCTCAAAGATAGACCACTGGGCTCAAAAAGGGGCTGAGCTCCTCCATAAGGTAGTATCCCTTAGCCCTACTGAATCAGAGAAGGTAGTGGAGGCAGGATTACAAAATATAGCACGCTTTAAGTCTTTTGAAATATTGGACAAAACCGAAGCTATCTATAAAAAAATATTAAAGGAAAATTAGAAAATAAATAAGTTCATTAATACTAAGAAGATGTGCGGAATTCTAGGTCAGATAAATATAAAAAATAATATTGCATCAGCGCTTCCCCTGGATAAGATCAGTCATAGGGGACCGGATGGACAAGGGAGTTGGGCGAGTGTTTCCGGCAATGTTTATCTGGGTCATACCAGATTGGCAATTTTGGAACCCACAGAGGCCGGGCAGCAGCCTATGACGGATTCCTCACTAAAGTATACCATTAGCTTTAATGGGGAGATCTATAATCATTTGGAGTTACGTGCGCAGCTTCCAAATATCGCCTGGAGAGGGAATTCAGATACTGAAACCCTGCTGGAATTGCTTGCCGTAAAAGGAGTTGACGCACTCCCCCTGTTGAAAGGCATGTTTGCCTTTGCTTTGCATAATGCAGAGGAGGGCTCCCTGTTATTAGTTCGTGACCGCCTGGGAATAAAACCTCTCTGGTATCGATGTGATGATGACCGCATTAGTTTTTCTTCAGAGGTAAGACCTTTGCTTTTTCCCGGGGATTTTGAACTCAATGTCAATGCCTTCTGTGAATATATTGGATTTGGACACCTGCCAAACAGCGGAGAAATATTTGATGGAATTTACTCGCTTCCCCCGGGAAGCTGGATGAAAATCTGGAACAAGGGAGAAACAAAAAAAACAACCTGGTGGCCCAATACTAAATTCCCGTCACTAAAAACAGGAAGCAAACAGGAATATGTCAAGCGGGTAAAAACCCTGGTTACAACAGCGATTGAGGAGCACCTTATTTCAGATGTTGGGGTAGGTGCATTCTTAAGTGGAGGGATTGATTCCAGTATTGTTGCTCTTGTTGCCGGGAAAGTATTGGGCAACAATCTCCAAACCTTTACCGTGGGGTTTCCACAGAGCTCCTTTGATGAGCGATTGATCGCGAGAAAAGTAGCGGAGAAACTCGGATCGGAACATTGTGAATTGGAAATCAAGGAGGAGGAGTGTCTTGATTGGGTGAAGGAGGCAGTATTTAATATGGATTTGCCCTCTGTAGATGCCATTAATACTTTTATTGTGTCCAAGGCTGTCCGGGATACAGGCTTAAAAGTTGCACTTTCCGGCCTCGGAGGAGATGAGTTGTTTGGAGGGTACCCTGCCTTCTCTCATGTGCCATCCCTGCATTTACTCAGCGGCTTGCCCAGACCAGTGAGAAAGGCTTTAATTGGGGTGATGCCCGAGAATCTAAAGGAAAAACTCAGCGGTTTACACAGTTTCAATGTAACAGAATTGACCGTTGCCCGAAGACGCTTTACATCGATTGCAAAATTAAGGGAAATAGGTTTAAAAGATTGGATGCCAATTATTCCACCCTTTCCTGAGGGAATTGATATGATGGGCAGAATTTCCTGGGCCGAGCTGCACGGGTATACAATTCCTATGCTTCTTCGAGATAGTGACCAGATGAGTATGGCAGTGGGCCTCGAGATTCGGGTGCCCTTTTTGGATCATCACCTGGTAGAGGAAGTCCTGGGTTTTCCACAGAAATTTAAGAAAGGAAATGGGATTAAACCATTGCTTGTAGAAGCCTTTCGCTCTGAACTGCCCAAGGAGGTATTTAACAGGCCTAAACAAGGTTTTTCTTTGCCGATGGATGACTGGATACGTGGGCCCTTACATGATTTTACCCTGGAAGGGGTAAAGGCCGCGGGTAATAAGCTCAATTTCTTTGAGCCATTAGAGCAATGGACCAAATTTAAAAAGAAGCAATTGCATTGGACCCGGGTGTGGAACTGGTGTGTTCTCGGACACTGGTTAATAAATCAAAATAAATTCAAGGAACACCATCAGGTCTAGGAATAGCAAGTGATTATAATGAACATTCTTAAAAAGATCCAAATCCAAACCCAATTATAATGAAGGTATTGCGAATTATTCCCAGTATGAATCCAGTAAGCGGTGGGCCCTGCCAGGGAATCCGAAACAGCATTCCTGCCCAGGTAGCCCTGGGAGTACAGAGCGAGGTGGTTTGTTTTGATGCTCCGAATGCTGATTTTTTGAAGGAGGAAAGCTTTAAAACACATGCGATAGGCCCGGGCATAGGTCCATATTCCTATTGTCCAGGATTGAAGCAATGGCTTCGGGCTAATCTCCTGCGCTTCGATGTTGTTATCATTCACGGCCTTTGGCAATACCATAGTTATGGGGCCTTTAAGGTTTGGGAGGGGTTTAAAAAACAAAGCAAGAAAGTTCCAAAATTATACGTGATGCCTCACGGGATGCTGGATCCTTATTTTCAAAGAGCCCAGAGCCGCAAATTAAAAGCTGTGAGAAACTGGCTGTTCTGGAAACTTGTGGAGCGAAAGGTGATTAACGGGGCCGACGGATTATTATTTACCTGTGAGCAGGAACTCTTATTGGCCCGGGAGACCTTTTATCCTTACCATCCTAAGCTGGAATTAAATGTAGGATATGGGATTCAGCTTCCTCCGATATATGAGGGCAGGTATCAACGAGAATTTATCAGGAAATGTCCAGGGGTTTCCAATGTTCCTTACTGGTTATTCCTGAGCAGGATTGACCAAAAAAAAGGGGTGGATCTACTGATCCGTGCGTATCTTAAATTGAAAGGGAAATACACCGATATTCCCGATTTGGTGATCGCGGGCCCTGGTCTGAATACTCCCTATGGTCAAGCCCTGCAAATACTGGGGAAGAATACCTCAATACATTTCCCGGGGATGCTGGAAGGGGCAGCAAAATGGGGCGCTTTTTATGGTTGTACAGCCTTTATGCTACCCAGCCATCAGGAAAATTTTGGAATTGCAGTAGTAGAAGCGATGGCCTGTGCCAAGCCTGTTTTGATCAGCAACCAGGTGAATATCTGGAGAGAGGTCGAAAAGGGAGAAGGGGGAGTGGTATTCGAAGATACCCAGAGGGGGGTGTATGCCATGCTCGAGGACTTGATAAAACAGTCCACAGAGGATCAGATTTCCATGGGGGCGAAGGCCTCCCATGTGTTTCACTCCAATTATACCATAGAAAAGGCTGCTCATAGAATGGTGGAATCCATACGATAATTAAAAGGCGGGATCTCAACTCCCTTTTCTTAGCATTCCCTTATGGCGACCCATTGGAAGCAGAGGGGTGCATCTGCGACAAAATTAGATAGACTATAAAACCATTCCAATCTTTAAAATCAGTTTCCTATGAGAACACCTGTGCTGCAAGTAGATTTATCAAAGTATGATTTCAGCTTTAGCTTTTCTAATAAATTAGCAAG
>JBGSWA010000253.1:0-13812 GCA_041752645.1 Gillisia sp. | reverse complement strand
ATACCTTCAGAAAAACCTCAATTTGTTGGGAAAGGATATGATATCAGGAGAATTAATCCTTTAGATTGGGCGCAGCCTACAATAATTTCCAACCAAGAAAAATTCAGCATATTTAAGGCAGGTGATCATTTAGAAATCGACACAGAAAACAGCGACCGGTTTTCAATTGTAAAAAACAAGCTGTATCTTAAAACTGCACAGGTACACTTTGTTCAATCCGCGTTGGATTTTAAGGATTTTCTGTATTCCAAGGATTCCTTAAATTCCGTATTTGAACCCTATTACGGCTCCGGCTTTCATTCAAAATTATTAAAACCAGATCACCAGGTAATTTTTGTGTACGCACACCAATACTTTCCAAAGAAGAGTGTGGCCTTAAATTATGCTACAGCAAAAATCTCGGAGGAGTTCCGGGAGGATGTGACTAGATTGGGCAGGGATATTACTCCCGAAGGTTTTATATATAGGTATGGAACGCATTATGCAAAGGAGGTTTTATACGGAGGGATGTTATTGAAGCGATACTCCTTTTTTCGGCAGAATTTTATTTGGTCCCCTTATAATGAAAAGGAATTTAAAGAAGTAATCAGGAAAAATATTCAAAGCAACATTGAGAATAAAAATTTTGAGCAGGATCCCTATCTTTTAATTACCGAGGGGCTTGATTTTAGTGTCGGAGGGAAAGATGGATTACAAAATTCTGACCCCGGGAAGAAAACTTTAAAAAACGCCGCTGCTCCAATTGATGTTTATCTAATTGAAATTTCGTCATTATTAACCCCTGAAAACTTTCCGGATATTTTGAATATTGAAGAAAAAAGGGGTTTAATAGAGAAAACGGTATCAAAGTATTATCAGCACCTTAAGTCCAAAACGGAGCCTATAGCCCCCACGGAATTCTTTAAAAAGGAACCCCTAAGGTTCCGTCAAAAGGTTACTACGGTTGTAAAAAAATCTACAGGAAAGGACAGCGAGAAAGAAACGGTGTACACCGGTAATCTTTTTATGGGATTGTTTAACAAGGAGGAAGCTATAATAGAGGTGCGACCCATTTCAGATTATAGCGAAATAAGAATGGAAACATTGATCACAGATGAAATTGTAAAGGTAAACAAGGTAATAGATGCGACAATTTTACCTCAGGATTTTAAAATGGGCTATGTGAGTGTTTGGGATGATGCAAAAAAATTATTTAAAAGTGAAGATAGAACCAAATTGAGGGTTTCGGGAACAAGTGAAGCAAAAACCTACTTTTATGAAGCGATGTTCAGAAAAATTGAAAAAGAAGTAGAGGTGATCACCATTGAAAAGGATGTCTTTTTAGTAAAATATACATTGGAGCGATTACCAGATCTCAGTGGCTTTGAAAACCAGGAGGCCGGAAGTTATGTATTGGATTCTGAAATTTTATCGGCAGCAACCTATGGGAACCTCGATTTAATTCAGGAACTTTTCCGCCGTGGGGCCAACAGATCCTCAAAGGGGCTTATAAAGGCGGCACTGGTATACAATGATCCTGAGGGGGTGCTGAATGCTCTTTTAGATCATGGGGTGCAGCCAACAACGGCCGACCTGGATATTGCTTTCGATCCCGATAATTTTACCAAAAATTCAGCCCTCATTTTGTTGGAACGCGGTGCCATTCCAAAGAATAATATGATTTATAAGGCAGTGGCTTATAAACAACCGGAGGTGATTTATGCCTTGTTGAGGGACGGAGCCAAGCCTATGAACAATGATCTGGAATTTGCGGTTAAACTCAATGATTATAGGGTGGTAAAAGCCTTGTTAAGTGAGGATTATGGCGGTTTTGAAGCTGGGGAGGCTGAACTTGCGCTCTCGGTGATAAACAATGATTGGGAAATGGCAAAACAATTTATAGGTTTTGGAGCTCATGCCAATGCAGAAACCCTGAGAAAAGCCATCATGCTTGAAAATAAGGCCTTGCAGCAATATATTAAAGAAGTTACTATTCCCAACGGGGAGGCCTTAGAGGTGGCCGCAGAATTTAATGACACCAAACTCTACAGCTATTTTACGGAGAGGGGAGCAAAAATTCAAAACAATTCCGTGCTTGAAATTGCCATTAATAATAAAAACGACGATATCCTGAGAATGGGAATGAGCCAGGGCGGAGATGCCAATGCAGCCCTGGATTATGCAATTCAAAAGGGCAATTACAACGCTGTGATTATAAGTTTAGAAAATAAGGCAAACCCTAAACCCGCTTTAAATTACGCGGCAGAATCGCAGGATGTAAACCTGTTCCTCCACCTGTTAGAGGTGTATCATGGGGACCCCACAGAGGCCCTGAGGGCAGCTGTAGTCAATAGGAATTTGGACATGGTCAAAATAGTGACCTCAGGCTTCGCAAAAGACATCGATCCCGATTTGGAGTTAATTTCTGCCATTGAAGATGGAAGTTTAAAAATTGTAGAGGTTTTGGTAGGAGTGGGAGCAGATCCTACCCTTGGAATTTATGCAGCAGTTGAAAAGCAGGAAATTGAGATTGTCAATTTTTTAATTGCAAAGGGCGCAAATGCATCCTCGCCGGAATTGTTGGAATCGGCAATAAAAAATGGCGGACACGCGCTTGTTAGAATTTTATTGAACCAGGGGGAAGCCTCTGCCCAGGGAGGTCTTTTGGCAGGGGTGTACTCAGGAAAAATTGAGATAGTCAATATATTGATTGCTGCCGGCGCCTCAGAAAAAGAGGCCTTAAAAATGGCCATAGCGCACAATTCCACCTCAATTGCTGTAGCTCTAATTGCCACAAGTGTGGATTTAAATGAGGAATTTATGAATTTGGCTGCCTCTGGTGGGAATTTTGAAATTATTTCTGCGCTATTAGAAAGGTATCCAGCAATGTCCATGGACAATATCATTAAAATTTCAGTTCAAAAACATCAAATAGAGGCGGTGAAATTTTTTATTAAAAAGGGCTTTAAATTAAATACTGATTTAATTAAAATATCAGTAGCCCAGGGCGATCTGGAGATGCTGCAGTTGCTGAATGATTCTGGTCTATCTCTTTCCATTAACTATTTAGACGGCAGTACAGTGCTCCATGAGATTGTGAAGGGTTATCAGAAAAATGATGGCCCCCTGCTGAGCTATGTATTAAGTCAGAAAATAAATGTCAATGCTAAAAATCTAAAAGGCAAATCCGCCTTACATCTGGCGGTAGAAAAAGAGGAGGAACCCCTGAAGGTGGTTGAGGAATTGATCTCTGCAGGGGCTGATGTTAATTCCACAGATAATTCTGGGACCAATATATATAAAAGCACCACCTCGGATGAGATCAGGTCCTTTCTAAGGAAACATGGAGCCAAAAGGAGTTAAACCGCAAATTCAGTCCAAATTGATTATTGATTTTGGCCATGGGGTGTTACAACAATCTTGGTAGAATCACAAAGAGGACAATGCCGTTGTTCATACCGTGCATTATCATGGGCCAAAGCAGGGATTGATTTTCAATTTTGATTTTTCCGAAGAAAAAACCGGCAATTATCCTGGGAAGAATTAATAAGACCAGAAGAAAATCGAGCTGAAAACCTTCCACATAGTTAAATATATGGACCATCCCGAAGACTACCGAGGTAGCGATCCAGATTATTTTATAATGAGCGTTTAAAAAAAGGCACAGGTTACTCTGCCATTTTTGGGGAATAAACTCCTTGAGAAATAAAAAAGTTAGGATGGTAAACACGATCAGGAATCCGTATTTTATTGGCCAGAAAACATCGCCCGGAATCCAGGAGATCACCCCTGCGATGATCCAACTGCAGAGAAAAAATAGCAGTTCGTTTTGTGAGGGTTTAATAATGGCCCTAAACATTCCTTCCTCCAGCAGCGGAGCAAAAATCATCGCCATTAGGAGGAATTTCCAGGGGCTCTCCTCCAAGAGTTGGAGGAGCTCGGTTTGCTGGTAGGTATCAAATTTAAATTCCGGGAAACCCGCTTTTAAAATTCCCAAGGCTATAAAAAACACAAAATAACACCCCAGCATCCACCCGTAATTGCTGAGGAGATTTTGGATTTTAATGGGGAGCGTGTTTTTGAGCAAGCTAAGAGGGGTTAAAAAAGGGTTACAATGGCCGAAGGCAGCAACAAAGGGAAACTAATTTCAACTTCCGGCAGTTTGGAATAGCTGTTAGCAATCGCTCATATTTACAGTCACTGCCAACCCGCCTTCTGAGGTTTCTTTGTATTTGGAACTCATATCCCTTGCGGTATCCCACATGGTTTGAATTACCTTATCCAGAGGGACCTTGGCTTTGGAGGCATCACTCTCCAGTGCGATCTCAGCTGCGTTAATTGCCTTGATGGCGCCCATGGCGTTTCGCTCTATACAAGGTATTTGGACCAAACCCCCAATTGGGTCGCAGGTTAACCCCAGGTGATGTTCCATCGCGATCTCACTGGCCATAAGAACCTGTTCCGGGCTGCCACCCATCAGTTCGGTAAGCGCTCCGGCAGCCATTGCGGAGGAAACCCCGATCTCGGCCTGGCATCCGCCCATGGCCGCAGAAATTGTGGCACCTTTTTTAAACAAACTGCCAATTTCACCGGCTACCAGCATAAAACGTTTGATATGCTCAAAGCTAGCCTGGTGATTTTCGATCACCATATAATACAACAAAACCGCGGGGAGGGTGCCGGCACTGCCGTTGGTGGGTGCAGTTACCACCCTTCCCAGGGAGGCATTTACCTCGTTTACGCTGATGGCCAAGCAACTCACCCATTTGAGGATCTGCCTGAATTTCACCTCGGTATTCCGGATAACCTCAATCCATTGCTCGGGAGAATCGTATGGTGATTCCCCTATAAGGCGTTTGTGAATATCAAAGGCGCGGCGGTGCACCCTCAAGCCCCCGGGCAGAGTGCCCTCGGTATGGCAACCGGTATACATAGATTCCAGCATCACTTTCCAGATCTGCCGCAATCCGGTGTCTATTTCCTGATCGCTTGCCAGGGACCTTTCATTTTCCAGGACAATTTCAGAAATGCATTTGTTTTCACTTTTACAATAGTGGAGAAGTTCGGTTGCTTTTTCAATGGGAAACGGAAAGCCTTTAAAGATTTCCATTTTCTGTTTTGCGTTTTTACGTTCTTCCTTTACCACGAATCCTCCGCCAATGGAATAAAAAGAGGAATGGTTTTTTTTGCCGTTTTCCAGAACCGCCCTGAAAATAATTCCGTTGGGATGAAACTCGAGAAATTTGCGATTGAATTTTATCTGCTGCCCTGCATTAAAAGGGATTGTTTTTTCGCCCTTAAGGTCAATGCTTTGGGACTCCCTTATTTTTTGAATCTCGGGTTCTATGGCCCGGATATCCATTTCTACAGGATCAAAACCAGAAAGGCCCAGCATAACGGCGATATCTGTTGCATGTCCCTTTCCGGTAAGAGAAAGCGAGCCGTACAGATCTATATGAATGCTCGCCACCTGGTCAAAGATGTTTTTGTGCTTCAATTCTTCAAGCCAACGTTGGGCGGCGCGCCACGGGCCCAGGGTATGGGAACTCGAGGGGCCAACTCCAACCTTCAGCATATCAAATACACTAATACATTCTTTTTTCTGCATCTAACTCTGTAATTAATTACAAAAATAGGGATTTGTTATTGCAAGGCGATATTTTTTATTGGATTCTTATGTTCTATTTTAAGGGCTGCCTCGCTCCCAAAAAGGGTGCAGGAATTTTCTCAATCTTCGGATCCATGATAAATCCTAGAAATTTAAAAGAAAGGGAGGAGGCACATTCGGGATTTGAATCCAGGGGAAGCATTTCTGGGGTTCAAAAAAAGGGGGGTGCCAAGAACCTAACTCATTATGCCATCCTGTCATAATTTTTCCGGTGGCATAATGATTGTCTTAGACACAAGGTAACACAGAAACAATATTATAAATTAACATATAAAGTTATGAGCAAGATAATTGGAATTGACTTAGGTACTACCAACTCATGCGTTGCCGTTATGGAAGGTAACGAACCAACGGTAATTCCTAATGCCGAAGGTAAAAGAACCACTCCTTCTGTAATCGCATTTGTAGAAGGCGGGGAAATTAAAGTAGGTGACCCTGCAAAGCGTCAGGCGGTGACCAACCCAACAAAAACCATATCTTCTATCAAAAGATTTATGGGAAATAAATTTTCCGAAACTCTTAAGGAAGCAAAACGCGTTCCTTACATAGTTAAGAAAGGTGACAATGATACCGCAAGGGTAGATATAGACGGAAGAATGTATACTCCGCAGGAATTGTCTGCCATGATCTTGCAGAAAATGAAAAAAACTGCTGAGGATTATCTAGGACATGAAGTAACCGAAGCGGTTATTACCGTACCTGCTTATTTTAACGATGCTCAACGACAAGCTACTAAAGAAGCCGGTGAGATTTCCGGTTTAAAAGTGAGAAGGATCATCAACGAGCCAACCGCAGCGGCTTTGGCTTACGGACTTGACAAAAAAGCGATCGATCAAAAAATCGCTGTTTACGACCTTGGGGGTGGAACCTTTGATATCTCAATCCTCGAATTAGGGGATGGGGTTTTTGAGGTATTGTCTACAAACGGAGATACTCATCTAGGTGGTGACGATTTTGATGAGGTGATCATTGACTGGTTAGCAGATGCTTTCAAGAAAGCTGAAGATATCGACCTTCGATCAGATCCTATGGCGCTGCAACGTCTAAAAGAAGCTGCGGAAAAAGCCAAGATTGAATTGTCTTCCTCTTCCCAAACAGAGATCAATTTACCATATGTTACAGCTACATCTACAGGACCTAAGCATCTTGTGCAAACTTTGACCAGGTCTAAATTTGAACAATTGTCAGATGATTTGATCAAACGTTCCATGGCTCCTGTTAAAAAGGCATTGGATGACGCAGGACTTTCTAAAAGCGATATTGACGAGGTGATCTTAGTTGGGGGTTCCACCCGAATTCCTAAAATTCAGGAAGAAGTGGAAGCATTCTTCGGAAAAAAACCTTCCAAAGGGGTGAACCCGGATGAGGTTGTTGCAATTGGAGCCGCCATTCAGGGGGGAGTATTAAGTGGAGATGTAAAAGATGTCTTGCTTCTTGATGTAACGCCACTTTCTTTAGGTATAGAAACTATGGGTGGGGTCTTGACCAAACTGATCGAGTCTAACACAACCATTCCAACCAAGAAATCACAGGTATTCTCTACCGCATCAGATAATCAACCTTCGGTTGAAATCCACGTATTGCAGGGAGAACGCCCAATGGCCACAGATAACAAAACAATTGGAAGGTTCCACCTAGATGGAATTCCACCTGCTCAAAGAGGGACCCCTCAAATTGAAGTGACCTTTGATATTGATGCAAACGGGATTATTAAAGTAAGTGCAACCGATAAGGCGACCAATAAAACCCAGGATATTAGAATTGAAGCTTCTTCAGGATTGACAGAAGAAGAGATCAAAAAGATGAAGCAGGATGCTGAGGTAAATGCCGAGGCCGATAAAAAAGCCAAAGAAAAAGTTGAAAAGCTGAATGAAGCTGATGCACTTATTTTCCAAACTGAAAAACAGTTGAAAGAATTCGGTGAAAAATTATCTGAGGATAAGAAAAAACCGATCGAAGATGCATTGGAAGAACTTAAAAAAGCTTACGAAACCAAGGAAATTTCAACCATTCAACCTGCTTTGGACAAAATCAATGAAGCCTGGAAAGTAGCTTCAGAGGAAATGTACAAGGCACAAGCCGAAACTCAAGGGGGTGCAGCCGGAGCACAAGGTGCCCCTGGAAGCCAAAACGGAGAAGGCGACAGCTCAAAACAAGCTGACGATGTAGAAGACGTTGACTTTGAGGAAGTGAAGTAAAGTCGGGTAAAAACGATAGTTACAATAGGTAAACCGCAGTAAACATTTGATTTACTGCGGTTTCTATTTTTAAAATTTATTGATTTTGATAATTATTGAAGGGTCCCCCCTGAAAACCAAAGACTACAAAATCCCCCCCTAAATGGTGCAGGTAAAAATAAAGGAGGATTCGCGCATAGCCATAGGCGTGCAGCAAGAATAACTGCCCAGGCGCCTCAAACGGTATGGGCAATTCCCAATACAACAGACATCCTCAACCTGCCTGAAATTTGCCATTTCCTTTTTATAGTGGGATAAACTATTCCACGACCAATAGATATAAACAGAATCGAACAATGTACAATTGGCACTTTACAAGTGCTTTTTTTGAAAAAGAATATGAATCCTGCGCAGACCCTTAATGTTACTGGGAGGATTTTTATTTTGCGGACATCAGGTTGTTTGAACTGGCTGGGGATTTACACCATCTTTCATTTGGTTGCGTTTTTTTTATTCAAAGGTAAAAATTTCAAATCCCTTTCCAATGGGATGAACCCACCCCAAAAAAACAGGTAGCACCTTCAATAAATAAAATTATAAACCACATAAACCAGGTTAAAGATCACCAGTAAACCGAAACAGAACAAACTGAAGATCCGGTAATTTTTTCCCGGGCGATCCTCCTCCTTCATGTGATCTCCGGTAACCAGCTTATAATTAAACCAGGCCAGAAATGGAGCGGAGAGGAAGGACAATCCGGCAGCGAAATCCACCAGAGTGGTAAAGGAACCGGAGAGAAAAAAGAGAATGGACAGGGATAATACAGGAAGTATAAAAACACTGATCTTGTAAATCTCCCACTTTTCCTTTTGGCCCTTTGGGCTGTCCTTTTCCGGATGCCTCAATTCAGAAATTACCCGGGGGTAGGCATCGGTTACGGTTAGGGTCGTGCTCAACATGGTAATAAATGCTGCGATGGAAATAATTGGTTTGCTCCACGCTCCCAAGGTTTTTCCGTAAAGTTCCACCAATTGAGAGGAAAATTCCACACTATTTTCAGAAAAGCTCATCCCGCTTCCAAACATCACCAGGACTCCCAACAGGAAAAATAAGATCCCAATAAATACCGCAGCCAGGTACCCGATATTGAAATCTAAAAAGGCTTCCTTAATAGAGGGTTTGTGTTTGGTCTGATGGGTTTTTTCTTTGGTCCATATAGAATGCCATACCGAGGCATCCAGGGGGATTGGCATCCATCCCATAAAGGCGATAATAAATGCCAGGCTTGCTGAGGTCCATAAATCTGGGGTAGGGCTTTGCAGGGCCTGTGAGGTTGTTCCGGCTCCAAATGCCATGACCACTGCCCCCAGGGTAGCAAGGGTTAAAAAGCTGACAATGATTTTCATGCTTTTATCCAAGGCGGGGTATTTTCCCACCAGCAATAAAGCGATACAAGAACCCAACAGGACAATGCTCCAGAGAAAAGGAGACCAGCCAAACCCAAATAAACGCTCTGCAAGGCCCGCCGTAACTATGGTAACGGCTGCCTGAATTATAAACATACTCCCTATGGTAATTATTATATAAATCCAATAGGGGAAAACCCCCAGTTTTTTATATCCTGTAATCAGGTGGTTTCCGGTGCCAGCGGCATACCTGGGACCAAATTCCAGGAAGGGATATTTGGAAACACAGGCGAGAATTAATGCCCAGATAAGTATAAATCCATAATCCGCACCCGCCCTTGTGGACTGTACCAAATGCGAAACCCCTATGGCTGCTCCTGCCAGAAGAAAACCGGGACCAATATTTTTAAAGATGGAAGCCTTTTTTATTTTCTTTCCTTTCCTCATAGGTTTATAGGTTTGTTTTTGCGGAGCCCTGCAGCAGCAGCAAAAAAATTTCCTCGTGGGACAACTTCTTTTCTTCTGGAGTCTCCTAAGAGAATTGGTTTGAATTCTTCCTAAACAAGTTGGCTAATTAAGTCTTTATTAAGCTCGTGAGCGCCATTAAAAGGAATAATTTTCAGGTTTCCAGGAAATAAGTTTTCTAGTCTTTCTGTCTCCAGCTCAATGGTGCCTCGCTTTAAATATTCGTCTTTGGTGCCATAGATAAATGAGAAATAGGTGTTTTTAAGAAATTCAAAATCTTTGGAGGTGAGTTCCACGGGAATTTTACCAGAACATAGGACCAGCTGGGCACATTCCACCTTATTTCGCGCCACCCAGCGCGTTGCTATGGAAACCCCTTGCGAGAATCCCAGCACAATCAGATTTGGTGCATGTTGAAGGTTTTCGGTTATGTAAATTTCTTCCAGGTACCTCAATATATTCTCTATCTCCCCCTGGGTATTTTCCTTGGTAAGCCAAGAAGCGCCAATATGTTTGTAATGCTCGTCCAGATAGAATTTTGAAGGAGCCTGCGGGGCAATAATGTAGTTCTCCTGGGGATCCAGCTCCTTGAAAACCCTCAGAAAATAACGGCTTAAAAATCCAAGCCCATGAAATACGACCCAAATATTTTTTGTCTTTGAGCTAAAATGGTTTAAGGAGCTGTAGGAATTACTGCTTTGATAAGAAACCTGTTTTTCTTCTGGATTCATTCTTTTTGGTTTTGTATTTTTACAAAGTAAACAATCTTATCAGAATGAAGAAAGAAGAAATACTCGCAAAATGCAATGCAATGTGCAAAAACACGTTGATGGAAACCCTGAATATTGAATTCACGGATATTGGAGAGGATTTTGTCACCGCCAGAATGCCGGTAAATTCAAGGGTGCATCAACCCGACGGGGTTTTGCACGGGGGAGCATCCGTGGCTTTAGCAGAAAGCGTTGGGAGTGTGGCATCACATATTTTCCTGGATTCATCCCAATTTTTTATCCGCGGAATTGAGATCTCCGCCAATCATCTAAAAAGCATCAAAGAAGGGGAGGTTTTCGCAAAAGCCACTTTTATTCACAAGGGGCGCACCACCCAACTATGGGATATCAGGATCACCGACTCCGAAAATAACCTGATCTCCCTGGTTAAATTAACCACCATAGCCTTGGCTAAAAACAATTGAAATGATCTCCGCGGAAGAATTTTTTAAAGAACTCAGCGCTCAGAGGGACAAATGCCATCCATTTGTCGCCTATCGCAAGCCAGGCCTTTCGAATTCGCCGGGAGTACTAAAAGCCTTTTTGCAAAAGGATCCGACCTTGCACAGCACTACGGATTTTCTGGAAAGCGGATTTGTTTTTGCTCCCTTTGATCCGGAGGGAGCAGCGATCTTAATTCCAGTAGAATTCTCGAGGTATCTCGAAACTATCTTGAATGATTCAGGAAGCTTAAAACCTTGCAGGTCAGAGCCGGTTAATTCGGAAGATTCCCTGGAGCGGCAGAAACATATCCTCCTGGTTCAAAAGGGAATCACCTCGATCCAGAACAATGTCTTTAAAAAAGTAGTGCTTTCCCGGAAGGAAATACTCCAAGCTGCCTCTTGCTCTGCTGCGGAACCCCTTGAGATTTTTCGGGAGCTCACCCAAAAATACCCCGAGGCCTTCACCTATATCTGGTTCCACCCCAGGGTTGGGTTATGGCTGGGTGCCACCCCCGAGACCCTGCTGGAGGTAGAGAGAAACCGTTTTAAAACCATGGCCCTGGCCGGCACCCAAAAATATGAGGGTAGCCTGGAGGTACAATGGCGGGAGAAGGAAAAAGAGGAACAACAGTTGGTAACCGATTGCATCCTGGAGGATTTAAAACCGCTCTCTGAAAAAATCGAGGTAAGCGGCCCTTATACTGCCAGGGCAGGGAATCTGCTGCACCTGAAAACAGACATCTCGGGAGCAGGAGCGGGATTCGGCCTCTCCGGGGAGCGGGGCAGGTGGAATTTGAAAAAATTAATTTCTGCCATCCATCCCACACCTGCTGTATGCGGCCTTCCGAGGGGATCTGCGAAAAAATTTATCCTGGAACACGAAAATTACGACCGGGAATTTTACTCCGGGTTTTTAGGGGAGCTGAACCTGAAAAAAACCTTGCAGCGAAGCGGCAATCGTAAAAACAGGGAAAATCAGGCCTATGTAAGCATTACAAGAACATCGGCCTTGTTCGTGAATTTGAGATGTATGAAACTGGAGGACCATCACGCGGTGCTTTTTGTTGGAGGCGGAATTACAAAGGATTCCAATGCGCTGGCAGAATGGGAGGAAACCTCCATCAAGGCGGAAACCATGAAAAGGGTGCTTTTCAAATAAGAGCCAAAAGTCAATTGAAAATCTTTTTGAAATCGTAATTTTGAGGCAGATTTAATAAAAGATGAATCCTGGAAAAACCTGGTGCGCTTTGAAATAATGGCCCTGTTGGTCGATAACATTTAATGTGTGAAATATTCTAAAATTCCGCTTGCCCAATCTATAGTAGCCCTTTGTGTTGCCAAAAACATCAATCAGGTTGTAATATCCCCCGGTTCCAGAAACGCCCCTCTGATTATCGGGTTCACGCATCATCCGGAAATCACGGCTTACAGCATCGTAGACGAGCGGAGCGCGGCTTTTTTTGCCCTGGGCATGGCGCAACAGCTGGGGCAGCCGGTAGCGGTGGTTTGTACTTCCGGCTCGGCTTTATTGAATTATTACCCGGCAATAGCCGAGGCTTTTTACAGTGACATTCCCCTGGTAGTGATCTCGGCAGACCGGCCAATTGAGCGAATTGATATTGGCGACGGACAAACCATCCGCCAGAAGAATGTTTTTGAGAATCATATTTTGTATTCTGCCAATTTATATTCAGAGGTATTGGAGGAAACCGATCCTTCAAATAAAAACCTTCAAAAAAAACAATTTGAGTCCCAAAAACACAACGAGCGAGAAATCAACCTGGCATTAAATAAAGCCATAGAACAAAAGGGCCCTGTCCATATTAATGTTCCCTTCTATGAGCCTTTATATGAAATTTCGCAAACCAATCTGGTAAATCCACTGCAGATTTTACCTGAGATCCGGGAGCGGGTTTACTCCGAGGGGGAATTGCAGGGGGTTGCCGATCTCTGGAGCAAGGCCAGGAGAAAGATGGTCCTGGTGGGCGTATCAAAGCCCAATTCGGTGGAACAGGCCTTTCTTGATGCACTGGCCAGAGATCCTTCGGTTTTGGTACTTACCGAAACCACCTCAAATTTGCACCATCCGGAATTTTTTACCCAAATAGATACCCTGATCGGTCCCTTTGAAAAGCTTGCCGATCCTAAGGCGCAATTTGAACTGTTGCAGCCGGAGATTTTGCTCAGCTTTGGAGGGATGATTGTCTCGAAAAAAATAAAATCCTTTTTAAGGAATTATCAACCAAAACAGCATTGGCATATAGATCCCAAAAAGGCTTACAACACTTTTTTTTGTTTGAACAGGCATTTTGAAACTTCCCCTAATTCCTTTTTTGAGGTTTTTCTGCCACTGGTAAAACCAGTGGAAAGCCATTATGCGGGCAATTGGAAAGTTGCCAGGGAAACTCTCGAGGCAGCGCACGATCTTTATGTAGAAAAGATCCCGTATTCAGATTTTAAGGTCTTCCAGGCCATAGTGCCGTGCGTGCCCAAATTTTACAATGTGCAGTTGGGGAATAGCTCCAGCGTGCGTTATGCCCAACTCTTTAACTGGGATCCTTCCCAGAGGATATTCTGCAACCGAGGCACCAGCGGAATTGACGGCAGTGTTTCTACCGCGGTAGGAGCCGCGGTGATAGGCGCGGAACCCACCCTGCTTATCTGTGGGGATTTGAGCCTTTTTTACGACAGCAATGGGCTTTGGAACAACTATATTCCTTCAAATTTCAGGATCATCGTGCTCAATAATGAGGGAGGAGGAATTTTTAGGATCTTACCCGGAAATAAGGATTCCGAGAATTTTGACACTTTTTTTGAAACCATACACCAAATGAGCGCAAAGCCATTGTGCGAGATGCATGGACTGGAATACTCCTCGGCAAAAACCTCAGGGGAGATGTCAGA
>JBGSWA010000252.1:0-4304 GCA_041752645.1 Gillisia sp. | reverse complement strand
GTACGTTTATGGGAAATATTTCCTCAACGATGGAAAATAATTCAAGGGCAATCAACGAGATTTATAAGCAAATAGATAGTCTTTTACAACCCAAACCTGTAGAGGTAAAGGTGGATAGTCTTCAGGCCGGAATTGCCCGGGAGGCTTTTTTGTGGCTACCCGATATGGGCGCTTTTTACCTGAGTCCAATTACTTACTTTGATGTAGGAAGCAACCAAACCCGGGAAGGGTGGACGGCAAATATTCATTTCAGAAGGGCGCAGAAGAAGGAAGACCTTGCCAAACTCAGGAATTGGCTCGAAACGAAACTTACCGGCGACACCTTGATTATTAATACCAATTAATTGTTCGCTTAAAAGTTGAAAAATAAGCGAACCTCAATTTTTAATTCCTGTTTAGGGGCAATCCCTATATTTGACAAATGACTTTGGAGAAAAAAAATATTACTTCAAACTGCCTTACAGATGGATTTGATATACAATCGGAATACCTGGACCGCGAAGTGAAAGTGGATGTATATTGGCCTGAAAAAATGGACAACAAGGAGCCGATGTCGCTTCTTTTCGTCAACGACGGGCAGGATTTCCCTAAAATGCCGTTTACGGATCTATTCAATAAGTTGTTGCATGAAGATGAATTAAAGCCGCTGATGGTGGTAGCTATTCATTGTTCGGCCGAGCGGCGGCTCGAATACGGCACGGCCGATGTGCTTGATTTTATGAACCGTGGATCGAGGGCCAAATACCATCGGAAGTTTTTATTGCTTGAATTGATTCCCCATATTCTACGCCAATATGCGCTGAAAGAAGTCGCAGAAATTTCCTATGCAGGATTTTCACTTGGAGGTCTTTCAGCATTGGATGTGGCGTGGAAATATCCCAATGTATTTACTAAAGTGGGGGTTTTCAGCGGATCTCTATGGTGGAGGCTTCGGGATTTGAATGATCATTATGAGGAAGATCGTGACCGGATCATGCACAAACTAATCCGGGAAGGAAGCTATCATCCGGGATTGAAGTTTTTTTTTCAAACCGGTAATCTGGATGAAACCATGGATCGGAACAACAATGGAATCATTGACAGTATTGATGACACGCTTTCCCTGATTGAGGAGCTTGAGTTGAAGGGTTACAAAAAGGAGAAAGATATCCGGTATTACGAGTTGCCTGATGGCCGTCATGATGTTCCTTCCTGGGCAAGGGCTTTCCCGGTATTTTTAAAATGGGGATGGGGCAAGGAACCTTCTAAAAATAATAAAGGGACCTGAATCCTTTATTTATCTGTCGCTATTTGAAGAATTGTCTTTAATTTTAATTGTAAAATATTTTAAGTCATTTATTGATATTTTTATCCATTAAACTATGCCATTTATCCTTGTTGCCGTTGATTTTTCTGCTGCTTCTCTCAATGCGGCCTTGTATGCTGCACATCTTGCCAAATTGATAGGGAGCGAGTCTATCACGCTTACCACTGTTATTGCTGAACATGCTTATGGAAGTGATGGCACTCCGATTGCTTCCCGCCAAGGGGAACGTGAGGATGCTGCTTTTAAAAAGCTGGAAGATTTGCAGGTATTGCTTTACGAAAAAGCCGGTGTTCCAACCAACCTCCACGTTATGTTTGGTGATTTTGATGAGCAATTATCAGCTTATATCAAAGAAACATCAAGCGATTTGGTGGTGATGGGGGTGAGTCATGCCGATGCTTTTGAAACCTTTTTCGGTACAACGCACTCTATTGAAATGATTAAAAGGACAACTCATCCAATCCTTGTTGTTCCGGAAGAGGCAACCTTTGAGATTGGATTCAATAAAAAAATGGACGTGAGTATGCTTGTGGATGATCACTACAAAATACCCACCTACAAATTTGAGAAGTTGCTCAATTGGCTAAAGCCTGCTATTCATCTTACCCATGTCGATGAAAGTTTTACCGGAACGGCTTCTTCTAAAGAATTGGAAAACCTCAATTATTTGAAACAAGACATGCTTCGCTATGATCCAAAAATTCATATTTTGAAAGGGCCGAGTTTTTCAGAAGCAGTGAATGAATTTTGCTTAAAATATGGAGTGGAGATGATTTTTACATTTCCTGCAAAACATACTTTTTTTAATTTGCTTTTTGCCGGTTCACATACTAAAAAACTCGTTTTCCATAGCAATGTTCCGGTATTGTGTTTTCCAATAGATTAATGAGAAATTTATGTCTAACCTTTTATAAATCAGCATCCTGTAAGTAGACTTCTCAATTTATGTTTTTGCAGAAAGCATGGTATTGGTCCATTTCTATCCATGAAATGGTAGTGATATTAATTAGTGTTTTTTGTATTTGATTCATTTGGAAGATTTATTTTTATTTAAAAACCTGAGAGGCTTTAATGGGTGTACAACCGATTTTTTTTCTTTAAGTTTTGCTATGCACAAACTATCCCAATTTCATAATAGAATTCTACAAGGTTTTGTGTGCCCTTTTTTAAATATTGGCAAGGGTTATTGGATTGTAATAAGGCGGGAATCTTATGTATGCTCAAAAAAGAATCCTTGGTTCATTTTAAGGACTGAAAAATATATCAGCTAAAATATAGGATTGCCGATAAAATAACATCTAATTTTTACGTTTATCGAAAAGAAAAAAACAACCAAAAATCAGGAATAATTTAAAGATTTTTAAGGCTCAGGGGTGTAAAATTCAGAAAGTTTATTTTATTAAACCCCTGTTTTTACTGGCACTATTACTTATAAAAACATCCAAGGAACATTGTAATTATTTAGAGTAGCTCAAAAGTGTTTTTATGCTGTTTTGTGTTTGTTTAAAATAAAGAGAAGTATTTAATAATAGATATATAAAGACAGAAGATTGGTTATATGCAAAAGCCAGCAATACCAGATAACGAAAGGGAAAGATTAAAGCAGATAGATATTTACCAAATTAAAGAAATTAGTGAAGAAGGGGATTTCGATTTCATTACATCAATCTCAGCAAAATTCTGCGAAACAAAAATTTCTTTGATCAGCCTGATTACAGAGGATAAACAATGGTTTCTTTCTCACCACGGAATTGACCTCAAGGAAACATCGAGAGATTTTTCCTTTTGTGCACATGCAATTAATACTCCGGAGGTTCCTTTTGTAGTGGAAGATGCACGAAAAGATGAACGCTTCAGAGATAATCCATTGGTTACCAATGATCCTAATATTATATTTTATGCCGGAGTTCCCCTTGTAAACCAGGATGGATACGTATTGGGTACGCTTTGTGTGGTAGACGATAAACCCAAAAAATTAAACGAGGAACAATTGGATTTTCTTCGAAAATTAGCTAAACAAGCTACTAACCTATTAGAACTTCGAAAAAAGGAATTGGAATTTAGCCAGGCAAACACTGAGCTTACAAAAAGTCTGGAGCTGTTGGAAGAAACCCAACTAGCCAATAATATCGGGACATGGGAATTGGATATTGCAACTGGCCAAACTATTTGGACAGAAACCGTATACCAAATCCATGAAGTTCCTTTAGATTTTGACCATAGTAAGGCCAATGGAATTGAATTTTATCATCCTGATCATCGGTCTGTTATTATTGATAGCCTCAATAATGTCATCCATAAAAATGAAAGATTTGATGTCAATTGTCTGCTCATTACGGCAAGCGGAAATCAAAAATGGGTCAGATGTACCGGCCGAAAGCTTGGGGATAAAGTAATCGGAAGCTTTCAGGATATAACAGAAATTAAAAAAAATGAACTTAAGTTTCAGGGAATTTTCAACTCTACCTATTCCTTTCTGGGAATTCTAAGCAGGGAAGGTATATTAATGGAAGTTAATGATACTGCTGTTAATATGGCCGGATTAAAATCCGGGGACGTGCTTGGAAAATATTTTTGGGACTGCTATTGGTGGCAGATATCAGAGAAGACGAAAGAGGAATTGAAAGTTAATTTTCAAAAGGCATTATCCGGTGAAGCCATCGTTTACGAAGTAGACGTTTGGATTGCCGATCAAACACCTATAACCATTCTGTTTAGTTTAAAGCCACTTCAGTAGTGGCATCCATAATCGCTTTATTTTCCGCAAATAGTGCTTTCAATTTAAATTCTGCATGCTTACGTTTAGATATATCAATGATTTGATAAATAAAGTATATGATGTTTCCTGCAACATTTTTTACTACAGATACTGCTTTAATGATATACACCACATGTCCATCCTTATGGAAATATCTTTTCTCCTGCTGATAATGATCCTTTTCGCCCCGAATCAATTCATTCATTAAGGTCATATCCTTATTTAAATCTTCGGGGAGAT
>JBGSWA010000251.1:0-6544 GCA_041752645.1 Gillisia sp. | reverse complement strand
TCAGTTGCAGTTACTTGATAATATACAAGCGGTAAGAATCAATTCTGCTTCCGAAAATATAATTATTAGAAAAGAGCCCAAAGCAAAGGCTATGCGTTCTCAGGAAGCCATATACGAATATTTAAAAAATATCCATTGAATAAATATTTAAAGATATCCAATACTGTTGTATTTGCCCTCTGCCTGTCTTTTGGTGCCTGCCAACCAGATGATCAGAAATCCCCTTTGGGTTTTGATCTAACCAAGCCCGGTAAGTTCACAATGCCAAAGGAACTGTTGGAGATTTCGGGTATTTGTTTTTATAAAGGAAATCCAGATACAGTATATGCTATACAGGATGAAGATGGAGTAATTTATCGATTGTTCGGGGACTTTAAAAATGCAGTAGAAAATAAATTTGGAAAGAAAGGAGATTACGAAGATGTAGCCCTTGTTAAAGAAACTATTTATGTTTTAAAAAGCAATGGAAGTATTTTTTCATTTGCAAGAACAGCTGCTGGTAATAGAATTATAGGTATAGTAAAAGAATGGAAAGGGCTTATACCTGAAGGAGAGTATGAGGGTATGTATGGAGACGACACGGGTGATAAGTTATATATACTCTGTAAAAATTGCAAAGACGATAAAAAGAAGGTGAGCATATTTATCATTGATATTAAAGATCAATTAGTTATGCATTCCCGAATAAGTATAGAGGAAAAAAATATTCGGGAAATTACTAAAAAGTTACAGGGAGATTTTCGGCCTTCTGCATTAAGCCAAGATGCGCTGACCGGCGATTGGTTTATTATTTCCGGGGTAAACAGGCTCTTGGTTGTGACCAATGGCAATTGGAAGACCAAGGGCGTTTTTCATTTGAATGGAAAAATATTTAATCAGCCTGAGGGAATTGCCTTTGATAAGGATGGACACTTGTATATATCCAATGAGGGAGATAAATCTGAGTATGGTAATATATTAAAATTCATACGTCGGAAATGAGTGTATGGCAGTTTGTACATTCAAAAAAATTGGTAGGATATAGCTAAGACTAAGATCGACTATTTTTAAAAAGGAGAAAATCATTTAGATGATAAGTAAATTCATCGTATTTTTTGTAATACTAAATTTGATTTCTTTGTTGGTAATTTCTCAGGTTGAAAATTTACCACAGAGGGGAAATTTATTTTGCTCCCCAAAGATAATTGGATCCCCTCCTTCCAAAGGGTTGGTTATTAAATATGAGTTAATTCCAAATTATACCATTACTTCTACATCCCAAAGTTCATTGTATAAAAATGCAAGTAATGGTATTGATCGAAATGGTCGTTTGGATATTAAGATTCGAGTACCTGTTGTAAACAAACCGGGATTAGCAATCGTCGGCGGGATACGTTATTTCCAGGAGCAGCTTCATTTCACAAATCCTTCAATCGTTAATTATCCTGTTTACAATGCTCTTGAAGATAGATCTTTAAAATCAATAGGGGCCCAGCTTTATGTTGTTAAGCCTACATTAAATAACACGTATTTTTTGTTTCGTGGCAGTGCAGATTTAAATGGTGAATTTACAAAAGGAGGTATCCCCTTTATTGACTTTTTGAAAGTTTCTATTTCCACCATGTATGGATGGAAACGAAATGAAAATCTAAGTTATGCTTTTGGTGTTGCCTATGGTTATTCGTTTGGAAGGGCCTCGATATATCCCTTATTCGCCTACAATCGAAATTTTTCTAACAGATGGGGTATTGAAAGTCTTTTACCTAGTAATATCAGACTACGCTATTCGAAAAGTGAAAAGAACTTCTGGTTTTTGTCGGCAGCTTTAAACGGAGCTTCTTATCGGTTAAGTAACAAAATTGAAGGGTTGGAAATTACCGGGAAACCACATTTACATCGTTCGGAAGTAAAATTTGGAGTAGAATTGGAAAAAGAGATTCACAATTGGCTTTGGTTTAGTACAGAACTCGGTTTCAGGCAGCATTTGCAATTTAATTTAACCCAATCTGGAAGAAGAAATAGTGATGTATTGATTAAAAACAATTTATCCGGAGCTCCTTTTATTGGCTTCAGCTTTTTTATAGTGCCCCCTAAGAATATTGACGATAATTTAAAAAATAATTAGATGAGAAAATATTATAGATATATATTTACCTGTTTTTCACTTGCTTGTTTTCAGCTTATTCAATCCCAAAGTAATAGGGTAGTTGAGCGTATATTTTTGGTTGGAGATGCCGGTATACTTGATAAAAATAGCCATCCTGTTTGCGATTGGTTAAAGATGAATATCGACTGGAACGATACCACAAATGTGCTATTGTATTTGGGCGATAATATTTATCCCGAAGGATTACCTAATGAGGGGGATAAGAACTATGAAGAAGCAAAAAGGATCATTGATTATCAAATATCTGTTGTTAAAAATATGAATGCCAAAGCTTTCTTTGTACCTGGTAATCATGATTGGAAGAAAGGAAAGATAGGGGGTCTACAGCATATAAAAAATCAAGGGGCCTATATCCGATCCTTGCAATTAAATAATATACGATTGCTACCGGAAGATGGATGTGCAGGTCCAATGGAGGTGGTGGTAAGCGACAGGACCGTCCTTATTTTTATGGATAGTGAATGGTGGTTAAATAAAAGCGAAAACCCGGGAATTGAATCAGATTGCCCCTACAAGACAGAGGAAGAAGTTATCCTTGCTCTTAAGAATACCATTGCTTCCTATCCGGATAAGCTGATCATTCTTACGATGCACCACCCTTTGAACACTTATGGCATTCATGGTGGATACTATACTTTGAAACAACATATATTTCTATTGACGGATCTAAAACCCAATCTTTATATTCCACTTCCTATAATCGGATCTATTTATCCACTTTCCAGAAAATGGTTTGGAAACATAGAGGATGTCAATCATCCTCAGTATAAAAATTATATTGAACAAATACGGTCAGCCATCAATGGCCAAAGGAATGTAATTCAGGTGGCTGGTCACGAACATTCTTTGGAATTGCTATTAAAGGATAGTCTGTATAATATCGTAAGTGGCTCAGGATCTAAAAGTACAAGGGTGAAAATGGGAAAATATTCCTTATTTGCTTCAGAGCAGAAAGGTTTTGCCGTAATAGAAGTTTTGTCTGATAGAAGTACCCGGGTTAATTATTATTCAACTGAAAGTACAAATCTGACAAACCCTATTTTTTCCGCTCCGCTCTTTTCAATTCCGGAAACGAAAGTTGCTAAATCTTTTGATCGGGTCAATTTTCCGGATTCCGTTACTGTTGCAGCTTCATCTAAAATTAAATCAGGAGGGTTCCGAAACTTGTTTTTAGGAAAAAATTATCGGGAGGAATGGAAAACGCCGATTAAAGTTGAGGTACTTGATCTTGCAGTTGAATCCGGTGGGTTAACTCCAATAAGGATCGGAGGTGGCCATCAAACCAAATCTTTACGGCTTGTTGATATAAACGGTAATGAATATGTATTAAGGCAAATAGAGAAAAATGTTACGGATGCTGCAGTACCTCCGGATTTGCGCGGGCTTGGGGTTGTTAACGATTTAATTGCTGATGGGGTTTCTGCCTCTTACCCTTATGCTGCCCTATCTGTGCCTCCATTGGCAGAAGTTGCCGGAGTTCCCCATTCAAATCCCAAACTCGTTTTTGTACCTGCTGATCCAATACTGGGAGAGTACTTTAATGATTTTAGCAATTCTTTTTGCCTGCTTGAGCAACGTAATCCCACGGATAATGAGAAAACATGGAGTACGGACAAAATGGAAAAAAAGTTGCTGGAGGATAATGACAATAATATAGATCAAAAAGCTACCCTGCAGGCGCGGTTACTCGATATGTTCATCATGGATTTTGACAGACATGAGGATCAATGGCGTTGGGGCGCAAGGGATAATGGGAAAGGCAAAACGTATTTTCCCATACCGAGGGACCGGGATCAACCTTTTTTTATCAGCAGCGGTATATTGCCCTTTTTCGTTGGTCGCCCCGCAGTTGCCCCTCAATTACAGGGTTTTAGACCTAAAGCTAAACATATTAGCAGCTATAATTTTAATGCTAAATATTTCGACAGGAATTATATCAATGAGCTTAACAGGGAGGACTGGCAAAAAGCAGCGGAGGCCTTTTTAAATTTGATGAGTAATGACTTAATTGAAAAAGCATTGAGTTTGCAGCCTGAAGAAATTCAATCCTATTCTGCAAAAAGCATCATCGAAAAATTAAAGAAAAGAAAAAAGTATTTTGTAGATGAGATGTTGGATTATTATACCTTTCTTTCACGAACTGTTACCGTTTATGGTAGTGATAAAACAGAAATATTTGACGTAGAGCGCCATGAGGATGGATCTGTAACTGTAAAGGTTTTTAAAGTAAATAAAATTCATGCAATTGATAAGAAGATATATGAAAGGAAATTCGTGGGTTCAGAAACAAGGGAAATTCGCTTGTATGGCTTAAAAGGTGATGATAATTTTAACCTTCATGGTAGCGAAAATGGAAAATTAAAAATAAGGATCATCGGCGGCAATGGCGAGGATGCATTTGAAATTAAAACAGCAACCGCTGGAAATAAAACAATGATCTACGACCTTTCCGGGGAAAAAAATTCGTTCAAAGGAAATGGGAATTTCAATATAAAATTATCTGAAGATCCAAAAATTAATGCATTCAGCATGCGGGAATATAAGTATGATATTCTTGCTCCCTTTATTTCTGGTGCATACAATCCGGATGATGGAGTATTTTTGGGTCTTTCTTTTAGATATACAAAACAGGGTTTTCGTAAAGCACCATTTGCACAACAACATTCGTTATCGGTTGCACATTCTTTAGCTACAAAGGCGTATAGATTCGGATATAGCCTTACAGCAGTTAACGTGTTTAATAAGACAGATTTATTATCAAAGATTGTTGTAAATGCGCCGAACAACCTCATTAATTTTTTTACATACGGTAATGAATCTGTTTATGATAAAGAAAGAAAAGAGGGTATTGAATTTTATCGTGCAAGATTTACGCTTGCAGATGTTCAGTTATTATTACGTAGAAAAATTTCTTCTGATTTTTCTATAGCTGCAGGCCCGGCCTTTCAATACTATTCTTTTGATAGTTCAGATAACCTTGGTAGGCTGATCAACTTAACCCAACTCAATGGGTTAGATGATGCCACTTTATCCAAAACAAAAACGTATGCTGGTTTGCAGTTTTTAGCTTCTCTTGATAACCGGAATAATAAGGTTTTGCCTTCCCGGGGAATTAACTGGCAATCTGCTTTTATTGCCTACAAAGGGTTGGGGAAATTCAGTTCTAATTATAGTTTATTAACTTCTGACATGTCCTTTTTTATCAGCTTCAATAAAAGGGCGAGGTTTGTAATTGCCAACCGTATTGGGGCAGGAGTAAGTTTTGGAAATATTGAATTCTATCAGGCGCAGAACCTGAGTGGAACCAATAACTTAAGAGGTTATCGCAGATTCAGGTTTAGTGGCAGAAGTATGTTTTATCATAATTTAGACCTCCGGCTTAAATTGGCAGATTTTAAAACATATGTTTTTCCTGGATCATTGGGTTTGTTGGCTTTTAATGACCTTGGGCGGGTTTGGACAAAAAATGATGATAGTAATAAATGGCATATTGGATATGGAGGCGGAATCTGGTTTGCGCCTTTGTCAAGATTTGTAATAACTGCTTTTTATGGTGTTGGAGATGACGGTGGTTTACCCGGAGTAAGTTTTGGATTTCAATTTTAGAAATTAAACGGGGTTAAGCCTTTATTATGTTATTATTTTGTGGAGGATTAAACCATCAACTATGTCGTACTTAAATGGGACTAATTTTTATAAGAAAGCGTTCTTTTATAATTACTAAAAGGGTGCATGGGGCAGACTTAAAATAATTTGAAAAAGGAATATTCTTGAAAGCTTTTACACAACCCCAATGTTTTTGTCTAACCAGGAAAAGGATCAATGATTTCCATATTAAACCCTTTTGACAGTTGTATAGTTATGCAAATCAAGGTTTTATTCTTGTGAAAATTTGTACCAGTGGCAATGGTTAGTGATATTTTTTTGAGCCTTATGCAATGGTGGTGGATTAGTAATAAAAGAAAGTGGATTGTCCTCTTAATTGATTTTGCTGCAATAAAATTTCGAAGAGCTAAGGTTGACGGTTAACAACCTTTGCAATGCTAGCTGCTTTTGTTTGTTATTTTGTCCTCAACCATGTTTTCCGAATAAAAGAAAATTTAATTTAGTGATATGTTGATTCTTGTTTTTAAAACTTCTTTAAATAATAGTGAAGAGGTCCGAATGATTTCTTCTATGCTTAATGGCCATTCCGAAGTACTTAATTGGTCGGTTGATTTGGATGACAGGGAAAAAGTATTAAGAATTGAAGTAAGAGACCGGTCCTTAGAGCATGAGATTGTAGAATCGATCCGAAATATGGGGTTTGAGTGTGAAGACCTTGATACCTGAAATATTATGAAAAAAATTAAAATTCAACGTACCATCACTATTGCTCTTGCCATGGGGGTAATAGGA
>JBGSWA010000250.1:0-13260 GCA_041752645.1 Gillisia sp. | reverse complement strand
GTCACCTTTAAAAACGGAATGGCGGAGATAACCCCTTTCGCCTTTAAAATAAAAGGCGTAAACATCAATGTATCAGGTAGCCACAGTTTTGACAATCGGATGAATTACAACCTCACCCTGGATGTTCCAGCAAAAATGCTGGGAAGTGAAATTGGAGGAACCCTTGCCAAATTGAGCGCAACGAACCTTCAAGACCTAACTGTCGCTTTGCCTATAGGTTTATCGGGGAGTTTTCAGGATCCGAAAATCAAAATAAACACCCAGCAAGCCATCAATACCCTCACTCAAAAAGTAGTTGAGCAACAAAAGGAGGCTTTCACCCAAAAAGGACTTGATGCGATCTCAAATATATTAAAGGGAGGAAAACTTCCCCCAAAACCGGCAGATAGCATAGCTAAAATTCCTCAAGCTCAAAAAGATTCGGTGAGAAGCCAGCAGGAGAAAAAGATTGAAGATGTAGCTCGTGATATTTTTGGCGGATTGTTGGGTGGAAGGAAAAAAGCCCAGGACACCATTAAAAAAAATTAGTAAAACACCCCCTAAAGCTTTCCAAAAACCTGTCAGAGGTTGTTTGAAATAGAATAAAATGTAGTACCCAACAACTTAAATATGGTCTAACAAACTGGGATTTTGAATATGTTGATGTACAGAGTAATATTTTGCTAAGGCAGAAGCCAATCCTCTAATTTCCTTTGAATTTTCCTAGGGCTTGACAGTACTGTCTTATCCGATATAATCATCAAATATAGATCAAAACCCTTCTTATGGCTTCCACTTACACTTGACCATTTAAAATCACTATGCTTAAATACTTGTTTTAAGGCATCCCAACAACCGTTTATTTTTACATTCCCCTTATTGCTTGGAAAATTCCTTAATTCCACGCGAGTTGATTGGTAAATTCAAATGCCTGGATTCCCTTGCTGCCCCAGCTCCCAACTCTGCAAGCTTTCGCTGTTTTGACAATTAAAATAGCCGCTCCTACCTGAGAAAATACTTTCTCATCATTTGAAAATCGCTGCAGCCATCTCAACATTTTCTTTTCCATTTGATTTCAGTATCAAATTAAAATAAAAATATAATTGGTTGGATTTTCAATTTTGACCGCTTCAAAGGCCTCATTAGTTTTTAATTTTGTTTTAAGAAATTCTTATCTCCACTACAAAACCTTCGTGATTCCGAACATTAAAAACGGTACCGTCCCGAAACAACAAATATTGACCTTTAATCCCCCTGAGCACCCCTTCAAAATAAGGAGTTTTGACGAGATTGAGGGTCTTTATCTTTTTAGGGTATTCCAACACCGGGAAAATAATCTCAGTTTCCTTATTGTTTGCCAGATAATATTCTATGGCTGCTTCAGGTATGTATTTCTTTAATTTATCGCGCTGTTCCTCCAGGTTTAGATCGGTGATATCATTGGTGAGCATTTTTCGCCAGTTAGTCTTATCCGATATGTGTTGTTTTAGCGCCATTTCTGTGATCCCTGCCAGATATCTGTTGGGCACTTCCACTATTTCTATGGCTTCGTGCGCGCCCTGATCGATCCATCTGGTAGGAATTTGGGTCTTTCTTGTCACTCCCACCTTTACATTGCTGGAATTTGCAAGATACACCACATGTGGTTTTAGCTGAACGTTTTTTTCATAAACCAGGTCGCGGTCTTCAATATCCAGATGAGCGGTGCTCAATTCAGGGCTCATGATCCAGCTGCCGGACTGAGGGATTGAAGTGAAGCAACTGTAACAAAATCCCTGGGCAAAAATTTTCTTCTGCAATTCGCAATTTAAACAATGGTAACTTAAAAAATTTATACTGATGGTTTTATCCAGAATTTGGTTCAGATGCAAGAAATCGGATTCAAAAATCAGGTAATATTGGACTTCATTTTGGAGTTCGGTTTTCATTTTTGTCAAAACACCTTCGTACCTCATTGTTTTTTGTTTATTTTTATCGGAAATGTATTGTTGAATACGTCCGGATTAGTTTTAATTTTGACCGAATATTACGATAATTCAGAGCCTTTTAAAGACCTTTTAAAGATAAAAAAGAATAATGCCAATCACCTTAGTAAACTCCATAGCTTCCTGGTTTTTAAAAAAACGTATCCATCAAATGGAATTATTTATAAAATATCCGAATGAGGTTCAAAATGAACTACTTAGGAATTTAATAAACAAAGCCAAAAATACTGAAATTGGCAAAAAGTACGATTTTGCTGGGATTACAAATTATCAAACCTTTTCCCAACGTGTTCCCCTGCATAGCTATGAAGAGTATGAATCTCAAATAGAACGCTGCAGGCTTGGGGAGAACAATCTATTCTGGCCAACCCCAATAAAGTGGTTTGCAAAATCCAGCGGCACGACAAATGCCAAAAGCAAATTCATCCCGGTTAGTGACGACTCCCTGGAGAATTGTCACTATGCAACCAGCAAGGATCTGTTGTGCATGTACCTGAACAACAATCCGCAATCGCAATTATTCACCGGAAAGAGCCTTCGATTGGGTGGAAGCAAAGATATCTATAAAAACAACGGAACCTCTTACGGGGATTTATCAGCTATCCTTATTGATAATATGCCGTTTTGGGCAGAATTCAGCAGTACTCCCAGCAGTGAGATTTCATTGATGGGCGATTGGGAAATAAAAATGCAGGCAATTGTAAATGAAACTGTCAAGGAAAATGTCACCAGCCTTGCCGGAGTTCCTTCCTGGATGCTGGTATTGCTGAACAATGTATTGGAAACAAGTGGAAAAGGAAATTTATTTGAGGTCTGGCCAAACCTGGAGGTTTACTTTCACGGAGGGGTGAACTTTGATCCTTATGCGCAGCAGTATCACAATTTATTGCCTAAAGCAGATTTTCGATATTATGAAATTTATAATGCCTCTGAAGGTTTTTTCGCTTGTCAGGATCAAAATGAGGCGGATGGATTGTTACTGATGCTGGATTATGGGATTTATTATGAATTTATTCCCATGGAAACCTATGGCACTGCCTCTGAAAAAGTGATCCCATTGAGCGAGGTGGAAACAGGCGCTAATTATGCTGTTGTGATCACCACAAATGCAGGATTATGGCGTTATAAAATTGGAGATACCGTAAGATTCACCTCCCTTAGTCCCCACCGGATCAAAGTTTCCGGCAGGACCAAGCACCATATTAACGTCTTTGGGGAGGAATTGATCATTGAAAACACGGACAAAGCACTGAAAATAGCTTCCCAGGTTACGGGTTGTGAAATTGTCGAATATACGGCCGCCCCAATTTTTATGATTGGAAAGGAAAAAGGTGCACATGAATGGATTATAGAATTTAAAACCCTTCCACAAAACCTGGAGGCCTTTACAATGGAGCTGGATTTTGCCCTGCAACAGCTTAACAGCGATTATGAAGCCAAGCGTTTCAATAATATGACCCTGAATATGCCTACTGTACATCCTGCCAGGAAAGGCCTTTTTTACGACTGGCTAAAAAAACAGGATAAACTGGGAGGACAGCACAAAATCCCGCGACTTTCAAATAAAAGATCTTATTTGGAAGAATTGTTGGAGATGTGAATTGAAGTGAGAAGCCACAAGTTGATAAAAGAAATATTAAAGAGAACCGAATACAGGGGAAAGAAAAATGCGTATGAGCCCTGAATCCTGATATCTCACAACTAACCTTTGAAATCTAACATCTCAAAGCTACTTATTATACCCAAATCTTTTTAACTGCTTGGCATCGTTACGCCAATTTTTGTTGACCTTTACATAGAGTTCCAAGTGAACCTGTTTTCCGAAAAATTTCTCCAGATCTTTTCTTGATTCCACTCCAACCCGTTTTAGCGCAGATCCCTTATGACCGATAATAATCCCTTTCTGGGTTTCACGTTCCACCATAATTACGCTTCGCATCCTTATGATTTCAGGATCTTCAAAGAATTCCTCGGTATCAATTTCAACACTATATGGAATTTCTTTTTTGTAATGCATTAAAATCTTTTCACGAATAATTTCATTTACAAAAAATCGTTCCGGTTTATCGGTGAGCGTATCTTTTGGATAAAAGGCAGGTGATTCCGGCAATAATTCTACTACCCTGCTAAAAACCTCGGAGACATTAAAACCCTCTAATGCAGAAATAGCATAGATCTCTGCATTAGGCACCTTTTCAGTCCAGTATTGTACCTGCTCTTCCAGTTGTTCCTGGTTTGAGGTATCTATTTTATTAAGCAGCAATAATACAGGTATCTTTGAATGTATGATCTTGTTGAAAAAAGCTTCATCTTTCAATGCCTGTTCGCCAATTTCAACCATATAAAGAAGCACATCAGCATCCTCAAAAGCCGATTTCACAAAATCCATCATAGATTTTTGCAAATCATAAGCTGGCTTGATAATCCCTGGGGTATCGCTTAAAATTACCTGAAAGTCCTCCCCGTTTACAATTCCTAAAATACGGTGGCGGGTAGTTTGTGCTTTGGAAGTGATAATGGAAAGTTTTTCACCTACAAAAGCATTCATCAATGTGGATTTCCCCACGTTGGGATTTCCAATAATATTTACAAAACCAGCCTTATGCGCCATAGCATCTAAATTTTTCACAAAGATACTTATAAAAAATTTGAAGCCGAAAGTAATTTCAATTCATTAGAATCTATGTAAACTCCTCATTACCATATTTTTATATTTAAATTTCCTGAACATCAACATTTTTAATAAATTTAAGGGAGATAGGAATTAACTCATTTTTGCGCTCTTACAAAGATTGATTTTGAAGGGTTTTATAGTGGCGCTTTTATTCGAGTTCCAGCCCCACCGCTCTCCGATCAAAAGGACTCCAATTATGGCAGGTGGTTATCTCCAAATGGGAACATCAGCATTCCCATGAATCCATAGCTGAATTATCCAGAAAAATAATTGGCAGCCCGAAATAGTATCAAAAATTAAGATGTCAGACTGGAAAAATGATTTATCCATATAAACTCCTCAAATATTAAATATATAGTATTGAAATTCACAATATTCACACCTAATATCCAGTTAAAACCCTCAAATAAATAATAATAAAACCATCGGTACTATAATTTAATTGCCTAATTTTGCCGACTCTTATGAAAAAAGTCCAAATCATACTATTGTCATCTCCGGTTACCCCACCCTAGAGTTCTCACACAGTTTCTTCCAGCTTTTTATAATTCATTTTTAGTAGACAGATTACGATCTGCAAAAATTATTAAACATTATTAAATGACAAAATTCTTCAACCTCTTTGACTTTTCACAAAAAGTAAATTACAAAACCGAAGTCCTGGCCGGCTTTACCGTGGCACTGGCATTAATTCCGGAAGCAGTTGCCTTTTCCATTATAGCAGGACTTTCCCCCTTAACAGGACTGTACGCCGCCTTTGTAATGGGTTTGGTAACCGCTGTTTTTGGTGGCCGTCCGGGAATGATCTCTGGTGCCACGGGGGCTGTAGCGGTTGTAATTGTTTCCCTGACAATATCTCACGGCCCGGAATACGTATTTGCGACCGTAATTTTAGCCGGAATTCTGCAAATGCTGGCGGGAATCCTGCGATTGGGAAAATTGATCCGACTGGTGCCACACTCAGTGATCTTCGGATTTGTGAATGGATTGGCAATCATTATTTTTATGTCACAACTCAATCAATTTAAGTTCGTAAATACTGAAGGGGAAATGCAATGGATGACCGGAACTCCATTATATATCATGTTAGGACTTGTTTTGTTAACGATGGTAATAATATGGGGACTTCCAAAACTCACCAAAGTTGTTCCCTCTTCTCTGATCGCTATCCTTGTAATATTTGGAGTGGTTGTAGGTTTTGGAATAGACACAAAAACAGTAGGAGATATTGCGTCTATCAATGGTGGATTTCCTCCTTTTCATATCCCAATGGTTCCCTTTACCTGGAAATCTATCGCCCTAATTTTTCCTTATGCCGCAATTATGGCTGGGGTTGGGCTTATTGAAAGCTTATTGACTCTAAATATTATAGATGAAATTACAGAGACCCGTGGTCGTGGAAATAAGGAATGTGTTGCCCAGGGAACCGCCAATGTCTTGTCCGGATTCTTTTCCGGAATGGGCGGTTGCGCGATGTTGGGGCAGAGTTTAATCAATGTTTCCTCCGGTGCACGCGCAAGATTATCCGGGATTGTAGCTGCCGTGAGTTTGCTTTTATTTATAATGTTTGCTGCAGACATTATTGAATTATTACCTATGGCAGCTCTTACAGGACTAATGATAATGGTTGCTTTTGGAACCTTTGAATGGGCCTCCCTGCGCACCTTTAAAAGAATGCCGAGGTCTGATGTCCTGGTAATGATTTTAGTGACTTTAGTAACCGTTGTATTACACAACCTTGCCCTGGCGGTTTTAATTGGGGTAATTATTTCTGCATTGGTATTTGCCTGGGACAACGCCAAAATGATTAGAGCCAGAAAAAGTGTTGATAAGGATGGGATTAAACACTACGAAATTTACGGCCCTCTTTTCTTTGGATCTGTGCACGCTTTTAATGATAAATTTGATGTTTTAAACGATCCTGAAGAGGTGATCATAGATTTTTCTGAAAGTAGAATAGTGGATATGTCAGGTATTGAAGCGGTTAACAAACTTACTGAACGATATTTTAAACAAGGTAAGACACTTCATTTAAGACACCTAAGCAATGATTGCCGGAAATTATTGACAAATGCAGATGCAATTATTGAGGTAAATATTATGGAAGATCCAACTTATAAAGTTTCGATAAATAGGTTTTAAAATCCTTAAATTTGTAAAATCAAAGCCCAATGCATTAAACCAGAAGCTATGCCAGTTACAATAAACGGAGATCAGGAATTTGAAGAAATAAATTCGATTGAGTATAAAACCCAACGAATAAATCTCAATGAAAATATCTATGGCACTTTCGATGAAATAGGAGCCGGCCAGGAAACGGTCCGAAATTTTTTCCAGACAGGTGATCCTTCCGGAACAATTGCTAAAACATTGAGTGCCTATGACAAGGATTACAGCGATGCAATTTATGGCGTGGAGCCAGAGGGAAGATATGTAACTGAGTCCCGTTTGAAAAGCATGCTTTCTCTTGAAATAAGGCTAATTGAAGAGCGTATTTCCAGGGAGAACTATCCCGATAAATTGTTCTTTAGCTATGCCAATACAGTGGCAACCATAGATTTTGCCAAAAGATACAAAGGTCACGGCTGGTTGGGAATCAGGTTCCAATCCAAACCAAAGGAAGAATACAGCGAAATTATTCTCCACATCCAGTTTCATGAAAACTCAGCCGTCCTGCAACAAAACACCCTGGGTATATTGGGCGTGAATTTAATTTATGGCGCCTATTATCATTATGACGATTCCAAAATACTTCTGAAGCAATTGTACGATAATATAGGTCTGGATCAAATTGAAATTGACACCATTAATTTTACCGGGCCTCTTTTTAAAAATGTGGATAACCGTTTGATGAGCTTACAACTGGTTAAAAATGGAATGACCGAGGCCATAATGTTTGGATCAGACGGCAACAGCATTCTTCCGGCAAGTTTGCTTTATAAAAAAAATATTTTAACCCTGCGAGGGAGCTTCAGACCGGTTACCAAGGTAAATATTAGCATGTATGAGAAGTCTCTTGAATTATTTTTAAATGAAAAAAAGGTAGCTGAGGATAATGCGACTGTCATTTTTGAAATTACCCTTTCCAATTTAAAGGCAGATGGAGAGATTGATGAGAAAGATTTTCTGGATCGCGCCGATTTATTATGCTCCTTAGGGCAAACGGTCATGATCTCGAACTTTCAGGAATATTATAAGGTGGTTGAGTATTTTGCTCAGCATACAAAAGAAAGAATGGGCCTTACCATGGGTGTTCAAACTCTGGCTGACATTTTTGATGAAAAATATTACCGGCATTTAAGCGGGGGAATATTGGAAGCCTTTGGAAAACTATTCTTTAAAGACCTCAAGATTTATTTGTATCCCAGTAAAGACCAGGAAACCGGAAAAATTACTACCAGTAAAAATTTGGAGTTACATCCAAGAATGAGGGAACTCTACAAGTACTTTAAGGAAAATGGTCGGGTAGTTGATATTATCAATTATGACCCTGAAATTCTCGATATTTCTTCCAGAAAGGTGCTTCAAATGATAGGAGACAGAGAATCAGGATGGGAAGATATGTTACCCGAAACTACTACCGAGATGATCAAGAAAAAAAATATGTTCAGGTAATAACTGAATTTCTTTATTTCATAAAAATTCAATCCCTGCAGCCTCCATTGAATAAGGCTCCAGGGATTTTTTTTATTCCCCGGATCCATTATCAATTAATTACTCCCCCTTACATTGTGGTAAATTCCATAATTGCCGCAATCGGAGGTATTCATTTATATCCCATATTGATTTTAATCATAATTATTTCCGTTTTTGTATTGTAACCTAAATGTGTAAGAATCGGTCAGCCATTATGTCGCGGTGCTGAAACCCATTCGAAAAAAGTAAAAATCAAAACATACTCTATTATGTGTTTTTCAGCAAGTGCGAGTTTTATTGCCAGTGCAGTACTTTTTGCCGGAGGTGTTGCCGCTGTAAAATTGAGTACTAGCAGGCTGCAACTGCCTTTTGCCATTATCCCTTTTATTTCTTCATTCAGCAATTCTCTGAAGGGATCTTATGGCTTTCCCTTTCCATTCCTGAATTTTCAGGTTATAAGATCACTTCTATGTTCGCCTTTTTAATTATTGCCCAGGTGGTTTGGCCTACCTGGGTTCATTTTCAATTTTTATCAATAAAAAAAAGAAAAGGCAAAAAAATATTTTAAGAATCCTTTTATTAACTGGGATTGTTGTTTCAGCAGCCCTGGGATATGGGCTGCTTACATTTCCAATAGATGCCGGAATCAGGAATAATCATATCGGGTACTTTTTGGACCTGCCCACTCCATTCATGCTAATCCCGGGATTGCTTTATTTTATACCCACGGTTTTCTCCGCATTTGTTTCTTCAGCGAAATAAATGTTAAGTTTCGGAATTACCATCCTCGCATCTTTTATTGGGACAAAGATCTTTTTCCCAGAAAATGTAATTTCCGTGTGGTGCTATTTTGCTGCTATATTGACAATTTCAGTGGTTGTGATTCTTAAAAACCAGATAACTATTTCAGAAAAAATTCCGGCATAACTTTTTTTTTAAAAAAAAACCAAAATCCTGATTTCACAATGAAGGCGATGATCTTAAATAAACTTGTTTCCTTAAAGGAAAATAGTGAACCTCTCAGCCTGGTGGAAATCCCCATACCAAAACCTAAAAAAGGAGAAGTCTTGATAAAAGTTGGTGCCTGTGGGGTTTGCCATACCGAAATCGATGAAATTCAGAGAAGAACTCACCCCGCAAAATTCCCTGTGATTTTGGGTCATCAGGTTGTTGGGAGAATCGTTGAACAGGGGAAAGGATCTCAAAAATATAACCTGTATGATCGAGTTGGGGTCGCCTGGGTCTATTCTGCCTGCGGAAAATGCAGCTTTTGCCTGAAGGGAAAAGAAATTTATGCGATGATTATCTCTGCCACAGGTCTGGATGTAGATGGAGGTTATGCTGAATATATGATCGCCTGGCAGGATTTTGTATTCCCTATACCTACGGTCTTTTCGAATGCTGAAGCAGCTCCTTTATTATGTGCAGGATCCGTGGGCTACAGATCTTTACGCCTGACCTGCTTAAAGAACGGCCAGCATCTAGGCCTGACCGGTTTTGGGGCTTCAGGGCATTTGGTGTTGAGAATGGCTAAATTTCAGTATCCCGATTCAAAAATATACATTTTTGCAAGGAGCCTGAAGGAACAGCAATTTGCCTTGAACCTGGGGGCAGATTGGGCCGGGGAAACTGCCCAAAGGGCGCCGCAGATACCTCACGGCATAATAGATACCACACCCGTTTGGAAGCCGGTGGTGGAGGCTCTTACCAATCTTGAAAAAGGAGGCCGATTGGTAATTAACTCTATCAGGAAAGAAGATTATGACAAGGAATATCTCTTGAATCTATCCTATCAGGAGCACCTTTGGCTGGAAAAAGAACTTAAAACCGTTGCCAATGTCACCTCCCTGGATGTATCCCAATTTTTAAAATTGGCAGACAAAGCAGGGATTAAACCCAAGGTGAAGAAATTTAAGTTGAAAGATGCCAATATTGCCCTTCAGGAGTTGAGCTCGCAAAAAATACAGGGCGCTAAAGTAATCGCGTTTTAAACCTAATTTATAATTCCAGCAATTAATTTATCTGTGATATTTCACTTTCCTAAAAATTCTGTGAGCTGAATTTTAAATTAATTCTGACTTCTATCGTCTAAAAGAGGGGGAAAATCACCTATTTGAAAAAACATAGAGGACTGTTATATTTAAGGACCTAAATTTTAGTCGATCTTCCGGATTAGTTCATTATTAAGAATTAAAACTAAACTCATTATGACATCAGAATCCAATTCCCGAAACTCAACATTTTTATCTGTAAGCCTGATTTCATTGTTTATGGTTTTAATTAGCTGTAATGAAAAGAAATACGAACCAGTCCCAGGAACAAAAGACCTTACTGAACAAGATTATATAAATCGCGGGGAATACCTTGTAACCAGTATTGGCTGCCATGACTGCCATTCCCCTAAAACAATGGGAGAAAGAGGCCCCGAAGTCATTGAGGAACTTATGCTTTCCGGGTATCCTTCAGAGAGGGTTCTTGGTGAGATTTCTACCGATGCTCTGCAAAAGGGATGGATGCTGATGAATGAGGATCTAACCGCATTTACAGGACCATGGGGTGTTTCATTTGCTTCCAATATAAGCTCAGACGATACTGGAATCGGAAGTTGGAACCTGGAACAATTTAAAATTTCACTTAGAAAAGGAAAATCAAAAGGATTGGAAACCGGAAGAGACCTTTTACCTCCAATGCCCTGGCAGAATTACGCCAATTTAACTGACGAGGACCTAAAAGCTGTTTTTTATTATTTAAAAAGCACGAGGCCTGTGAACAATGTAGTGCCCGCACCAATCCCACAAGTCAGTTTAAACGGGCAGGCCATCCTTAAACCATAAATAGATATTTTTTAAGAAGCTAAGAATTTATTTAAGGTAAGGAAATTATTTTTTTAATATCCAAAAGTGTATTTCCCTCGAAATTGACCAAAACCAGAAACTGAGAAGCCTGAGGTATTATCGCATAAATTCTAAAACTGTTGAGCCGTCCGATTAGAAATATGCCCTGTACAACTTCTAACCGATTTTCGAGTTTTTCATTCATAGATCGCAGGTGTTTTTCAATTTCAGGCCTGAAATTGAATTTCAAATTATTTCTAATTTTTCCATGCATAATAGTATTCGCCATAGTTTCCAGGGACCTGTTAAATAACCAGTTTTTGGTATTTCCCACCAACTTGAAATCATTTACGCTCACAAGCTGTTCTTCCTTGTCAAAATCAAGTGCCACGTGCAAAAGGATTTTTCCTACCTTATTTCTGAAAAAAGTAGTCAGGGTAATAAATTTCAGTTCAATTGCCAGATCGAAACGATCATCCTGGCTTTTTTCCAGGGACATATCGAGGATTTCGGCATAAGCAGATCCCTTTCCGGCTTCGGCTTCAGAAGAAATAGTCTCACCTATTATTTTATTTCGCAGGTAAGCCTCTACAACTCCATAATTTATAATGATTGGTAACCTGATATAATTCAGGCCTTGCGAAAGATCCTCAACTTTTTCCATCTCTTTCTTGGTTTTTTGAAAGGAAGTTTAATTAACCTAGTGCAAATAGTTTCATGTCATAGCACACATAAGCCCTCCAAATTAAGTTTTTATTTATCAATGTAATGAATTTTTCTGATCTTCCAATTTTGGAATAATAAACACCCTTGGATCAGCGGCCCAATTACCATTCACTTGGGTTACATCAATAATAGTATTGCCTAAGAGGAATATTTTACTGCAATAGAACGTGAGAGCATTGGTTTGGAAGGGTCTTGACCGCAGCTAAATTTAGTGATAAGGAACGATAATCTGATGAGTAGTTAAAACATCATTCAAGGCGTTTTAACGAGTATAGCTACTGGAATAAGGGAGGAACTTTTGAAAAAAATTAATCCAGGCTAAAGGATCCTGTGCTTTCCCATCTAGCAATTTGGATATTCTCCAAAATATTTAAATTTTGAGTTTATTCGATAAAAATAAAAGAAATCCTGGACAAAAAAATTTTGATCCAGGATTTCTTAATTTTCATTTTACTTACTGCCATTTTTAGGACGCATCACCTTGTCCCTGTCAATAGCTCCTTCGGCTCCACCACCTTTAATTTTGTTTAAATTTGGCAAAACTCTTCCCTTAAAATCTTTAAGTTCTTTTTTCATGATTGAAATAATTTAAAATTAATTAATAAAAATTTATAGTGCTAAATAAGTCCTATCAAAGGCAAAATGCAACAATTACATATCGCCATTTATAAATGACGGGATGTTTTTCCGTAATTTTAACTCTTTTAAAAATTCGGAAACAGATACTCCTGTTTTTTTGTAAAATGCAACTGAAAATGATCCTGCAGTTTTAAATCCGAAATGTTCGGCGAGTCCCTGATTACTAAATTTCATCAATTCAGGAGTATCATTCATCCGATTAATGGCCATGGTAATTTTTAAATCCTTAATATAGTTTGGAAAACTCAATTGCTTGTAAGAGTTGATGATGGTTGACAGGTAAGCGGTATTTGTACCTAATTCCTGAGCTATTATATACATATCCAGATCTGGCCTGATAAATCTTTCTGAATTCTCAAATGCTTCCAGCTTTTTTAATATATCCATTCTAATTGCTTCCGGAACCATGGTGGGAGCCCTTAAAATTTTTACAGGAGTAATGCTTTGTATTAATGGTGCCTTTTCAAGCAGGAGGTCCAATCTAACCTTCATTCTCCTACCCCTGACATAAAAACCAAGTACGGATATAACAGAAAATCCAGCCAATATTCCGGCATATGAAATATACCTGCTCTTTGCTTTGAGTTGTTCCTCCGTTTTCTTTTTCTGATGTTTGAAATAAGGAATGTCATAAGAGAATGTGGCCTTGTTGAGAATATCTACCTGGCCTTTATATAAAATACTATCATAGTAAATCAACTTCCCCAAATATTCAATTTGTTTTTTCTTATTCTCATTTAAAAGAGAATGAACTAGGAGCTGCTGATACACATCTTTGATCTCAACA